>CAYYHY010000141.1:2144-7379 GCA_964471855.1 uncultured Oscillospiraceae bacterium | reverse complement strand
AAAAAAGAGGACGGTCCAAATGGATCGTCCTCAGTACGGCTGAAGGGATTCGAACCCCCGACCTACTGGTTCGTAGCCAGTCACTCTATCCAACTGAGCTACAGCCGCATGTCCGGTGCTGTCTTCCTGACAGCTTTGCCAGTATAGCACAGGACATTCTGGAATGCAAGCACTTTTTTGGAGGGCCGGAGGGGAAATTTCAGGTCCTGCCAGTGTCTGAAGGCAGGTCCGCAGCGGCGGGGAGAGGGACCGGCGGCTGCAGCCGGCAGTTCCCGCTTAAACCGCAGAGAACTGTGTGCATAAGCTGTGACTTCCCTCAGGAAAGCTGAAATGCCCCTTGACAAAATGCGTGGAATATCTATAATGAGAAGAGATTTTATCTAAAATAATTTAGATGAATTCGGCACCTGATTATTCAGAAAGGACGACATCATAATGGAAATTACCTTTGAGCAAATCAAAGACGTTATCGTTGACACCCTCGGCTGTGACCCCGACGACGTTAAGCCGGAGACCAGACTGGTTGAGGATCTGGATGCAGACTCTCTGGAGCTTGTAGATCTCTCCATGACGATGCAGGAGGCCCTGGGGGTCGGCATTGCCGACGAGGACCTGGAGGCCATCCACACCGTAGAGGATGTGCTGAATTACATCCGCAGCCACAAGGAGTAAGAAGCCCCGGGGTCAGGGCACGGGAGCAGTCCGGCAGCTAACCGCCGGGCATGTTTCCTGCCCCGGCCGTTTCCATTGGAAAGGAGCACAAGGTGAGTCGTTTTTTCAGCCGGCGCCAGGCCAGGATCAAAACCCATCAGGAGGCCTGGGACGAGCAGGTCACCTCGCAGCGCCCGAAAGCCTGTCCCAAGTGCGGGCAGGAGAGCGGGGCGTCGGAGTGGCATGCGGGCGGCCAGGTGTGCCCCCGCTGCGGCTGGCACGCCTCCATCGGCGCATACTACCGCCTGTCCCTGCTGCTGGATTCCGGCTCATTCCAGGAGCTGGGCGCCGATCTGCGCCCCTCGGACCCGCTGGATTTTCCCGGGTACCGGGGCAAGCTGGACAAAGCGGTGCTTCAGACCGGCATGCAGGAGGCGGCTGTCTCCTGCTTCGGTTCGATTGACGGCCGCAGGGCGGTGTTTGCCGCCCTGGACAGCTCCTTTCTCATGGGCAGCATGGGCTCCGCTGTAGGGGAGATCATTGCCAGAGCGGCAGAGACAGCCGAGAAGAAGAAGCTGCCTCTGATCATCTTCTCTGCCAGCGGCGGGGCCCGGATGCAGGAGGGGATTGTCTCCCTGATGCAGATGGCCAAGACAGCGGCGGCTGTCCAGCGCTTCCAGAGCGCAGGGGGGCTTTTCATCTCTGTTCTGACCCACCCCACCATGGGCGGGGTGACCGCCAGCTTCGCCTCCCTGGGGGATATCATGCTGGCGGAGCCGGGGGCCCTGATCGGATTTGCCGGTCCCCGGGTCATAGAGCAGACCATGCACGAGGTGCTGCCCGAAGGGTTTCAGCGTGCGGAATCCCTGCTGGAGCACGGGTTCCTGGACCAGGTTGTTCCCCGGCCGCAGCTGCGGGACACGCTGTCCCAGCTGCTGTCGCTTCACGAGAGAGGGGGGCGGCGGAGGCATTGAAATACACGCCGGAAGAGAAGCTGAAACTGGCGCGGTACCCGGGCAGGCCCGGGGCCGCCGAATTTATTTCAAACCTGTTCACGGACTTCTTTGAACAGAGAGGGGACCGGCAGTGTTCGGATGACCCCTGCCTCATCGGCGGCATTGCCCGCTACCACGGCCGCCCCGTCTCGGTGGTGGGCCAGCAGAAGGGGCGCACCCTGGAGCAGAAGATGAAGCTGAACTTCGGCATGCCGGGACCGGAGGGCTACAGGAAGGCCTACCGGATCATGAAGCAGGCGGAGAAGTTCGGCCGCCCTGTGATTACCTTCATCGACACCCCGGGGGCCTACCCGGGGAAGGAGGCGGAGGAGCGGGGACAGGGGGAGGCCATCGCCCAGTGCCTGGCTCTCATGAGCTCCCTGACAGTGCCGGTAGTGGCAGTGATTGCCGGGGAGGCCAACAGCGGCGGCGCTCTGGCGCTGGGAGCGGCCAACCGGGTGCTCATGCTGGAGAATGCCGTCTACTCCGTGCTCTCCCCCGAGGGGTTCGCCACCATTCTCTGGCGGGACGCCTCCCGCTCGGATGAGGCCTGCAATGTCATGCAGCTGACGGCCCAGGATCTCCACCGCCTTGGGGTGGTCCAGGAGGTGCTCAGGGAGCCGGAGGGGGGAGCCCACACGGACGTGAAGGCGGTGTACCGCACGGTGGACACCGCTTTAAACAAAGCCCTGACCTCCCTGATGAAGATGTCCCCGAAGGCGCTGGTGGAGCAGCGGTACCAGCTCTACCGCTCCATGGGTCAGACCCCTGCCTCCGGAGGGAAGAAGAAGGGCTCGTGAGTACCGTAGGTCTGTGCAGTCCAGGCACGGTGCCGGACAGGGAACGAATCTGCAGCGGGCGCAGGTCCGCTGCGGCGTACAGGAGGACAGAGCGTGAAACTGAATGAAATTCTCGGCACGGAATTTCCCATCATCCAGGGCGGCATGGCCAACATCGCCACCGGGGAGTTTGCGGCCGCCGTATCCAATGCGGGAGCCTTCGGACTGATCGGGGCGGGGGCCCTGGACGCGGAGAGCGTCCGCAGCCAGATCCGCCGCTGCAGGGAACTGACGGACAAACCCTTCGGCGTGAACATCATGCTCATGTCCCCCTACGCCCCGGAGGTTGCAAAGGTAGTGGCGGAGGAGAAGGTCAAGGTGGTGACCACCGGCGCCGGCCTTCCGGGGAAGTACATCCCCATGTGGAAGGATGCGGGGCTCCTGGTCTTCCCCGTGGTTGCCTCCACCTCCATGGTGAAGCTCCTGGCGCCCCTGGGGATCGACGGCGTCATAGCAGAGGGGACGGAGAGCGGCGGCCATGTGGGGGAACTGACCACCATGGCCCTGGTGCCCCAGGTGTGCGACGTCACGGATCTCCCCGTGGTGGCAGCCGGCGGCATCGCCTCCGGGCGGCAGCTGGCGGCCGCCTATGCCCTGGGGGCCTGCGGGGTCCAGGTGGGCACCTGTCTGCTGGTGAGCGAGGAGTGCCCCATCCATATCAACTACAAGAACGCCGTTATCAAGGCGAAGGACAGCGACACCACCGTCACCGGCCGCAGCGTCAACGCCCCCGTGCGGATTCTGAAGAACCAGATGTCCCGGGAGTACCTGAAGCGGGAGCGGGCGGGGGCGGACCGCATGGAGCTGGAGCAGTACACCCTGGGTTCCCTCCGCCGGGCGGTGTTCGACGGGGATACAAAACAGGGCTCCCTCATGGCGGGTCAGGTGGCCGGCATGCTCCACGAGATCCGGCCTCTGCGCACCATCTTCGAGGAGATGACGGCGGACTGCGAGGCCACCGTGCGGCGCCTGGCCGGGGAGGCCTGAGGCCGTGAAGACCGCTTTCGTATACGCAGGCCAGGGAAGCCAGAGAGCGGGGATGGGGAAGGACTTCTATGAGCAGTACCCCCTCTTCCGCAGCTTCATGGACTCCGTAAGCCTGGACTTTGATGTGAAGTCCCTCTGCTTCGAGGGTCCCGAGGAGCAGCTGGGAAGAACCCGGTACACCCAGCCCTGCATGGCGGCCTTCGCCGCCGGGGTGACCCGTCTGCTGAAGGCGGAGGGGATCGTCCCCTCTGCGGCGGCGGGTCTGTCCCTGGGGGAGTACTCCGCCCTCTGCTGTGCCGGGGTCCTGGATGAGAAGACCCTGCTGGAGACCGTGGCCCTCCGGGGCAGAGCCATGGAGGAGGCCTCGGAGGGTCTGGAGTGCGGCATGACCGCCGTTCTCTATCTGGAGCGGGAGAAGCTGGAGCAGGTGTGCCGGGAGGCCTCCGAACTGGGGGTTGTGCGCATCTGCAACTGCAACTGCCCCGGGCAGCTGGTCATCAGCGGGGAGAAGCGGGCGGTGGACAGAGCCGCGGAGCTGGCGAAGGAAGCCGGCGCCCGGCGCTGCATGCCCCTGAAGGTGAGCGGGCCCTTCCACACCCCCCTCATGCGCCCCGCCGGGGAGGTCCTGGCGGCCCATTTCCAGACAGTCAGCTTCGGAGAGATGGAGATTCCCGTCTACTTCAACTGCACCGGGGACCGGCTGGCTCCCGGGGAGAGCATCCCGGAGCTGCTGGTGCGGCAGGTGCAGTCCCCCGTCCTCTGGGAGGATACCATCCGGGCCATGGAGCGGGACGGCATTGACACCGCGGTGGAGATCGGTCCCGGGAAGACCCTCAGCGGCTTTTTCAGAAAGACCACAAAGAAGATTGCTGTATACAGCATCGATACGGCGGAGGACTTCCGGAAGGCGGTCACCGCCCTGAAGGAGGTGCAGCCGTGAGCGCATCCATGTCCGGCATGACCGCCCTGGTGACCGGAGGGAGCAGAGGCATCGGCCGCGCCGTCTGCCTGGCCCTGGCGGCAGAGGGGGCAGATGTGGCGGTCAACTACGCAGGAAACGCCGCAGCGGCGGAGGAGACCGCCTCCGCCTGCCGGGACCTGGGGGTCCGGGCGGAGACCTTCCAGGCGGACGTCTCCGATCCCGCCTCCTGCACCGCCCTGGCTGCGGCGGTGAAGGACCGCTTCGGCCGCATCGACATTCTTGTAAACAACGCCGGCATCACCCGGGACGGTCTCCTCATGACAGCGAAGGAGGAGGACTTCACCCGGGTGCTGGACACCAACCTCAAGGGGACCTTCTTCATGATGAAGGCGGTGTCCCGCATCATGGTGCGGCAGAAGTTCGGGCGCATCGTCAACATGAGCAGCGTGGTGGCCCTCCACGGCAACCCGGGACAGAGCGTCTACGCCGCCAGCAAGGCGGGGGTTGTGGGTGTCACCAAGGCCGCCGCCCGGGAGCTGGCGGGGAAGAACATCACCGTCAATGCGGTGGCCCCCGGCTTCATTGAGACCGACATGACGGCGGTGCTCCCGGAGAAGGTGAAGCAGAGCATCCTGGACTCCATCCCCCAGGGGCGGGCCGGCAGGCCGGAGGACGCGGCGAACGCCGTCCGCTTCCTGGCAGCCCGGGAGTCCGGCTACATTACCGGGCAGGTGCTCTGCGTGGACGGCGGCATGGCCGTCTGAGCTGTCATTGCTGACAGACCCACGGAGGGTCCGCATTGCAGAAGAACAGGGTCCGGCTGAATGCGCAGGCAGAGGCC
>CAYYHY010000141.1:0-2044 GCA_964471855.1 uncultured Oscillospiraceae bacterium | reverse complement strand
CGGAGGGTCCGCATTGCAGAAGAACAGGGTCCGGCTGAATGCGCAGGCAGAGGCCGGATGAGGAGGAGAAGCATGGAAAAACGGAGAGTAGTGATTACCGGCATGGGCACGGTGAACCCCCTGGGCGGCAGCGTGCAGAGCGCCTGGGCTGCTGCCCGGGCCGGCCGCTGCGGCATCGGTCCCATCACCCGCTATGACCCCTCGGAGATGAAGGTCAAGCTGGCGGGCGAGGTGAAGAACTTTGACCCTGACGGCCTGCTGGGCCGCCGGACGGCCAAGCGGCTGGACCGCTATGCCCAGTTTGCCCTGGCGTCCTCGGACGAGGCCGTGCGGGACAGCGGACTGGATCTGACCTCTGAGAATCTGGACCGCTGCGGGGTGATCTTCTCCAGCGGCATCGGCGGATTTGAGACCGTGGGGAAGTCCTTCGACCAGTTCCGGGTCCGCGGCTATGATGCCCTGTCCCCCTTCGTGATTCCCATGATCATCCCCAACATGGCGGCGGGTCACATCGCCATCCGCTACGGGTTCCGGGGCATGTGCTCCTGCATTGTCACCGCCTGCGCCAGCAGCACCAACGCCACGGGAGACGCCTTCCGGCACATCCGGGACGGCTACGCGGAGGTCATGCTCTGCGGGGGAGCCGAGGCTGCGGTTACGGACCTGGTCATGGGCAGCTTCACCGCCATGCGGGCCCTCTCCACCAGCACCGACCCGGCCCGGGCCTCCATCCCCTTTGATGCGGAGCGCAGCGGCTTCGTCATGGGGGAGGGCGCCGGCACCCTGATCCTGGAGGAGCTGGAACACGCTCAGGCCAGAGGGGCGAAGATCTACGCGGAGATCGTGGGCTACGGTGCCACCTGTGACGCCTACCACATCACGGCCCCCGCCCCCGGAGGGACCGGGGCGGCCTCCTGCATGGCCCAGGCCATCGCCGATGCGGGTCTGAAGCCGGAGGACATCGACTACATCAACATGCACGGAACCTCCACCCCCATGAATGACGCCTGCGAGACGGCGGCGGTGCACAGCACCTTCGGGGACCACGCGGAGAAGCTCCTGTGCAGTTCCACCAAGTCCATGACCGGACACCTGCTGGGGGCCGGAGGCGCCGTGGAGGCCATCTTCACCGCCCTCTCCCTGCGGGACGGCTTCGCCCCGCCCACGGTGGGATACCAGATCCCGGACCCCGCCTGCGACCTGGACTTTGTGCCCAACGAGGGCAGGGAGGCGGACATCCGCACCGCCCTCTCCAACTCCTTCGGCTTCGGCGGACACAACGGGGTCCTGTGCATGAAGAAATGGGAGGGCAGATAAATGGAACTGAACATCGACCAGATTGAGGCTCTGCTGCCCCACCGCTACCCCTTCCTGCTGGTGGACCGGATCACCGAGTGCACCCCCGGCCAGGGGGCGAAGGGGTACAAGTGCGTCTCCGCCAACGAGCCCTTCTTCCAGGGTCACTTCCCGGGATACAAGGTCATGCCCGGGGTCCTGATCGTGGAGGCCCTGGCCCAGGTGGGGGCGGTGGCCGCCCTTACCATGGAGGAGAACAGGGGGAAGCTGGTGCTCTTCGGGGGCATCCGCAACTGCCATTTCAAGCGCCAGGTGCGCCCGGGGGACGTGCTGGAGCTGGAGTGCCAGCTCACCGCCCGGATAGGTCCGGCAGGCCGGGCCGCGGCGGTAGCGAAGGTGGGGGATGAGATCGCCTGCAGGGCGGAGCTCACCTTTGCCATAACCGACATGCCCTCAGCCGAAGCGCAGTAGGCGCAGGGTGCAGTTCACCGCCACGGAGACCCTCCACGGGTCCGCGGTGAGCGGGTCTGCCTCCTTCGTTCAGATCTCCCGCCCATTGCGGTCTGCAGGGTCAGCAGCCTCATCGGTGGACCAGGTGCTCCTTCCGGAAACTGAACTGAAGTGACTGCCATGCGGCGTCCGGGACACCCCGGATGCCGCTTCCGTATCTCCGCCCCTTCACAGCCGCCCGCCGCAGCCTTCCTCTTCCAGTCTCTGTCTTCCGCCGGCACCCGCCGGCGCCCTGCAT
>CAYYHY010000140.1:3554-7436 GCA_964471855.1 uncultured Oscillospiraceae bacterium | reverse complement strand
CCTCTGCAGCTGTACCGGATCTTCCTTCCTGACCTCCGAACCGGCATCCGTTCATGTAAAGATCTATGAAAACCCGCCCGGCGGGGGTTGCCGAAGCATCCTCGCCGGGCGGTCTGCTGATCCGGAAGGAGTCACAGAGGAATCCTCAGGATCATCTGTCTGTGTGCCTCAGTGAAGCACGTTTTCAACGAAGCGCATGAGAATGGCTGCTGCCTCTGCGCGGGTGGCGCTGTTCAGAGGAGACAGGTGGGTGCTGTCGGTGCCCTGGATGAGGCCTGTGGAAACTGCCCATGAGACAGCTTCTTTCGCATAGCCCCCGACCTGTGCCGCATCTGCAAACCCGCTGAGATCCGCAGATGTGTCTGACACCAGTCCCCTGTTCTTCGCATACCGGTACAGAAGGGTCGCCATCTGCTCCCGGGTGACATTGTCAGCCGGTCCGAAGCTGCCGTCCTCATAGCCGGCAACCACGCCGTTCTCTGCAGCCCATGCCACCGCTTCGGTGTACCACTGGCCGTCTGCCACATCCGAGAAGGCAGCTGCGCCTGCATCGGGTTCATAGTTCAGGCGGTACAGGACGGTCACCATCATGCTGCGGGACATTTCCACAGACGGGCTGAACTGGCTGGGGGCTGTTCCGGTAAAGAGATCCCGGGCGGAGACAAACTCCACCGCGTCTGCGGCCCAGGGGGCCGAATCCATGTCGGTGAAGTCCTGCCCCCGGTCCACAATCTTCAGCGTGACGCTGCCGTGGACATCCAGGAGCACGCCGTCCTCTGTAACAGCACAGTCACGGACAACTGTCTCGTTTCCTTCGCTGTCAACCAGGACCGCCACAACGCCCTTGCCCGTATCCGTTACAGGGATCTCAAGCGTATAGTCGGCACTGCCGTCTTCCGGTCTGACGCTGATCTCCGGTGCGGAGGCAGCATCTTTCTCCGGTTTCACTTCCAGAGGCGCCTTGACGGTTTTGTTCCCGTCTGTGACCTCCCGGGGGATGGTTACCTCCGCAGATGTCATGTGGCCGCCGCTGTCCTTCTCGCTCCTGCCGACCACACCGTCCGGCGTGGTCGTTGTCCGGGTGGAAGAGCCGTCTTTTCTCTCCGTCAGCTCGTCCACTGTGCCGTCCTTGTACTTCGTGGTGGTTGTGGTGGAGCCGTCCGGGTTCTTATGGGTGGATGTTGTGCTGCCGTCCGGATTCGTGGGTCTGCCGCCGGATGAACCAGACGATCCGGAAGACCCGGATGATCCGGATGAACTGCTGCGGTAAGTGTAGCTGGCTTTCACAGTCAGGTCAGAGGTCACGGGTGTATCAGCCGTAAAGCGCACCCCGTCTGCATACCAGCCGTTGAAGGTGTAGCCGCTCCTGGCCGGGGCTTCCGGCAGGGTGCCGACACTCTCCCCGTCCGCCACAATCCGGACGTCCGTAATGGTGCCGTTCGCCTCAAAGGTTACGGTGTGGGTGACCAGCTTCTCGTACTTTGCTGTGACCTCCATGTCGCCGGTCACTGCGGTGTCCTCGGTGATCTGCGTGCTGCCGGCAAACCAGCCCGTGAATACAAAGCCGGTCTTCTCCGGAGCCTCCGGCAGGGTGCCCACGGGATCTCCCGCAGGGATGTCCTTGACTGCCACAGTTTCTCCGTCTGCCAGGAAGCGCACGGCGTAGATAACCGGTTTGTGTCCGACCTCGTCGTAGATGGCCCGCACCGTCAGATTTTTGGTTATGACAGTGTCTTTCGTAATGGCAAAGCCGCTGCTGTCCTGCCACTCCCGGAAGGTGTAGCCCTCATGGACCGGGGGCTCCGGCAGAGTGCCAAGGGCCTGGCCGTTCTTCACCGTAACAGCTTTCCCGATGGTTTCCCCGGTGATGCTGTCCTGGAAGGTCACGGTCCAGGTGCCGGCCTCGTAGCGGGCTGTCACCTCGGTATCTGACGTAATGACGGTGCCCGGCTCGGCGGCGGTGCCGTCCTCCAGGAACCAGCCCTGGAATTCATAGCCGTGGTGGGTCTTCGGATCCGGGAAGCTGCTGCCGATCGTCCCGCCGCTGCGCACATAGTGCTCACCGAGGGTCTCGCCGGTACGCCCGTCCTTGAAGGTCACGGTCCACTCTTTGGCGTACTTTGCTGTCAGTGTGATATTCGCCGTTACCGGGGTGTCGGGGGCTGCCTCGGTTCCGTCTGCCAGGAACCATCCCAGGAACACATAGCCCCTGCGGGGTTCCAGCTCCGGCAGTTCGCCGATGCCGCTGCCGTTCCCTACGCTTCTGGATTCCGCCAGGGTATGGCCCTGCTCGTCCACGAAGCTGACGGTCCACATTTTGGCGCTGTATCTTGCAACCAGCGTCAGGTTCTTTGTAACTTTCGTTTCGGCTGTAAACTCGGTATTCGTGCCGGAGATGAACCAGCCCTCAAAGATGTAGCCCTGTCTCTGGGGTGCGGCCGGAAGTTTGGTCAGTGTCTCCCCGTCAGCGACAGTCTGAGGATCTGCCAGGGTCTGTCCCTGCTCGTCCTGGAACTTCACGGTCCATGCGGTCTCTGCAAATCTCGCCCGGACCGTCATGTCGCTGTAGACCGGGGAGCTCTCCGTGAACCGGGTCTCCTTTTCCGGCGCAGGGTCCACGACAAACCAGCCAAGGAAGGTGTACCCGGTCTTCGCCGGCTCTGCCGGGAAGGAGGCTGCGGGGATGGTCTTCCCGTTCTCCACCTTCACAGTGCTGATGGCAGATCCGTCCTCGTTCTGGAAGGTGACGCTGTGCGTCACGGCCGCAGCACTCTGGGGGACAACCCTGACATGCTGCTCCGTCCCCTCCAGGACGGTGGAGTTCCGGCCCAGCAGGATCATGCGGCCGGAGGTGGGCACAGTCTCAGCTGCACTTTTTGTGAATGTCAGCGTTCCCACATTGAGCTCGTTCAGATAGTTGACGACGCTGTTCAGCGGGTCCATGGCCACCACTGCGACGGTGAGCACCTGGTAGTGTCCGTCCGCCTGGTCTGTTTCCCGCATCTGGATGGTGCCGTAGGCATCCTCTATGGCGGCAGCAAAGGAAGGCTGCGCGTCAATATGGTTGTCCGCATTGAAGTACAGGTCCAGCTGCACGCCGTAGATGGCCTCGCTCTCGTCCAGGCTCTGCAGGATCAGGTCGATTTTTGTCTTGTCCGCCTCCACGCCCCACTCCAGAACGGCCTCCGGTTCCGGGTCAGTGCCGGCCCCGCTCCCGCCGGACGCCCAGGCGGGGGCTGCCGTGCAGGCAAGCAGCAGGAGGGCGAGGACTGCGGTTTTTGCGTATTTCATCCCGCTGCCCCGCTTTCCAGGCTGATCTCAGGCATGTTGTCCTCCCCCGGGGTCTGCACCCAGAGGGTCTCTGCTGTCACCCGCTGGCTCTCTGCCGATGTGGCGTCGTCGGTCTGGAAGTACTCCGCCTTGATCTGGAAGGGCAGGACGCCCACGCTGTCGCAGGAGCTGACGCCGCCACCTATCAGATCCTTCTCCGCCTCCACGTCGAAGACGAAAATGTAGATGCCGTCGCTGATGGTGCTGATCTCCCCGTCCTCCGGGATGTCGGCAAAGAGGTAGGCGGCACCGTTGATCGGCCGATCGACAAACTCCTCCTCGTCTTTCTCAGACCCGGTGGTGCTGTAGCGGCCCAGGAGCCGCACGCCGCCGAAGATCGGATCGCCGCGGTAGCTGCCCCAGGCGATCAGGGTTCCGGCTTCCAGGATGACGCCGTCGCTGACCTCGAAGTCCTCTGCCAGTTTGCCGACAGCCTCCAGGGAGACGTCGTCGCTGGCATAGCTGACCAGTTTTACGGTGGCGCCGTCCGGCACGCCGGTTACTGTGACGGACTTCGCATCGTAGGTCCAGATGCGGCTGTCCTCATCGTTC
>CAYYHY010000140.1:0-3454 GCA_964471855.1 uncultured Oscillospiraceae bacterium | reverse complement strand
TGCCGAAGTTTCCGCTCCTGGCCCGCTTGACGCTGTTCTCTGCCTCCACGTCCTCCACCTCGACGGTGATGTCGACGGTGTAGTCCGCTTTGCAGTCAGCCGGGAGGCCGAAGACCTTGATGCCGGAGATGGGGGTGACCTTCTTCAGGTTCAGCGTCACGCTGCCGTCACCATTGTTCACCGTTGTGTACTCGCTGTCGGCCACCAGGACATCGTAGGAGATGCGCAGTTCCTCGCATTTAACCGCTTCGCCGATCCTGTTGCCCAGGGTGTCGTAGGCCTGCACGGAGTAGGTGAAGGTCCGGTTGTTGGCGGAGCCGACCTTGTCCACATAGGTAACGGTCCCTGTGCTCCCGTCTGCCGTCTTGAAGGCCACGGGCACGCCGTTGCGGCTGATCTCGTAGCCCTGGATGGCTGCGGTACTGTCCCCGCTGCTCACTGTGGGCGTGATGGTAATGGCAGTTTCTGTGTCACTTTCCTTCGCCGCCGAGGCAGTGATGCTGCCGGTCAGGGCTGACTTGTTATCAAGCGCATCCCTGCGGCTGCCGTCGGTGAGGTACCAGATGGCCCGAGGCTCAGCTTCGTAGCCGCTGATGGTATTCTGGACTTCCGTGCTGAGACTCATGCCCCAGTGGCGGAAGAACTCGTTCAGGTTGTGCTGTGCAACGCCGGCAGCAGTCAGGGCCACCTTCTCGTCGTAGTTTGCACCGGCCTTTGAGTAGGTTTCAGCTTTCCACGCCTTGAAGAAGTCATGGAAGAACTGCAGGGGGCTCTCGCCTGCGCCGTCATAGGCCAGATGGAGCTGCCAGTACATGCCCAGCTGTGTGAAGACGTTGCTGGCGCTTCCGGGGTAGGCCTGTGCCGTCCGCTCCAGGATGGTGGGCCAGCGCCCCTCCAGCTCCATGCGGGACTTGAGTGTGCCGTCCCTGCCGTCCCATGTCTGTGCCAGGATTGAGTAGATGTTGTTGGTGCACTCCGTCTTGCCCAGCTTGTCCATGTTGTGGCCGATCTCGTGGGCAATGCCCCAGCCGTAGAGGCTGTTGCCGTTTGCGGCATCAGCCTGCTTGGATGTAGGCTTGCCGCCGACCATGCCGGAGCAGGAGCTGTAGCCGATGCCGATGTGGTTCCCGGCTGCGTACATGAATGCGCCGG
Source organism: uncultured Oscillospiraceae bacterium (assembly GCA_964471855.1). GTDB lineage: Bacteria > Bacillota > Clostridia > Oscillospirales > Oscillospiraceae > Lawsonibacter. The sequence goes on along the minus strand of CAYYHY010000140.1, from coordinate 2,302 downwards.
TGAACATGGTCATGCAGCGGATGTTCTGCCGGCTCTCCATGGTGGGTGCAAAGTCCGCCTGTTTGGCCTGCTCGGTGGTAATGATGCCCTGGGCGGCCTCGCAGACACGGAGCAGTTCCTCCCATGCCAGGACAGCGTCGTACAGTTTCTGCACCCTCTCTTCCCCGCTGCTTCCCAGACCCTCCTGCACGGCAAGCGCCGGCAGAGAGAGGAGCACCCGGGGCAGGGACAGCTCGCTGACGTTGAGGTACTCAAACTGGATGTTGGTATTACTGGTGCTCAGCACCCTGCTGTTTGCCGTAATGTACGCATCCAGTTCGGTGATGTAATCCCTGATGACCTGCTTTCTTGTATTCTCATCCTGACCGTACCAGTTCTCCAGCTTCAGCATGGGGATGTCCGTGGCGCGGCGGATGTGCAGATGGATCTGGTCTGCAGCATCGCCAGTGTAGCTCACATAGAGGCTGCCGCCCCTGTCCGTGCTCCGCACCCCGATCTTGGGGATGTAGACGATGTTGCGGCCGTTGGTCAGCTCGATTTGTGTCTGCCAGGCTGTCACTTCGCCGTTGATCTGGGTGGCATAGAGGGTCAGCTTCTGACCTTCGGGGATCCCCTCTGCGTAGACGGTGATCTCCTTTCCGGCCTCCGCCGTCACCCCGATGGGCTGCAGCGCACTGGCGCTCTGCTTGAATTCGTTCTGGTCCGTACCGGCGTTGCGGGACTCCAGGCCGTTTACAAACACGCTGGTTTCCGCTGTCTGATCCAGCAGATCCTCTGCCAGCTGCAGTTCGTCCGCCATGGTCGCCGTGTTCAGGTAGTAGTACTTCTCGTCAGACTCCAGGCGGGCCTTCAGCGCATCAATCTTCGCCTTATCGACGCCTGCATTCAGCGTATCGTGGAAATCGTCCGCAAACAGATTGTCGATGTCCTGGGGCAGCCGGTGATCCTCATCGTACTTGAGGAAGATCAGCTCGGACAGGTTGACCTGCAGGTAGTCTCTCTGCTCGCAGGCCACGGCAACCTGGATCACGTTCTCTGCAGGACCGAATGGCATGTAGACAAACTTGTCCTGCTCGCTTCTGGTCCCGTAGGTGGGGGAGTTGGGCCAGGTCCGGACATCCGCGTCATTGTTGCCCGTCATGCCGTCCGTGCCGCCCCGGGAGGGATCCGGCACCAGAAGGGTGCCGCTGCTGCTCAGGTCGTCATGCTCATACCACACCCGCACCGAGTAGGCTCGCTGGTTCCGGGAGTAGGTCCCGTCCAGGCGGGACACCCACAGGGCTGCGGTCAGATCCTGGGGCTGCTTGAACTTCACATAGACGTGCTCGTTGCCCCACCAGTTTGCTGCGGTCCAGGCAGTACTGTAGTCCCCGTCCATCAGGATGGAGGCGTCTGTCAGGGGACCGCCCACACTGTTGTTTTTGTCACCGAGCCAGATGCTGTCCACCATGCTTCGATCCAGGCGTCCCTCTTTGGGCAGGTTCTCCGGCTCTTTGTTTTCCACCCCTTCGGGGGTTCCCTCATAGGCGTTGGAGAGTCTGCTCCAGCCGCGGCTGTTTCCGGCCTTCAGCGCAATCTCGTAGGTTGTGCCGTTTGTCAGACCGGTCATCTGCACGCTGGTGGTCCGCAGGTCAGAGCCGTACTGTGCGTACTCCGCACCGGAGTCCTTCACCCGGTACCAGACCTGGTACATGGTTGCATTCTTTCCGGTCCAGCTCACGCTCAGCTGACTGTCAAGCGCTGTGATGGAAACCCGGTCCGGGGGATCCGGCGGTCCGCCGGGTTCCGGATGCGCCCGCAGCGGGCTGCAGGGCACGCCCTCCCAGCCTTCGGCCAGGGGCGTCACGGTGAACTCGTACTCAACCAGGTTCTCCAGATCCGTCACTTCACAGGAGTTCGTCTCTGTGGTGATCTGGCGCTTGCTGGAAGCCTTTCCTGCCTCATAGTAGTCAACCCGGTAGCCCGTCACATTGGGCAGGGCGGTCCACTTCAGGGTGATGGCCTCGTCCCCGGGATAGGCCCGCAGATCCTCCACCTGGTTGCTGGTGTTGGCTGTGTTCTCGGGGATGACGTCCTCCAGGAACTGGATGTTTTCCACCGATGCATAGCCGCTCTCTGTCTTCGTCACCTTGATGGTGATCTTCTTGACAGCGACTTTGGAGCCCAGCTTTACGGAGATGCTCCCCTTGCCGGGCAGCGTGCCGATGGCGTGGACCCCTGCCGGGATATCCGGGTCGCCGAAGGGAACCTCAATGGGGTCCCCCTCTTCCTGTTCCACCAGCAGGGTGCCGCTCTCAATCTG
>CAYYHY010000139.1:0-7444 GCA_964471855.1 uncultured Oscillospiraceae bacterium | reverse complement strand
ACCGAGTACCAGGACCGCCGCTTCAGCATGAAGTATTTGCAGCCCTCCTCCGTGCAGGCTACGACCACGAAATACAGGAGGAAATTGTAAAGAGTGGACTCAGCAGGGACAAGCATGTCAAGGAAAAGGCTGAGGATCCGCTCTATCACCAGGGCAAGAAGCGCTGCTAGGATTCCTCCAACCACCATATTTCTCAAAATAGCCGGGCTTTCCTTCTCTATCCTGTCAAGCTTATATACCTGCACCATCAGGAAAATGGCAGGAACGACAGCCGCTATTATCAGCAGCCAGTTGTACGTGAGTATTGGCTGCATTAAAAAGTAAAACATCTTTCATTCTACCTTTCCAATCCACAGTTTGTTTTCTTGCGCATTTTTCGGACGTGGCATTCCGACTTATCCATTCTTTTTCCTCTCCTGCGGAGCAGAAGGCATTGCCTCCTTCTGCATGCCGGCGGGGCTTTGCCGCACAAATCCAGGCAATTCGTGAAAAAGACAGAGTAGCTGCGGAGGACCTCCCACGGTCTTCAGCAGCTGCTTTCATATGCAGAAAAGCACCTTGCCTGATGCAGCATGTCTTACTGTTCAGTCCTCATCTCGTGAAGAATATTGTCACGGCATCATCAAACGCTGCCTGCGACATGGCGCTCCCCAGTGCGGCGGCCCGGTCTGCCTTCTCGAAGGCACGGAGCTCACTGCTGTGCCTGTCGTTTTTGACGGCCGGCAGCATAAGTTCCGGTGTCTGATCAATCAGGCAGATGAACTGGTTTACGCTTTCCGTGCAGGCTGTCTGAATTCTGGTCAGCTGCAGCTGCTTCTCCCTGTTCGGTCAGCCTGTGAAGAGGACAGAACGGGTCTGCTTCAAAGTGGTTTCTCTGCGTTTCTTTGGTTTTGGCACAGCATCCCCTCCTGGGCAGTGTGATGGTTCAGAAGCAAGTTCTGCAGTGAGGTGGACTGTCTTTCATGCCGCCATTATAGCAAAGCCGGGCCGTGCTGTCAATTGAACCGGCAGCCGGACCGCAATGCAATGTATTTACAGCAGAAAGCCGGCCGCCTGATCCTCAGCACATGATGTGCCGGGGATCAGGCGGCAGTATTTCCTAAAGATATCTGCCGGTGGCGCTGCGGGGGCAGTGCCTCAGGTCCTCCGCCGTGCCGGCGGCCACAATCTCCCCGCCCTCGGTGCCGCCTCCGGGACCCATGTCCACGATCCAGTCGGCGCTGGAGATGACGTCCAGGTCGTGCTCGATGACGATGACCGTGGCCCCCTGGCGGATCAGGGTGTCGAACACCTGCAGCAGGGTCTTCACGTCCAGGGGGTGGAGACCGATGGTTGGCTCGTCGAATACAAAGACGGAGTCGCTCTGGATCCGGCCCATCTCGGAGGCCAGCTTCAGCCGCTGGGCCTCCCCGCCGGAGAGGCTGGGGGTCTCCTCCCCCAGGGTCAGGTAGCCCAGGCCCACATCCTGGAGCATCTTCAGCCGGGAGGATACCAGCTTCAGTCCGCTGCAGGCCTCCAGGGCCTCGTCCACGCTGAGGGCCATCAGGTCCGGGAGGGAGAGGGAGGTGCCGTCCTTCCCGGTGCGCCGGATCTGGAAGGCCTCCTTCCCGTAGCGCCTGCCCCGGCACTCGGGGCAGGGGATGTCCACGTCCGGCAGGAACTGGACGTCCAGGCTGACCGTCCCCGTGCCGTCGCAGGCGGCGCAGCGCAGCTTCCCCGTATTATAGGAGAAGTCCCCCGCCCGGAAGCCCAGACGCTTTGCGTCCTCCGTGCGGGCGTAGATCTTCCGCAGCTCGTCGTGGACGTTTGCATAGGTGGCCACGGTGGAGCGCACGTTGATGCCGATGGGGGTGGCGTCGATGAGCTTTGCGTGGCGGATCCCCGGGGCGGTGACGGAGAGGACGTGGGCCGGCAGAGGGGCGCCCTCCGCAGATGCTGCCAGGGCGGGGACCAGGCTCTCCAGCACCATGGTGGTCTTGCCGGAGCCGGACACCCCGGTGACGGCGGTGAGCCGTCCCCTGGGGAAGCGGACGGTGAGGGGCTTTACAGTGTGGAGGGGACCGGTGGACATCTCAACGGCGCCCTGGGCGAAGATCTCCTCCCGGGGCACCTTCTCCCGCACCTGCAGCCGGCTGCCCGGACGCAGGAAGGGACCGGTGACAGAGCGGGGGTCGCTCTGCAGGGACTCCGGGGTGCCCTGGGCTGTCAGGGTTCCGCCGGCGGAGCCGGCCCCGGGACCCAGTTCCACAATCCAGTCCGCATGGGAGAGAATCTGGGTGTCGTGGTCCACCAGCACCACGGTGTTCCCGTCGGCGGCCAGGTCGTCCATGACTCCGGTGAGGCCCTCGATGTTGGCGGGGTGGAGACCGATGGAGGGCTCGTCCAGGACGTAGAGGACGCCGGTGGTGCGGTTGCGCACCGCCCGGGCCAGCTGCAGCCGCTGCCGCTCCCCGGTGGAGAGGGTGGAGGAGGCCCGGTCCAGGGTGAGGTAGGACAGACCCAGGTCCATCAGCCGCCGGGCGGCGTGCTGGAAGGACTCGCAGATGCTGACGGCCATGGGACGCATCTCCTCCGGCAGGGAGTCCGGTACGCCGGCCACCCAGACGGTGAGCTCCCCCAGGGTCATGGCGCAGGCGTCCGCCAGGGAGATCCCCCGCAGCCGGGGGGTGCGGGCCCGCTCCGAGAGGCGGGTGCCCCCGCAGGCGGGGCAGAGGGACTGGCGGAGAAACTTCTCCACCCGCTTCATTCCCTTCTCGTCCTTCACCTTCGCCAGGGCGTTCTCCACCGTGTATACGGCGTTGAAGTAGGTGAAGTCCAGCTCCCCCGTCTCCTCGGTGGTTTTGGCCCGGAAGAAGATGTGCTTCTTCTCCGGGGGGCCGTGAAAGACGATGTCCCGCTCCTCCGGGGTCAGGTCCCGGAAGGGGACGTCGGTGCGGACTCCCATGGCCCGGCACACGTCGGTCATCAGGGACCACATGAGACTGTTCCAGGGGGCCACCGCCCCCTGGTCGATGGTCAGGGACTCGTCCGGCACCAGGGTGCTCTCGTCCACGGTGCGGACGATGCCGGTGCCGCTGCAGACCGGACAGGCCCCCTGGCTGTTGAAGGCCAGCTCCTCGGCGGAGGGGGGCTGGACCACCTTTCCGCATATGCTGCAGCGGATCTCCCGCTCCGCCGCCACGTCCAGGGTGGGGCTGACGTAGTGGCCCTCCGGGCAGGCGTGGCTGGCCAGCCGGGAGAACATGAGCCGCAGGCTGTTGAGAAGCTCGGAGGAGGTGCCGAAGGTGGAGCGGATGCCGGGCACCCCCGGCCGCTGGTGCAGGGCCAGGGAGGCGGGGACATAGCGGACCTCCTCCACGTCGGCCCGGGAGGCCTGGGTCATGCGGCGTCTCGTATAGGTGGATAGGGACTCCAGATAGCGGCGGGAGCCCTCTGCGTACAGCACCCCCAGGGCCAGGGAGGACTTGCCGGAGCCGGAGACCCCGGCGATGCCGGTGATCCGGTTCAGGGGTATGTCCACATCGATGTTCTTCAGGTTGTGCACCCGGGCGCCCCGCACCTGGATTGCCGCAGGGGTCTGGGATCTGAGACGGTCCATATGCAGTCCTTCCTCTCTTCCGTCCGGTCCGCCGGGGCGGACCGGCAGCAATCATACCACGGATGTGCCGAATTTGCCAGCAGAGAGGGGGGACAAAATAGGCGAAAAATACAGGTGCTTTTTTTCTGGATATCTGCTAAAATATCTTTCTGCTCCGGCAGAATCCCGGCTGCACCGGGAGGAGGCAGGGAGCGGATGATGCTGTATAAGGAGGAGACCAGGTTGGAACTTCTGATGTTCCATATGGAGGACTGCCCGTACTGCCGCAGCGCGGAGCGGGCCCTGAAAAAGCTGTGCAGCGAGGATCCCCGCTACCGCAGCGTCCCCGTGCGCCGGGTTGACGAGACGCGGGAGCCGGAACTGGCATCCTCTTACGACTACTGGTACGTGCCTTCTGTCTTTATGGGGGACCGGAAGCTGTACGAGGCCCGTCCGGGCCAGAGCGACAGCGAGATCCTGGAGAAGATGCGGGACTGTCTGGAGGAGGCACTTCGTGGAGAGCAGGAATGAGCGCCGGGAGGCGCACCTGGCAGAGATCGAGCAGGCCATGAAGGAGTTCGGGGGCGACATACTCAGTTCCCCCGGCATGCGCATCTCCATGAACCTGCCTCAGCACGGAACCGTGACGGTGTACCTCCACAGCGTGGGGGTTGCCTGGTGCAGTCTGCGCCTGGCCCAGCTGATGGGGATCGAGGTGGACGAGAGGGCCCTGGTGCGGGGCGCTCTGCTCCACGACTACTTCCTCTACGACTCCCACATGAAGGAGCGCTGGCACCGGTTCCACTGGCTGCGCCACCCCGCCTACGCCCTGGACAACGCCCTGCGGGACTTCCAGCTCACCCCCAGGGAGCAGGAGATCATCCGCAGGCACATGTTCCCCCTGACCCCCGTGGCGCCGCGCTGCCGGGAGGCGGCCATCGTCTGCCTGGCGGACAAGTTCTGCGCCTTCATGGAGCGGATGGACCGGCACTACATCCCGGAGGAAGTGCTGGAGACCGCCGGATCCCTCGCCGCCGGCCGCCGGGAATAGGCGTCAGAAACGCCAGAAAACCGGGGAAAAGCGGCTGATTTTTCAATCATTCTGCCTGCAGATGCGCAGTTGCAGGGGGGACCCTCCCTGTGCTAGAATACTGCATGCCGTTTTGACAGACAAATGCACGTCCCGTGCGGACAGCAGGAGGAGATTCTCATGAGCGGAGAAGCGGGATATTTTATCGTGCAGGCGGATGCAATGCCCGAGGTTTTCCGCAGGGTGGCAGAGGCCAAGCGGCTGCTGGAGACCGGGGAGGAGACCACGGTCAACGGGGCCGCCAAGGCGGCGGGCATCAGCCGCAGCGCATTCTACAAGTACAAGGACATGGTGCATCCCTTCAACGACATGCTCCACGGGCGGATCGTCACCTTCCAGGTGCACCTGAAGCACGAGCCGGGGGTACTGTCCGGGGTGCTGAATGTCTTTGCCGGGACCGGCATGAACATACTGACCATCAACCAGAGCGTGCCGGTAAACGGCTGCGCTGTGGTGACCATAACAGCCGAGACATCTGCCCTCAGCGGCTCCCTGGAGGAGATGCTGAACCGGGCCGAGTCCGCGGAGGGCGTGATCCGCTGCGAGATCCTTGCCGGCTGAGAAAATGCAGGAGGTTAATCATGGCAAACGTTGCTGTTCTTGGATTCGGTACGGTCGGCTCCGGCGTGGCGGAGGTTCTCACTGTCAACAGCGGGCTGATTGAGCAGCGCACGGGCAGCCCGGTGCGGCTGAAGTACATACTGGACATCCGGGACTTCCCCGGCAGCCCCTTTGCGGACATCCTGGTGAAGGACTTCTCCCTCATTGAGAAGGACCCGGATGTGGACATCGTGGTGGAGACCATCGGCGGGGCCCGGATTGCAAAGGAGTTCACCGAGCGGGCTCTGAAGGCGGGGAAGAACGTGGTCACCTCCAACAAGGAACTGGTGGCCACCCACGGGTACGAGCTCCAGCAGCTGGCGAAGGAGCACGGCTGCAGCTACCTCTTTGAGGCCAGCGTGGGGGGCGGCATTCCCATCCTCCGGCCCCTGACCGCCTGCCTGGCGGCCAACGACTTCAGCCAGGTGACCGGCATTCTCAACGGCACCACCAACTACATTCTCACCCGCATGATCCGGGCGGGCATCAGCTTTGAGGCGGCCCTGAAGGAGGCCCAGGCCAGCGGCTACGCGGAGCAGGACCCCACGGCGGACGTGGACGGCTTCGACGCCTGCCGGAAGATCTGCATCCTGGCGGCTCTGGCCTTCGGGGAGCACGTGTACCCGGAGCAGGTGTCCACCGAGGGCATCCGGGGGGTCACCCTGGAGGACGTGGCCTACGCCGACTCCTGCGGCTGCAAGATCAAGCTGCTGGGCCGCTGCCTGCGCCAGCCGGAGGGGAAGGTCTGCGCCTTCGTAGCGCCCCACCTGGTTCCGGGGGAGAACCCCCTCTCCTGCGTGGAGGACGTATTCAACGCCATTACTGTCACCGGCAACGCCGTGGGGGACGTGATGTTCTACGGCCGGGGGGCCGGCAAGCTGCCCACCGCCTCTGCGGTGGTGGCGGACGTGATTGACATCGCCAGGGATCCCGGGCGGGACCGGCACAGCGGATGGGGCCCCGGTTCCCCGGACCTGTGCGTCTCCCCGGACGGGGTGCCCTCCCGCTGGTATGTGCGGGCCACGGCCTCCCTGGAGCAGCTCAGGGCCGCCTGCGGGGAGATCCAGCCCCTGAGCCGCAGCGGGGCTCCCGGGGAGGAGTCCGCAGTTCTTACATCTCCCATGACCGCCCCGGAGCTGGATGCACTGCTGGCCGGCACAGAGGTCAAATCCAGATTCCGCGTTCTGTGACCGGCTGCGGCCGGACAGGGCGCCGCGCACGCAGGGGAAGAGAACATCTTCCCCTGCATGAGGCAGTGCACAGATCCAGGAGGTAACCTTCTTACATGTCACTTATCGTTATGAAGTTCGGCGGGAGCAGCGTGTCCTGTGCAGACAGGGTGCGCAATGTGGCCCGCATCATTACAGACAGGTTCCGGACCGGAGACCAGGTTGTGGCGGTGCTCTCCGCCCAGGGGGACACCACCGACGAACTTCTTGCAAAGGCGGCGGAGATCAACCCCAGGGGGACCAAGCGGGAGATGGACATGCTCCTCTCCGCCGGGGAGCAGATGTCCATCGCCCTGTGCGCCATGGCCATCCAGGCCCTGAACTTCCCCGTGGTATCCCTCACCGGCTGGCAGGCCGGGATGCTCACCGACTCCTCCTACGGCGCCGCCCGCATCAACCGCATCCGCACCGAGCGCATCCGCCAGGAACTGGACAAGCACAAGGTGGTGCTGGTGGCGGGCTTCCAGGGGATCAACCGCTACGAGGACATCACCACCCTGGGCCGGGGCGGCTCCGACACCTCCGCCGTGGCCCTGGCCGCCGCCCTGCGGGCGGACCTCTGCCAGATCTATACGGACGTGGACGGCATCTACACCGCGGACCCCCGGATTGTCACCGGCACCCACAAGCTGAAGGAGATCACCTACGACGAGATGCTGGAACTGGCCAGCCTCGGGGCCCAGGTGCTCCACAACCGCTCCGTGGAGATGGCCAAGCGCTACAATGTCAATCTGGAGGTGCTCTCCAGCTTCAGCGGACAGCCCGGCACCAGGGTCAAGGAGGTCGTCAAGACTATGGAAAAAATGCACGTCAGCGGGGTGGCCCAGGACCGGAACGTAGCCCGTATCGCCCTCATCGGCCTGGCCAACGAGCCGGGCATCGCATTCAAGATATTCTCCCTGCTGGCCAAGCACAACATCAACGTGGACATCATCCTCCAGTCCATCG
>CAYYHY010000138.1:6163-7470 GCA_964471855.1 uncultured Oscillospiraceae bacterium | reverse complement strand
CGCAGGGGCAGGTTGGCCAGCAGGGCACAGAAGCGGTCAAAGGGTCTGCTGTCCTCCCCGCAGCGGCTGAGGATGCGGCACAGCAGTCCGGCGGCCGCCTGTACACGGGGTTCGCAGACCCGCTCTGCAGACTCCGCCATGACGGAGGTGAAGAAGCTGGGGTGACCGAAGCGCTCCTCCCCCTCCCAGGCTGCATAGGAGAACAGGGGCATCACATGCTGGGACAGGGGACGCTCGTCCGCGGTAGCCAGCTCCTCCAGTTCCTGCCGCAGCCGGGCCAGCCACTCCCGCATCTCCAGGGAGAAGGTCACGTCCCCCTCCGGCTTCCACCAGAGGATCCGGTCATCCCCGCTGATCGTCGGCAGGCGTTTTTCTCCCGGGCTGCGTCCGGTCCCCTGCGCGGCCCAGTTCAGAAATGCCTCCGTCGAGACTTCCCCGAAAGACTCTGCAAACACCGGCCCGCTCTCCCGCTCCCAGTGCATCTCCCGGGCACTGAGCAGGGGCAGCATCCGCTGGATGTCATCCCCAGGCTCCGCTTCTGTCTCCCCTGCAGCGTACTCCTCCAGATATCCCTCCAGAACCCTGGCTGCCCTGGCGGGAAGGGTCACCGTCAGGTCCTGCAGCAGTTCCTGCTCATCCAGCCCCGCCGCCTCGGCCGTCAGCCTGGCGCAGATATCCGGGGGCAGCCAGTGCCCCATGGTGATGCAGGCGTGGAGCGCCGTACGGGGTTTCACGGCGGTCTCCAGCATCAGGGCCTTCCGGAACCTCTCTGCCGCAAATCCCCGGCTCAGCAGCCTGCACAGGATCTCCAGGTAGCCGGAGGCGCAGCGGGTCAGGGAGAGCCTCCCCCTCTGACGGTCGAAGGTGGTGTTCACTGCTTCCAGCTCTGCCAGACTGGCCAGCTCCCCCCGGTGCACAATCTCCCGCACCGCCGCCAGGGGGTCCCCGCACAGGTCCGGCATGGGCCGGCTCCAGCCGGCGGCGGTGCCGTGCTCCTTCCAGTCCCGGTCCCCGCGGTACAGTTCCAGGAGACGAAGGGAGCGGCTGTTCCCCCACTGCTCTCCGAACAGGCCGTTGAGCCAGCCGATCATCCCCCCGGCATCCGTTACATTGCCGCTGGCGCAGGCCAGGCCCGGCATCTCTGTATAAAACTCCGCCAGCACGCACACCGCCAGGCAGACCCGGTGGAATACCCCGTCCCCGGTCCGGCCGGATGAGAACTTCCCCGTCTCCAGATTCAGAGTCCCGGTCTTGTACCGGCGTCCCTCAAACCAGCTGTAGCAGAAGCTGCGGCTGTCCGTGCCCCC
>CAYYHY010000138.1:0-6063 GCA_964471855.1 uncultured Oscillospiraceae bacterium | reverse complement strand
ACCAGCCTCCCCCCTGCGCTCACATCCTCCGTGCCCATGAGTCCCCCTGCATCCAGGACTGTCAGCGCACGGCGTACAAACTCCTCCCGTCTGTCCCCGGGAATCTTCCACTGCCCGAAGTACCCCGCATATGCGGTCATCTCCGTCACCCTCTCCTCTGACACCTTTGTGCTCCCCCGCCGGGGGATGCCCGGAAGAGCATACGTCCGGACCTGCCGCCGCGCAATTAACCTGGAGGAAACCCGGAGGTATCCTCCGGGAAATGCCGGCCTCCCCCCGGGCATGGAAAAACCCTGTCCGCAGCACGCAGGCCGCAGACAGGGCTGGAATCAGATTTTGGTGCAGAAGGTGTTCATCATCTTGCGGGTCTCGCCGCTGTCCAGGCGGACGTACAGCATCTTGCCGTCCACCTTCTCCACGACGCCCTCCCCGAAGGCCTTGATCTTCACCCGGTCCCCCACCACGGGGTCCGGTCCCTTCTGGGCGGACTGGGGTCTGGAGGAGTTCCAGACAGGGGGCTTGCGGACCGGCTGGCGGCGGGCGCTGCGGCCGGCTCCCTTCGCCGGCTGCAGAGGCTTGATCTCCACCGGCTTCTTCGGCTCCCTGCCGCTGTCCCCCTGGGCCTTTGCCGCGGGGTCCTTCTTCTTCTCCTTTTTCTTCGGCGTCTCCGGGGGTTCGTAGCCCCGCAGGCGGAACAGGAAGGGGGAGGGGTTCACGGTGGTTCCGTAATAGGTGGCCGGCACGTAGACATCGAAGCGGTCCCTGGCCCGGGTCAGGGCCACATAGAAGAGACGCGCCTCCTCCTCTCTCCCCTCCGGGGTGAGGCACATTTCCTCATTGCCGGGGAGGATGCCCTCGAAGGCGTCCAGGAGGATGACCCGGTCGAACTCCAGGCCCTTGGCGGAGTGGATGGTGGTGAGGGTGATGCAGGAATCCTCGGAGCTCCGGTCGTCCCCGTTTCTGTAGCGGTTCATGGCTGTCAGGAAGGTGTCCATGTCGCTGTAGCTGGAGGCCAGGGCTGCCAGCACCTTGGGGTAGGTGTACCGCTCCATGGAGACGTCCCCGCCGGCGCTGCTGCTGACATACCGCTTCACCAGCTCGCTGACGGCATCCCCGGGGTTCATGTTTTCGATGGCCTCCAGAGCTGCGGCTGCCTTCACCAGAGGCTCGTGGAGACTGCTGTCCTCCGGGAAGAAGCGCTTGGCCGCCTCGACGATCCGGCCCCTGTCCGACTCGCAGGGGCTGGTCTCCATGTAGATGCGCAGGCGCTGCATGAGCTCCCGCTTGATCAGCACCCTGGTGAAGCCGCGGATGCCCTCAAAGTAGCGGAAGTTTCCGGGCTCCCGGGACAGGGCCAGCATGGAGAGCATGCCGCTCACCGCGGGGTAGGCGAAGAAGGAGCCGAAGTTGTCCCGGCTGCGCACCGGGATGTCCTCCCGGGCCAGCTCGTCCACCAGGGGGAGCAGGAAGTAGTTGTTCCGGGCCATGACGGCGATGGTCTCCCCGCCCCCGGCGGAGTGGCGGATCAGGTCCGCCACATCCCAGTACATCTCCTCCGCCCCCGCCGTGGCGTGGACCCGGATCTCCCCGGTCTCCCGGCGGGCGGCCACCGGCTTCTTGTCGTAGCGCATCTGGTTCTCGGCGATGAACCTGGCCGCCCGGGCCACCAGCTCCGTGCCGCTGCGGTAGTTGGTCTCCAGGTAGAGGATCCTGGCGTCCGGATAGTGGTCCTTGAAGGAGCGGATGTATTCGGGGCTGGCCCCCCGGAATCCGTAGATGCTCTGGTCGTCGTCCCCCACCGCAATGAAGCTCTTCCCCCCGTCGGTGAGCTTCTCCAGGATGGCAAACTGCACCAGGGAGGTGTCCTGGGCCTCGTCCAGCTCGATATGGGGGAACATGTCCCGGAAGTGGACCCGCACCGCCTCGTAGTCCTCCAGGACCTCCAGGGCCAGGGTCAGCTGGTCGTCGAAGTCCATCACGTTGTTGGCCCGCTTGTACTCGTCATAGAGGCTGAGGAAGCGGCTGAAGGTGACCCCTGTATACTGGTCGGAGAGGACCGGGCACTCCAGCTGGTCCACCTCCTCCTGGGTCATCATCAGGTTGCGGGCCCTGGAGACCAGCTGGGTCACCCGGCTGATCACCCGGTCGCTGGGCCAGATGCCGGTGGACTCGTACAGAGCCCTGCGGGTGATCTTCGTGCTGTCCGCCTCCAGCCGGGGGATGTGGATGCCGTAGTTCTGCCGGGCATAGTGGAGGATGGTCAGGCAGAGGCTGTGGATGGTGGAAAAGGCGGGAACTGCGGCCTTGCCGCCGAAGCGGCTGACGTACCGCTCCCGCATCTCCTGGGCTGCGGCCCGGGAGTAGGTAATGGTCAGAATCTCGCTGGAAGGCACGCCGCAGCAGTAGATCAGATAGGCAGCCCGGGCTGTCACCACAGTAGTCTTGCCGCTGCCCGGCACCGCCATCAGGAGGGTGGTGCCCTCCCGCCGTCTCACGGCAGCCATCTGCTGGGAACTGAGCCGGAGGGAGTACCTGCTGCAGAATTCAAGGAAGTTCATAGCTGAAACACCTCGGAATGTTACGCGCCGGAGGCCGGTGCAGCGCCCTCCCTCCGGGTTCGGACGGACCTTCTCCCTGCTGCCTGGAATCATGCAGGTCCGTGGGGTGCAGAGACAGAACCGGCGGGCACCTCCATGCCCCCGGTTCGGTGAGCTCCTGTCTCTCAAGGGTTTCCGGGCTGCAGAGGCCCGGATTCCCTCATCTCATTCTACCACCCGGACCCCGCCGGGTCAACAAGGGCGCTCCCTCTTCCTGCAGAAATAGGAAAAAATTTCCTGCGGCCCGCCTGCCGGTCCGGGCAGCTGCCCCCTCCCCCTCCCTCTTGCAATCTCCCCGGAAAGCGGATAGTATTTGCATGCAGAGAGCAAATCTGCCCGGTGCGCCCAGGCGCCGGGCGTCTGAAGGAGGCGGCCATGGAATCACTGCTTGACGGTCTGAACGAGGCCCAGCGGGAGGCGGTCACCGCCACAGAGGGGTACGTGCGGGTCATCGCCGGGGCAGGTTCCGGCAAGACCCGGGCCCTGTCCACCCGCTTCGCCTATCTGGTGGAGGAACTGGGCATTCTGCCCGGCAACATCCTCTGCGTCACCTTTACCAACAAGGCGGCCAACGAGATGCGCCAGCGCATCCACGCCCTCACCGGCGACAACGACACGGGGTATATCAACACCTTCCACGGCTTCTGCGTCTCCGTACTCCAGGAGGACAGCCATGCGGTGCAGTATCCGAAGAGCTTCCTGGTGCTGGACAACTCGGACATCGACACCATGCTGCAGACCATCTACGAGGAGCGGAACCTGTCCCTGCGGGACATGACCTTCTCCAGGGCCCGGGACATGATCGAGATCCGCAAGCTGTTCAAGGACCCCGGCTACTACGAGGACATGATCGCCATGTCCCTGGACGAGCTGAAGAGCAAGTACGAGCAGTCCTTCACCCCGGAGGACATCATCTTCTACGGCTACCTCTACCAGGAGAAGAAGTGCTTCGGTCTGGACTACAACGACCTGATCAAGTTCACCCTCTACATCTTCGCCAACAGCCCGGAGATCCGGCAGAAGTGGCAGGAGCGGCTGGAGTACATCATGATCGACGAGTTCCAGGACATCGACCTGCTCCAGTACCAGCTCATGACCGTGCTCTGCGGATACCACAAAAACCTCTTTGTGGTGGGAGACCCGGACCAGACCATCTACACCTGGCGGGGGGCCAATGTAAAATACCTGATGGAGTTTGACCGGGAGTTCAGACCCTGCCGCACCATCTTCATGATGCAGAACTACCGGTCCACCCCCCAGATCATCCGCTGCGTCAACTCCCTCATCAGCCGCAACCGGTACCGGATCCAGAAGGACCTCATCCCCGTGCTGCCGGACGGCGAGGAGGTGCTGTGCAGCTGCGCCTCCACGGCCGAGGAGGAGGCGAAGTGGATCGCCGGGAAGATCTCCGCCCTCCATGAGCAGGGGGTCCCCTACCGGGACTTCGCCATCCTCTACCGGGCCCACTACGTCACCCGGAACCTGGAGCAGGTGTTCCTCCAGGAGAAGCTGCCCTACGCCATATACAGCGGCATCCAGTTCTTCGCCCGCAGGGAGATCAAGGACGCCCTCTGCTATCTGCGGATGACGGCCTACCGGGACGACCTCTCCTTCCTGCGCATCGCCAACGTGCCCCGGCGCAACCTGGGAAAGCAGCGGATGGCCTTCCTCCAGACCTTTGCCCAGGAGCACGGCTGCACCCTCTACGAGGCCCTGGTCCAGAACCTGGACAGCTCCGTCATGAAGGGCACAAAGGCCGCCTCCTTCGTCTCCCTCATCGAGCAGTTCTCCGCCGTCAGCCAGAAGCGGCCCGTCTCCGAGCTGCTCTCCGGCATCCTGGACCAGAGCGGCTACGAGCTCATGCTCCGCACCGAGGGCAGCCAGGAGCGGCTGGACAACCTGGCGGAGCTCAAGCAGTCTGTATACGAGTACGAGACCACCTGCGGCGAGGAGACGGATCTGGAGCGGTACCTGGCCCATGTGGCCCTGTTTACAAACAGCGACACGGCGGACGCCGGGGACCGGGTGAAGATGATGACCGTCCATGCGGCCAAGGGGCTGGAGTTCCCCCGGGTGTTCCTGGCCGGGCTCAACGAGGGGATCTTCCCCTCCCGCAAGACCTCCACCCTGGAGGGGATGGAGGAGGAGCGGCGCCTGGCCTTCGTGGCCATGACCCGGGCCAGGCAGGCCCTGTACCTGTCCGAGGCCGGGGGGCGGAACTTTGACAACTCCCCCCGCTACCCCTCCCGCTTCATCCTGGACATCGACCCCGCCCTGCTCACCTTCGAGGTAAAGCCCAGGGAAGGGCTGGTGGAGGAGGCCCTCCGCTACATCAGGGCCAGGGACCGGAGCCTGCCCCTGAATGCGGACAGCCCCGCCCTGCCGGCCGGCACCCGGGTCCGGCACGCCATGTTCGGAGACGGCACTGTGCTCAGCGCCGACACGGACCGGTCCGCCCACCTGATCCAGTTTGACGCCATGCCCACCCCCAGGCAGATCTCCTTCCGGGTGAAGCTGGACCGCATCTGATTTCGTCAGATTGCACGAAACAGGGGGACAGAGAGGTGCTCCCGGACTCTGAATCCTGTAACTTCTGTCCCTTTCCGCCGCCCTCCCCCGGTGGTATAATTCCCATCCCGGGGACACAGCGCTCCCCGGCACAACCTGCGGAAAGGACTGCATACCCGTGAAACCCCGTCTCCAGACTCAGAGATCCTCCCGCCACGACGTGGACATGACGGAAGGGAACATCTTCCGGCATATCCTCATGTTCTCCCTGCCCCTGCTGGCCGGCAACATCTTCCAGCAGATGTACAACATGGTGGACACCTGGGTGGTGGGCAACTTCGTCAGCGACGAGGCCTTCTCCGCAGTTGGCACGGTCGCCCCCGCCGTCAACATGCTCATCGGCACCTTCATGGGGCTGTCCAGCGGCGCCGGGGTGGTCATCTCCCAGTACTACGGGGCCCGGAAGGAGGACCGGGTGCAGGACGCCGTGCACACCTCCCTGATGCTCACCGCCATCCTCTCGGTGGTGTTCACCATAGCGGGAATCTGCATGACCCCTCTCGTGCTCCGCCTCATGCGGACGCCGGACAACGTCCTGCCGGAGTCCTCCCGGTACCTCACCATCTACTTCGCCGGCATGGCGGGTCTCATGTTCTACAACATGGGCGCCGCCATCCTCCGCGCCGTAGGGGACTCCCGGCGGCCCTTCTACTTTCTGGTTACCGCCGCGGTCCTCAATACGGTCCTGGACCTGGTCTTCGTCATCAGCTTCCATCTGGGGGTGGCCGGGGTCGCTCTGGCCACCATCATCGCCCAGGGCATCTCCGCGGTGCTCACGCTGCTGATCCTGCTCCGCAGCCGCTCCTGCGTCCGCTTCTATCCTAAAAAGCTGAAAATCCACAGGGACCTGCTGAAGCAGATCATCCGGGTGGGCGTCCCCGCCGCGGTCCAGATGGCC
>CAYYHY010000137.1:0-7481 GCA_964471855.1 uncultured Oscillospiraceae bacterium | reverse complement strand
TGGTCGTCTCCGCCGGAAGAGCGGGCAGGTGCTTTCCTGTTTCTGCGTGCCAGCTTCTCCTGCCGTCTCATCTCCATCTCTATTGGCTTCTCCTTCTTCCTCTGCACGGGGTGCGTGATGTTGTCGATCGCGGAGTAGAAGACAGGCGTAAAGAACAGAGTTATAAAGGTTGAGATGGTCATGCCGGAGATCATGGCGATGCCCATGTCCTGCATCAGCTCGTTGGTGTCGCCCCAGCCGATGGCCATGGGGATGATTGCCAGGATGGTGGTTAAGGTTGTCATGAGAACCGGACGGACACGGAGTGGACAGGCCTCCAGTATGGCCTGCCTGCGGACCTCGCCTCTCTCCCTGCGGGTACGGATGTAGTCCACAAGGATGATGGATGCGTTGACCACGGTGCCCGCCAGCATGATGAGTGCCACAAGTGAGACCATGGTCACCTTGCGCCCGGTCAGGGGCAGAGCCACCAGGGCGCCGCTGAAGGCCACCGGGAGGATCAGCATGACAATGACAGGCATGGCGAAGGACTCAAACTGGGATGCCAGAACGAAGTACACAAGACCCAGCGCCACGATGAGGGCAAGGATCAGGTCGCCGAAGGTATCCATGATGTCGCTGTATGCGCCGGAGATCTCCGCTCTGTAGCCCTTGGGGAAGGTGTAGTTGTCCAGGATCTCGTTGATCTGCCTTGTGATCTCCATGGTGTCGCCGCTGATGGTTCCGCCTGTAATGGAGACCTGACGGGACTGGTTGGAGCGGGCGATGGTCTGGGGCGCCTTCACCACTTCCACTTTGGCTACGCTGCCCAGGGGCACGCTGCCGCCCACGGGGGTGGCGATCGCCATGGAGCGGAGTGCATCCAGGCTGTTGGAGGCCTCGCCGTCACCGCGGACCACCACGTCCAGTTCCTTGTTGTCTATGGTTACTGTTGTGGCTGTAGAACCGGTCAGTTCCGACCGCACGGCCTCGCCGACGGTGGCTGCGGTCAGTCCGTACTGGGCCGCCGCCTCCCGGTTCATGGTTACCTGAACCTGGTCTACCTGCACCGCCACGGAGGACATCACGTCGATGGCATCCGGGAGGGCTTCGATCTGGGACTTCAGGTCATCTGCTATCATGACCAGCGTCTCATAGTCAGGGCCGGTGATATCCACGCTGATCTCGCTGCCGGAGAGAATGGCGGAAATGTCGGAGGCTCTGGTGCTCAGGTCCGCACCGGCCACTGCCTCCAGGGGTTCTCTCAGGTCGGCGGCCACCTGCTCCGCGCTGCGGTCCCGCTCGCCTCTGGACACCAGCGTCAGGTTGACACTGCCGGACTCCGGCAGGGCTGAATAGTAGACACTCTCGATCTCGGGGACGTTCTCCTGGGCAATGGCTATAATCTGCTCGCAGATGTCAGCTGTCTGCTCCAGCTCGGTACCTGTGGGTGTACTGACGCTGACGGTCACCCGGCTCTGGTCCATGACAGGCAGCAGGGCTGCGGAGGTGTCAAGGCACTTCCATGTAAACAGGGCCACCAGCACTGCGGTGAGACCCAGGCCGATCACCAGATGGTCTGTAAAGAACGCCAGCACGCGCTTGTAGGCGTCCATGAGATAGTGCTTCTTTTCCTTGTGGGCCGCCTGCTTCCGGCGCTGTTCCTCCAGGTGCTTGTCGCTGAGCATGTTGTAGCACAGCAGGGGGACCAGGGTCACGGAAATGACCAGAGAGGCCAGGATCAGGAAGGCGATGGTCAGGCAGAAGTCCTTGAAGATCATGCCCGCAATGCCGTCCGCAAGACCCAGGGGCAGGAACACGGCCACGGTGGTGAGGGTGGATGCGGTGAGGGAGAGCATGACCTCTTTTGTGCCCTCCACGCATGCCTCCATCCGGCTCTTCCCCTCCGCAGCGAAGCGGTAGATGTTTTCCAGAACCACGATGGAGTTGTCCACGATCATGCCTACGCCCATGCCGATGCCGCCCAGACTCATCATGTTCATGGTGATGTCGCAGACGTGCATGAGGACGAAGACAGTCAGCACGCAGACCGGCATGGATACGGCGATGGCGGCCGTGGCGCCGAACTTGCGCAGGAACAGGAAGACCACGACGGCTGCCAGGAAGACACCCAGCACGATGTTCTGCAGGGCGGAGTTCACCGACAGGTCAATATACTCGGAGGCAATGTAGGGGATGGTGTACTGGATGTCCGGGTTGCGCGCCTTCATCTCCTCCAGAGCTTCCTCCACCGCATCCGCGGTTTCGGCCTCGTTGGCGCCGGACTGTTTGGATACCTGGAGCAGGACGCAGTTCTCCCCGTCCACCTTGGCGATGGCCTCCATGTCCGTTGTCTCCAGCTGCACATTGGCCACCTCTTTGAGGCGGATGTTGCCGCCGGTGGGCAGGGGGAGGATCATGTTGGCGATATCCTCCACCGTCTCAAAGGTGGCGTCCGTGGACACGGTGTACTTCTGCACGCCGTTCTGCAGGTTGCCGCCCGGGTAGAGGAGGTTCTGGGCCACCAGGATCTGGGATATGTAGCTGTTGCTGAGGCCGTAGCCCGCAGCCAGGGTGGGGTTCACCTCCACCGCCACCTGCTCTGACACGCCGCCGGTTATGGACACCTGGGCGACGCCGTCGATGCGCTCCAGGGTGGGCCCCACCGTATCCTCCGCCAGGGACTGGGCGTCCACCAGGTCGGATCCGGAGAGGGCGATGATGGCAGTGGGCATGACCTCGCTGATGTTGATGTTGACAATGACGGGATCCGAGGCGCCGTCCGGCAGGCTGAGCATGTCAAACCGCTCCCGCAGCTTGGTGGCTGCGATGTCCAGGTCCGTGCCGTCCGCATAGGTGATCTGAACCTGGGAGATGCCGTCGGAGGAGGTGGACTCCACGTCCTCCACGCCGGAGACCGACATGATGGCGGACTCCAGGGGACGGGTGATCAGTTCCTCCACGTCCCCGGGGCTGGCGCCGTTGTAGTAGCTGTAAACCAGGGCCATGGGCGCCTCCAGGTCAGGGAGCAGAGACATCTGCAGATCCATGCCGAAGACGATTCCGAAGATGGACAGCATGATTACTGCCATCAGGGTGGTTACCCTGTGTTTGATGCAAAACTTCGCCGTACTCATCCGCTCGCCCTCAGTTCCCGCCTACAATGCGGACAGGATCTCCGTCATTGAGGTAGGCCTGGCCCACGGTTACCAGCGTCTGACCGGCCTCCAGACCGGTGAGCACCTCGGTTACGCCGTTGCCGGTAAGCCCTGTGGTAACGATCTTCTTTGCCGCCCTGTCGCCCTCCACAACGTAGACAAACTGTTCCCCGTTGCTGGTGAGGATGGCCTCAGAGGGGATGACAACCGTGTCATAGGAGGTGTCCGTGCGGAAGGTTACGTCTGCAAACATCCCTGAGATCAGGGAGGCGGACTCCGGGGGCACGGAGACGGTGACCGTATAGAGTCCCGTCTGCATGTCGGCGCTTCGGTCGATGGTGCGGATGGTCCCCACATAGTTCAGCTCGGCGGAGCTGACAGAGACATCCACCTCGTCTCCGGTTTTGATCTTGGGGATCAGGGCCTCGGAGACCATGACCACAACCTTCAGCTGGTCCACGCCGTTAATAATGGCCACGGGGCTGGAGGGGGCCACCATGCCGTTGTCCACCACGTTGAGCTGCATGATGGTGCCGGAGGCGGGAGCCACCACGTTGCCGGAGCCGTCGATGTTCTCCATGGCGGATTCCAGCTGGGACACGTTGGACTCATAGCTCTTGAGCCCCGCCTCCAGCTGGGACAGGGTGGAGTTCTTCTGGGCCTCGGAGCTCAGCTTGGCCAGTTTCAGGGAGTTCAGGTCGTTGTCGTTGGAGGTGAGGGCCATGGTGGCCTGGTCCAGGGAGACCTGAGCCTGGGTAACCCCCAGCTTCGCCTGGTCCGCATTGACCTTTGCCGTATCCAGCTCCGTCTGGGAGGCGGCGCCGATCTCCAGCAGCGCCTCGGTGTCCGTTACGTTCTTCTCCGCCATGGCCAGCTGGGTGTTGAGCATCTCCAGCTGGCTGGTAATCATGTCCACCTGCTCCTGCAGGGTGACCCGCTGGTCCTCCAGCAGCTTCATCTGGTCGTCGTACTGGGCGATCTGGGTGTCAAACACCTGGCTCTGCTCGTTGTAGCTCTCCCGGGCGGAGTCCCGGCTGATGACGGCGGCGTCATAGGAGGCGATGGTGCTCTCCATGTCCAGGGTGCAGATCAGATCCCCCTCCTGGACGTAGTCCCCCGTCTCCACATATACGTCCTCCACCGGGGCCGTGACCCCCACCAGCACGGTGGTCTGGCTCTCGGCCGTAACCCGGCCGGAGACCTTGTTCTCGTTGGATATGGTGGACGCCTCCACCGTCTGGACCTGCACCGCCATGCCGGCCTCTTCCCCGGAGCTGGAGCTGGACCCCGTCCCCGAGCTGCTGCTGTCGCTGCCGCATGCGCTGACCAGGAGAAGCATGGCCGCAGCCAGTGCCAGAGATATGATTCTTTTCCTCTTCATGAATGAAGTCCTCCTGATCCGATTTCAGGTCCCGGAATTGACGATGCCGTAGTCCACCGCCCAGCGGTAGTTGTTGTAGGCGGAGAACAGATCGATCACCGCGGTGTCCACGGAATCCTGGGCAGTCTTCAGGTCATCCTCTGCGGAGAGCAGGGTGTTTTTGGATATGGTCCCCTGCTCGTACTTGAGCTGGCTGGCCCGGTACTGGGACTTCTCCACAGACAGGGCCGTCCTGGCCGCGTCCAGAACCTGCTTGGCATCCTTTACGCTGCTGTACAGGGAGCGGAAGCCCAGCTCAAAGCTCTGCACAGTGCTCTGGTATGTATTCTGGGCGGTTTCCCAGGCCCGCCTGGCCGAGCGGTACTCGTACTCACCCTCGTCGTAGTCGTCCATCGCGTCGTTGTAGGTCTCCCGGGCGTCCTCCAGATCCTTGGATGCGCTGTACAGCTCCCAGCTGATGCTCTTCGCCTTGGCCAGGTCTGACTCCTCGTTCATGGCATTGATCTGCTCCAGGGTCACCTCGGGCACAGCCCCGGTCTGGATGGTGCCCCGCAGGTCGGCCCCCAGCAGATTCTCCATCTGCATGCGCAGGTTCTCAATGTTCACCTGCAGGGTCTGCTTGCTGCTGAGCAGAGTGGTGCGCCCGCTCCTGGCCTCCTGCAGAGTCAGGGCGGAGATCTGCCCCAGTTCGTAGCGCAGCTCCAGCTCCTCCAGGGTCCGGTCCAGGGTGGCCAGATTCCGGTCCACCGTCCCGTCCGTAAGCAGCACCTGGGCCAGGGCGATATACAGGGTCTCCCCCGCCATGATCAGGGTGTTCTCCGTGTTCTCCAGCTGGCGGATGATGTCCTCGTTGTCCGCCTGCAGCTCCCCGTCCTCGATGGCGTCAAGCTGCTCCTTCAGCTGGTCGTACGCCTGATCCAGGGAGGCGATGCTGGGCTGTATGGCCAGATTTGCAACCCCCTGCAGGCCCTGGGAGACCGCAGTGGCAAACCCGGTCAGGGCGCCGCTCACTGATTCTCCCAGTTGTCCCAGAGGCTTCAGCTGTTCGGTGAGACCCGCAAATGATTCCGTCGGTATGTTGAACATGGATACTGCAGATTCCAGCTCCCACTGGGCGTCGGCGATGTCGTTGAGCTGGTCCCGGAGGTCGTCCTCCAGCTCGTCGTAGTCCAGCTCCTCCAGGTCCAGAATGGTGTTGTCCAGACCGCGGATGGTCAGGTTGCTGGAGAGCATCCGGTCCCGGATGCCGTAGAAGGAGATGGAACCCAGGGGACCCGGTGCCGTGTACTCGGGGAGCTTCGACGTCACGGTGTCCCCCACCCCCTGGGGGTCCCGGGCCTCATTCTGAGAATTCCCCGTGCCGCTGTCCCCCGGATCCGGGGCATCCCCCTGGACGGCCGGCACGGACACGCTGCCGGTACTGTCCGGCTCCTCCGGTGCGGGTGCACTGCCGGAGCCCTCCGGAACTGCCGGGTCTGCTGTGCTGCCGGAACCCTCCGGCTCCGCCGGCATTGACGCATCTCCGGGACTCTCCGGGGCCGCAGACTCTGAGCCGCCCCCGGTGCCCTCCGGGGACGCTGAGCTGCTCTCCGCCGGGGCGGCGGATCCGGACTCTCCTGCGGAGTCCGCTCCGCCTGGGACAGAGCCGGATTCGGCGATGACTGTGCCGCTGCCGTCCCCGCCGTCAGATACGGCAAGCACGGCCGCTGTGCCGGCTGCGCCGAGAGCCACTGCCCCCGCCAGCAGCAGGGCCAGCATCCTTTCCGAGATCTTCCGCATCACGTCTCCTCCTTCTCTTCTCCGCTGCGGCAGAGACTGCCGGCCCGGATAATCTCCATGCGCTTGCTGAGCATCTCCCTCTGGTGGTCCCTCTGCTCCGGTGCGCACAGGGTCTCCATCATGGAGATGGCCAGAGAGCTGACAGAAAGGGCAAATATGCTGTTGAGAAACTCGTCCCCCTGCTCCCGCAGCTGGGTCCTGTCCACAAGGGCGGCCATCTCGGGGGGCATCACGGAGGGCTGGTCTGTAAGAATCAGCCGCAGATCCATCCCCCGGTTGACCCGCATCAGGTTCACCAGCTGGTCCAGGAGGGGGTACAGGCTGCCGTCCGAGGCCATGAACAGATCAAAGGCCCGCACCGCCAGCGTAAACAGATCCCCCTGCTCCTCCTGCAGGATGCCGCTGAGCAGTGCCTTGAACTGCTTGCGCACATCCTTCATCATGTACTCGAACAGGTCCTCCCGGTCCTCAAAGTACTGGTAGAAGCTGCCCCTGGGTATGTGGGCAGTCTGGATGATGCGGTTGATGGACACATCCGAATACCGGATGCGGGTGAACTCCTCCCAGGCTGCGGCTACCAGCCGCTGTCTCTTCTCCTCCGGCAGGCGGAAGAATGTGCTGGTGGGCATGGCTTCTCACCTCTCATCATGACAGCCTGTCATTAAGTGACAGCCTGTCATGATTATAGTCAGCCTCTCTGTACCTGTCAACGCGGCCGATATTAAATTTCTGCCAACTTTCGGCCCTGTCCGGGAGACATTCCGCCGGAATCTCCAGTTTTCTTCCATCTCTTCCAGAAAAAGGAAAGGAAGACCGGTCAGGGTCTTCCTCTCTCAGGGCCAGAGCTCAGCACCCAGGGCGGTGAGCACCCAGTCCACCATGTTCTTCTTCTGTTTCGTGAGCAGCTTCACCAGTTCCCCGTCCTCTGTCCCCTCCCCCACGTAGTACCGCCTCAGACGGTACAGGGAGCGGGGATTCCCCTGGACAAGGAGGTTGGTTCCGTACTTTGTGGTCAGGGTGATGCGGATGCCGGCCCCGGCCAGGATTTCGTCTGTCTGACGGGTGTACTGACCCATGGGGTAGCTCACCGCATTGAAGTCCGGCAGACCACCCTCCCGGAAGAGGGCCCGCTCCTTCTCCATGTCCTCCAGCAGCGCCTTCTCATAGTCCCCGGAGCTCTCCCC
>CAYYHY010000136.1:0-7551 GCA_964471855.1 uncultured Oscillospiraceae bacterium | reverse complement strand
GGCCGCTGAAATCTCCGGGATTTCGCCCCGGGGGTGGAATACTTCTCCCCTGCTCTGCGTATTACCCTGGATGACGGGGCACGGCATCTGTGGAGCGGACCGGCGGGAAGATGCAGAAAACAGACAGCACCCGGAGAGGATGCCGCCTGAGATCTGCCTGAATGCGGGGGACGGATGTCCCCTGGTTTGGAAGCAGGTGAGACCTGCGGGCGCCGGGGCTGCACAGGGGTCCTTCCGGATGCTACATCAGGAAGCGGAGCCAGTTGAAGTGCATGACGTCGCGGACCTTCTTCAGCCGCTCCTCGGTGAACTCCTGGCGCTTCACGTTCTCCGGGACCTCATACCGGTCCAGGTCCAGAACCCGGACGGCGGATGCCTGGTAGCCCGCCATGATCTCCCGCATCTGCGCGTTTACATCCCTGCTGTCGATGACCAGCATCAGCTCCGTGTCCAGGTACACGCTCCGCATGTCCATGTTGAAGGAGCCCACCGCCGTGAGCCGGTCCCCCATGGCGATGCTCTTCCCGTGGTAGGAGACCCCGCCCTCGTACTCATAGATCTTCAGACCGGTGGCCAGCAGCTGGTCCTTGTGCTTCATGTAGTCGGAGGCGCCGAAGGGGTTTCCGTTGTTGGGGGGCGAGTTTGTCATCAGGGAGGTGTCGGGGTTCCTTCTGCAGATCTCCCGGAAGGAGTCGTACATCCAGTCGTTGCAGATGATGTAGGGGGTGTGGATGGTGATGCTGCCGCCGGCGTGCTTCATGAGCTCCGTCAGGGAATAGAAGAGGGTGGGTTCCTTTGCATACACATGGGTGGGGTTGGAGAGCAGGGTGATCCGGTTTGTCTCATATGTAATGGCTGCATAGTCCGGCTTCTCCCCCGTGGGGTGCTCCTCCCGGATGCGCTGAACCCGCTCCCGCAGCTCCTCCAGGGCGGCCTCCGTCTCCCCGTCTGACCGCCCGCGGAAGGTTCTGCAGTCCTTCCGGTTCCATATCTTCCGGAAGTAGTCCTCCACCTGGTGAATGGAGCTCTCCCCGCTGTCCGGGTCGGCGGTCCAGACCAGCACGTCCCGGTCGTAGTTCTGGTAGCCCCTGCCCCCCAGGAAGAAGTCGTAGGTGTTCCGGCCCCCCAGGAGATACACGTCGTCGTCCACGATCAGGTACTTGTCGTGGAGCCGGCCCATGACCTTCCAGGGGATGAGGGGGTTCAGGGGGTTGTATACCCTGAGCTCCACATTCTCCGCGGCGGCGAAGGCGTCGAAGCAGGGGTCCCCGCGCATGTTGATCAGCGCCGGCCAGCCGTCTGTAATGACCTGCACTCTGACTCCCCGCTCCGCGGCGGCCAGGAGCACGGCGAGCATGTCCTTCCCGCTCTCGTCCGTCCGGATTTCAAAGGTGGAGAGAATGACTCTCTCCTTTGCGTGCTCCACCATCCGCAGCCTCAGCTGCAGGGCGTCCGCGTTGTCCTCGACGATGCGGGCTCTGTCGCAGGAGACGGTGTCAGAGCAGCAGTTCTCCGGGCGGAAGCCGGCCTTCCAGGCCTCGCTCACCGGGGGCTGCCTTCTGTATGTCAGGTAGATGCTGGTTCCGGCATATACCAGGTAGAGCAGGAACAGGAGCAGCACGGATGCTGCCAGTACGGTCAGATGTTTCAATCAGCACACTTCACTTTCCGGACCGGAGTCCGGCAGATGCTGTCCCTCTCCGGGGTCAGCAGGGGCCGGCAGACCATCCCGGCCGTCTGCACCTGCGGAGGCCTTCCTGAAAAGACCGGGGTTGCAGACAGATCTGAGACAGCATGCCGGCCCTGCCGGGCAATGTTCTGTCTTTATACAGGGAACCTACAGCACGTCCATGACGGTCTCGCTGCCGTCCACGGCGGAGCGGAAGGTGTAGACGGTGAAGCCGTTGTAGTGCCACTCGCCGTCGTCCCCCTCGTCCATGCAGCTGGAGGCGTAGTCCTTGCTGAGGGGCTCGCCGATGGCGGCCACCAGGGCGGAGACGGGCTGACCGATGTAGGCCCGGGCGGTGTCTGCCGTGGCAGCGGGAGCGGGGTTCTGGGGTTCAGGCTCCTGGGGCTCTGCCGGCTGCTGGGGTTCCACCGGAGTCTCGGGCTCCTGAGCAGGGGGCTCCTCCGGGGTCTGCTGCTCTGCGGGAGGTTCCTGGGGCTGGGGTTCGGGCTCAGGCTGCTGTGCGGGAGCCTGGGGTTCCGCAGGCTGCTGGGTCTGTGCAGGGGGCTCCTGGGGTTCCGGCTGTGCGGCAGGGGTCTGCTGCTGGGCCGGCTGGGTCTGCTCAGACTGGGAGGCAGCGGGGGCGGAGCTGTCCGTCTTCCCTGCGCCGGAGGAGGAGCTGCTCTCCTCCTGGCTGGAGCTGGAGCCGGAGGCGTCCGTGCTGGAGGAGGCGTCGGATCTGCTTGCGCTGGAGCTGCTGCCGGACCCGTCCCCGGAAGAGGAGGAGGAACCGGAGGAACTGGCGCTGGAGGTGGATCCGGACTGGGACCCGGAGGAAGAGGAAGAGGAGGAGTCGCTGCCGCAGGCCGCCAGGGAGAGGACCAGCGCCAGGGACAGAAGAACCGCTGCAAGTCTTGTTTTCATTCTTGTAAATCTCCTTCATTTTCTGACTGGAAAAGGGTGTCCGTCTGAACCGGTTCTGTCTCCGCATTCCGGCCGGAGACTGTCACAAGGGCTGTAATCTCAGCGCCCAGGGTCTCCGAGGGTAGGAAGGCGCTGAAGGTGTTCTCCCCGGTGGGGGTCGCCTCGTACACCTGGCCGCCGCTGCGGAGATATACGGGGGAGGAGGTGTCCAGGACAGCGTCCACGGAGCCGGTGATCTCCGTGTACCCGGGCAGCTGCTCGCTGGCCGCTGCGGTCCCTGTGAGGAGGATGTCCCCGGGGGCATATGTGCCGGAGAGGGATCTCACGGGGGCGGGCATGACGGGGGGACGCTCGATGAGCCAGCGCAGGTTCCGCTCCACCAGCTCAATCACCACCGTGTCCGGGGCCTCCGTGTCCAGAAGCTGCAGAGGGAAGGGGTTGAGCCGGCAGAAGGTGGCCCTGCCGAACTCCTCCGCCATGAAGAGGTGGAGGGCGTTTCCGAAGGAGTCCCGGAACATGAGCAGGGAGCCCTCCTTCCCGGGGGTCTCCGTGCGGATGTAGTTGTCCTCCACGCTGCGGATGGGCTGGGTGTATGCAAAGGTGAAGTCCCGGGTGTACACGGTCTCCTGGTCCAGCTCTCTGCCCCTGGGATAGAGCATCTCGTAGAGGTCTCCGGGGACCTCCTCCACGGTCTCCGTCGCCCCGCCGTACCAGGGTTCGGCGCTCCGGCCCAGGGTCTCCAGGATCACGTCGCAGGCCAGGCCTGCCCCCTCCTGGGTCCAGTGGGAGTCGTGGCGCCGGTAGAGGACCTTGTCCTGGCTGGCCAGGGGCTCAAAGAGATCTGCGTACCGGACGCCCTCCTGCTCCAGCATGGGCACCAGGAGCTGGATGTTCCGGTGCTCCGGCCAGGCTGGATACCGCCCCGGCATGTACTGGGGACAGATGGAGTTCTTGTTGGGGGCCACCGTAAAGAGGAATTCCATTCCCCGCTCCTCCGCCTGCTCCTGGATGAGGGCCAGGGTCCTGGCGGCGGACCAGGCCTCCCGCTCCGTCATGGTGTTCATGCCCTCGTAGTCCGCCAGGGTGTCCGTGTAGAAGAGGAAGTCCTCCCTGCCCAGGATCACCTTGGGCTCCGTGGAGGTGCGGAAGAGGGCGGCCATCATGCCGTGGTTGGCGGTGACCATCTCCTGCCGCAGGGCGAAGCGCCTGCCCAGGAAGTCTGTGGTGTCCTGGATGACCTCCATGTTGAAGGTACCGTCCGGGTCCGTCAGCTTCGGGGCGGCGGGCAGCTGCTCGTTGGCGGCGGGCTCCGCAGGTCCCAGCACCAGCATGCCGGCTGCGGGGAAGAGGCACATGAGGAGGAAGATCAGGGTGTAGATTCTGTATTTCATTCCCGTCCCCTCCTAGAACTGAAAATAGATGAAGGGGCTGAAGGAGGTGGCGGCCAGATTCAGCATGCAGAGAACCAGAAGGAGGATGGAGACAGGCCAGCAGAGGGCATGGACTGCCTGCAGGGCCTTCGGCCGGCTCTTCAGCTTCTCCTCCGCCCATTCGAAGACCGGCAGGGCGGTGATGCAGGCCGCAAGGATGGTGAAGACCAGCACCGGGGAGAACAGGTTGTGAAACAGAGCGCTGCTCTCCCTTGTGAAGGTGAAGCCGGTGAACATGGCCCGGATGACGCTCCAGGCGGCCCCCACGGTGGGGGAGCGGAAGAGGACAAAGCCCAGGATGACACCCAGCATGGTCCAGATGTGCCCCAGGGGCCTCAGGGCTCCCTTTTCAAACTTCTTCTGCAGCTGGAATCGGCTCTCGATCATGCGCAGGGCTCCGTGCCAGAGACCCCAGAGCACGAAGGTCCAGTTTGCCCCGTGCCAGAGACCGGTGAGGAAGAAGACAATGATCCGGTTGATGTTGGCCCGCAGTTCTCCCTTCCGGTTGCCCCCCAGGGGGATGTACACGTACTCCCGGAACCAGGTGGACAGGGAGATGTGCCAGCGGTTCCAGAAGTCCTGGATGGAGCGGGCGCAGTAGGGGTGGCGGAAGTTCTCCCGGAAGGTGAATCCGAACATGTGCCCCAGGCCGATGGCCATGTCGCTGTAGCCGCTGAAGTCGAAGTAGATCTGCAGGGTGTAGCAGACGGCTCCCAGCCAGGCCAGGCGGATGTCCAGCTGCCCCGGGGTCAGGGCGAAGACGGAGTCGGCACAGGCCCCCAGGGTGTCCGCAATCAGCAGCTTCTTGCTCATGCCGGCGATGAAGCGGCAGATCCCCTCCGCCGTCTCCTTCGGGGTGGTGGTGCGGCTGTCGATCTGGCGGGCCACATCCAGGTAGCGGACGATGGGCCCGGCGATGAGCTGGGGGAAGAAGGAGATGTACAGCAGCACCTTGCCCAGGTTCCGGGTCCCCTCCTCCGGATTCCGGTACACGTCGATGACGTAGCTGAGACCCTGGAAGGTGAAGAAGGAGATGCCGATGGGCAGCTCGATCCCCGGCAGGGGGATGCTGGTGCCCAGGACGCTGTTGATGGTGGAGGCCCCGAAGTCCAGGTACTTGAATATGCACAGGATGCCCAGGTTCAGCACCACCGCCAGGACCAGGGCAGGCCTGCGGAGCTTCCCCTCCCTGGCTGTGAAGAGCCCCGCGGTGTAGTTGATGAGGACGGAGGCCAGGAGGATGGGGGTCCACTCCAGCCGCCCGGAGGCGTAGAAGAGGATGCTGGCCAGCATGAGCAGGGCGTTCTTCAGCCGGATGCCGGGCAGCAGCCGGTAGAGGATGAAGACGGACGGCAGGAATACGCTGAGGAATATGACTGAACTGAATACCATTGGCGCTCCTCCCTGTCAGCGGGGCGGGAAACTGTACCGCAGCCCGGTCTCCTCAGGCAGCACCTGGTAGAGCCAGCGGTACGGCTGCCCCAGAGAGGGAATCAGGTACTCCAAACATGGGTCGTAGACATATTCGTCGATCATGACCCAGGCGTGGTCCGTGTTGTTTGACTTGTAGCCGCCGGAGACTCCGTATGCCTGGAATCCCAGCCGGCGGGCCATGAGGGTAAAGGCCGCTGCATAGCAGTAGCAGTTCCCCTTCCCCTGGCGGAACAGCATGAGGGCGGAGGGAATGTACCAGTCCTCGCTGTAGCCCCGGGGATAATGGCTGATGCCCAGATAGAGGCAGTGGTCCCGGACGTACAGGTAGGCGGCCCGCAGCTTCTCCTCCCGGGTCATGTCCGGGGTGGTGCACGCCGCCAGGGCCTTCTCCACCTCGGCGTCGCACTCCGCGTCCCCGCAGGTGTACCGGCCGTCGGAACCGAAAGTGAGATACCCCTCTTTCCCGTCACAGAGGAAGGCTCCGTCCTCCCTGACGCACCAGAGGCCCCCGTCCAGCTCGTACAGTCCCGGGTTCTGGAACACCACCTGGCGGTTTTCATCCACCGTCCAGAGGGCGCCGTCCATATGCTGCAGGCCGGGCTCCGCCCCGCAGCTCACATAGTCGAAGCCGGTCCAGACCTCCCCCTCCGCTTCCGTTTCAAAAGTGTGGGGCAGGAATGCCTCCATGACGTCGGCATAGTACCAGACGCCGGGGCGCACATCCGTAAAGGGGGCTGCATTGGCGGCAGCCAGCATCTCCCCTGTCTCAGGAGCGGGTCTGCGGTTCAGGACCCTGTTGAGAACACACACCGCCTCGCAGCGGGAGAGAGTGCCGTCGGGATTAAACAGCCCCTCCTCACTGCCGGTGATCCAGCCCTTCGCGGCGGCGGAGAGGATGACGGTGCGGGCCCAGTGGTCCTCCGGCACATCCGGGAAGGACACGGGGAACTCCGTCTCCATGGGGAAGAGACTGTGTACCATGACCGCAAACTCGGCTCTGGAGACCCAGTCCCCGGGACCGAAGGTGCCGTCAGGCCGGCCGCCCACAACCCCCAGGGAGGCCAGGGTCAGCACGCTGTCACAGTACCAGGCGTCTGCGGGCACATCCGGGAAGGAAGCGGTCAGATCTCCGGGCTCCGGATCTGCCAGTATGCCGCAGAGGAGGGCGGCGGCCTCCGCCCGGGTGAGAAAGTCAGAGGGGGAGAACCTGCCGGCTGCCGTGCCCTTTACATAGGGCCGGTGCTCTGTCATCACCGCAGGTGCATGCCACACGGAGAAGACGGTGTCCTCTGCAGCCGGGGCGTCCACATTCACCTTCCGCCCGCCGGCAGTCCAGCCCAGCACCGGGTTCCCTTCCCCGTCTTCGGCGGGCACCCTGTACGGCACTTCCCCGGCGGGCATGCTGTATCTGTCCAGTTCCCTGTCCCCGTCCAGGAAGGTGACCGTGACAGAAGCAGGTTCTGCGTCCTCCGGATCTTCCCCGGTGATCCCGCCGCCGGGCAGAGTGTCCTCATCCGGAGTGAAGCCGGAGAGATTCCCACCTCCGCTCTGCACCTGGGTCCCGGATACAGGAGACCGGTCTTCCTCCTCTGTCTGCAGTCCGGCAGCCGAAGCTGCAGAGGGCATCAGCAGGGCGAAGACCAGCATCAGGGAGATCAGTTTGACAGCCAGAGACTGCATTTCGGTTCCTTCTTTCGGGAGCAGGGACACAGGATTCACCGCTCCGGGGTGACCCGGGCTGGCGTCTGCAGGCCCGGAACTGCAGGTTTTCCATGGTCCGGGGCTACGCAGACTGTCAGCCTGACTGTGCTGTGCAATACCGTACATTTTACAACGGCGAAAAATGTCATGCAAGATGGCACCTGCAAAAAATCAGACAAGAAAAGCAGATACACCGCCGTTCTCTGTGTCATAAGTGCTGTTTCTGCGAAAAATGCAGCCCGGGGAGATGCCGCAGCCGGCCGGAAATCTGCGGTATCAGATCAGGCACAGCCGGAATTCCAGCAGAATCCATTGCCGTGATGTCTGATGCAGCGCGAACCAGGGATGACCGGAACCATTTACAGCCAGAATCGAGAAAGACTGTCGGCTCTCCAG
>CAYYHY010000135.1:0-7585 GCA_964471855.1 uncultured Oscillospiraceae bacterium | reverse complement strand
AAGATTTTCTTTCCCGTTTCCGCCGGGCCGCAGCAGTTCCTCTCCCGTCAGGGGCTCCGGAAAGTCAGAGACGGCACCCCGGAGTACAGGGTGCCGCTCGGAACAGTTTATCAGCAGAGAGGGGCAAAGATGCGCAGGACGCCGTCGACGATGAAGTGCAGCACGCCCTTGGGCATATTGTCCACGGTCCTCTCCCTGCACTTCTCCTGGGTTGCCAGGATATCCGCCTTGAGGTCCTTCAGAATGGAGGCCTTGTAGAAGAGGGAGTTGTTCTCAAAGTGCAGGAACAGGCTGCGGTAGTCCAGGTTGACCGTGCCCACGGTTCCGATCTTGTCATCGACGACGCAGCCCTTGGCATGGACAAAGCCCGGCTCATACTCGAAGATGCGGATGCCGGCTTTGAGCAGCACCGGGTAGAAGCTCCTGGACATGCGGTACACCACCGCCTTGTCCGGAATGCCCGGCATGATGATGCGGACATCCACGCCGCGCTGGGCGGCACGGACAAATGCCCCCAGCAGGGCCTCGCCCGGCATCAGGTAGGGAGTGAAGAAATATGCGGTCTTCTCCGCTTGGGACAGGAGGTCAATATACAGTTCGTTGCTGGCTGCGTAGTCCCGGATCGGCGAGTCATAGTAGCTGAGGATCCAGCCGTCTGCCGCATCCGGCTCCTCCTCGTCCGGCAGTTCCTCCCAGAGCTTCTCCGGGATCTTGTCGATGCAGAATGCGTTCCAGAACTCCGCAAACATGCGGGTAAAGTTCTCAACTGCAGGGCCGGTGACCCGGAAGCTGATATCCTTCCAGTGGCCGTACTTGACGACCTTGTTGATGTACTCGTCCGCCAGGTTGATGCCGCCGCTGAAGGCAACCTTGCCGTCGATGATCAGCATCTTCCTGTGGTCGCGGTAGTTCAGGGTCCCCTTGATGAACAGCATGGGATTGAAGGGGACGCAGCGGATCTTCTTGGCCTCCAGCTCCAGGACATTGCTCCTGCTGTAGGTGGAGATGCTGCCCATGTCATCGTACAGGACCCGGACGTCCACACCCTGGGCCGCCTTCCTGGCCATGACCTCCACCATGGAGTCCCACATGTACCCCTTGTCCACGATGAAGTATTCAACGAAGATGAACTTCTCCGCCTTCTCCATCTCCTCCAGCATGACGGGGAACGCGTCGTCCCCCAGCTGGTAGTAGGTGGCTGAGCTGTTCCTGTGCGCCGGAAGACCTGTCACCTTCTGCAGGGTGCGGAAGGTCTGGGATATTCTCAGGTCATCTTCTGCAATCTCCTTCAGCGCCTCCTCCCCGCTGCAGCGGAGGGGAGGGAGGCTCTTGGCCTTTGCCAGCTTCTTCCTCAGCGGCAGAGTTGTGCGCTTGTTGCCGAAGATCAGATACAGCAGTGCTCCTGGCAGCGGGAAGGAGAGAATGACCAGAAGCCACAGTATCTTGTACGTCCCCTCGTCTGTCTTGGTTATGATATACAGCACGAGGAGGAAAGAGAGGATGGACAGTGCGAAGGTAATCAGTCCTGCCCAGGGCTTCAGTATGCCGAATACCAGGAAAAGCCACATGGCCTGCAGAATCACTGCGGGGACCACGATCAGCACACGCCGGATGATCTTGTTCATGTTATCGCCCCTTTCGGCGGATGACTGCAGACACTTCTCCCTCAGACTCCCTCCTGCATGCCATCCTGAGTGGTTTCGCCCTTGAGTTTACGCCAATTTCTGGAAAATTGCAACAGGCGCAGACCTTTCTTTCAGGTAAGTTCAGATTTCGTTTCGGGCGCCTGCCGTCCGGTCCCATGGAGGGGATGCCGTTCTTGAACCGTTGCGGCGGCAGGTGTATAATGGCGCAAATCCGGACGAAAGGAGCGGCCTGTGATGCCTCAGCTCAGCAGAAAAGTCGGAACGTTTACAGATTCGGTCATCCGCCGCATGACAAGGATTGCAAACCGGTACGGAGCCATCAATCTGTCCCAGGGCTACCCTGATTTTGATCCCCCGGCGGAGCTGATGTCCAGCCTGGAGCGGACAGCCCTGACCGGACCCCACCAGTACGCCGTCACCTTCGGAGCCCAGAATTTCCGCGAGGCCCTGGCGGTCAAGCAGAGCCGGGTCACGGGCAGGGAGATCAACCCGGACACGGAGATCGTGGTCACCTGCGGGGCCACCGAGGCGATGATCTGCGCCATGATGACGATCTGCAACCCCGGGGACAGGGTCATGGTCTTTTCGCCCTTCTACGAAAACTACGGGGCCGATGCCGTCCTCTCCGGCGCAGAACCGGTATACATTCCTCTGACGCCGCCTTCCTACAGCTTCGATCTGGCACGGATTGAGCAGGGGTTCCGGGACGGGGCCAGGGCCATCATCATCTGCAACCCATCCAACCCCAGCGGCAAGGTCTTCACCCGGGAGGAACTCACCGCCATCGGCAGACTGGCTCTCCAGTACGACGCCTATGTCGTGACCGACGAGGTGTATGAGCATATTGTTTATGCTCCCAGTGAACACACCTGCATGGCCTCCCTGCCCGGCATGTACAATAACACCGTAACCTGCAGTTCTCTGTCCAAGACCTACTCCGTCACCGGATGGCGTCTCGGTTACCTCATCGGTCCCGCGGACTTTATAGAGGCCGCTCGGAAGGTCCACGATTTCCTGACGGTTGGCGCTGCTGCTCCCCTCCAGGAGGCGGCTGTCACCGGACTGCGCTTTGATGATGACTACTACCGGGCTCTCCAGGAACTGTACACCCGCAAGCGGAATTTCTTCATGGACGGTCTGGACCGCATCGGCATCCGGCACAACATCCCCCAGGGCACCTATTTTGTCCTGGCCGACATCCAGGACTTCCTGAACCTGCCGCAGTTCCAGGGCTGGACGGATCTCCAGTTCTGCGAGTGGATGGCCAGGGAGATCGGTGTTGCGGCTGTCCCGGGATCCAGCTTTTTCCACGAGCCGGTGAACAGCCTGATCCGTTTCCACTTCGCCCGGGGCGAGGATGTCCTGGAGGAATCCCTGAACCGCCTGTCCAGGATGGCGTCGCTCCTCTGACCGCTGCAGGCGGCGTGACTTCGTGCCACGCCGCCTTTCTGTGTCCCGGGAGCCGGGACTTTACAACGATTTTACAGATTGATGATTGCGGATTTGACCTTGTTACCGTACAGTACACTCAGGTACGGGACGCTTTCCTGCATCATAAGGAGGCAGACAATGATATTCTGCGTGGAGGACGACACCGGCATCCGTGACCTCATGGTCTATGCGCTGAACGCAGCTGGATATGAGGCAAAGGGTCTGACGGACGGGTCAGAGCTCCGGGAGGCCCTGAAGGCAGAGATGCCCCAGCTCATTCTGCTGGACATCATGCTCCCCGGAGAGGACGGGATCAGCATCCTCAGGCGGCTGCGCAGCGATGCTGCAACCGCCGGCATTCCTGTGATCATGGCAACGGCCAAGGGGACGGAATACGACAAGGTCATCGGCCTGGACTCGGGTGCAGACGACTACCTGGCAAAGCCCTTCGGCATGATGGAGATGGTGTCCCGGGTGCGGGCCGTGCTTCGCCGCACCGGGCAGAGAGCCACCGGCAAGGTCCTGCAGACCGGGGATCTGACCCTCAACACAGGAGAGCACACCGTGTTCGTCCGGGGGGAGCGGGTGCAGCTCACCCTGAAGGAGTATGAACTGCTCAGGAAGTTCATGGAGAACCCCGGCCTTGTCTTCACCCGGGACCAGCTTCTGAACAGCATCTGGGGGGACACCTATGTCGGGGAGACAAGAACCGTAGATGTGCACATCGGAACCCTGCGGGCGAAACTGGGGACCTGCGGGGAGTATATTGAGACGATGCGGGGCGTCGGCTACCGGCTGGAGGGACACAGATGACAAAGCGCATTTTCCGCTCAATCTGCATGGCTGCCATCGGGGTTTTCGTCGCCACCGTCGTCCTTTTTCTGGTCGTCCTCTACGACTACTTCGGCTCTGTTCAGAGGAACGGGCTGCGGATGCAGACGGAACTGGCGGCCCACGGAGCAGCCAACGAGGGCATCAGCTTCTTTGACGGTCTGGACACTTCCCAGTACCGGATCACATGGATCGATGCAGACGGGGATGTCCTCTATGACAGCCGCTCCAATGCAGGCGAAATGGAGAATCACCTGGAACGGGAGGAGATCAGGGAGGCGCTCGAAAGCGGCGAGGGGGAGAGCTCCCGCTACTCCGTGACCCTGATGGAGCGCTCTCTCTACTGCGCCAGGCGGCTGCCGGACGGTTCCGTGGTCCGTCTCTCCGTCTTCCAGAGCACGCTGCTGACTTTGGTCCTGGGCATGGCGCAGCCCCTCTGCATCATTATTGTAATTGCTGCTGTCCTCTCGCTGATCCTGGCCACCCGCCTGTCAAAGCGAATCGTCGAGCCGTTCAACAGCCTCGACCTGGAAAATCCCCTGAGCAGCGAGACCTACGATGAACTGTCTCCCCTCCTGCACCGCCTGGACAGCCAGCAGCAGCAGATCCGGCGCCAGAAAAACGAACTGGACAGAAAGCAGCAGGAGTTCGAAACCCTCACGGGGAACATGGCGGAGGGAATCATCCTTTTGAATACCGGGGGGGATATCCTGGAGATCAACTCTGCAGCCAGGCGCCTCTTCGGGATTGCCGTCCCCTGCAGCGGACTGCCGCTTCTCTCCTTCTGCAGCAGCCCCCAGATTGCCTCCCTCCTCCGCAGTGCAGAAGCCGGGCAGCCGGATGAGAGAACGCTGGACCTTGCAGATGACCGGTACCAGCTGCGCATAAGCCCTGTCAGAAACGGAAACATGCTCTCCGGGTCCGTTCTCCTGGCTGTAAACGTGACGGAAAAAGAAAAAGCGGAGCGGCTGCGGCAGGAATTCACTGCAAATGTATCCCATGAACTGAAGACCCCCCTGCAGACCATCGCAGGCTCGGCCGAGCTTCTGGCTGAAGGGGTCGTGCAGGAGAAGGACAAAGCGTCCTTCTACGTCCGGATCCAGGATGAGGCGCAGCGCATGATCCGTCTCGTGGATGACATTATCCGCCTCTCCCATCTGGACGAGGGGGCAGACAGCATGAAGCGGGAGGAGACCGACCTCTTTGTCATTGCCGGGCAGACGGTGCAGTCGCTGCAGACAGAGGCAGAGAACTCTCATGTCACCCTGACCCTCGACGGCGAGAGCGCAGTCATGTCCGGCATACCCCAGCTTCTCCAGAGCATCGTTTTCAATCTCTGCGACAATGCGATCAAATACAACCGTGAATACGGCAGCGTCTCCGTAACGGTGAAGAATGAGAGCGAAGGCGTCGTGCTCACCGTGGCGGATACGGGAATCGGCATTCCCCCGGAGCATCAGGAGCGGATCTTTGAGCGCTTCTACCGGGTGGACAAGAGCCGGTCGAAGGAACTGGGCGGCACAGGCCTCGGCCTGTCCATTGTAAAGCACGCCGCCAGGATTCACCACGCCAGGGTCGACCTGCAGAGTGTGGAAAACGGCGGCACAACATTTACGGTCACTTTTCCCCCCTGTCAGAACATCTGACCGCAGAAGAACAGCAGTTCGAAGCCGCGGCATGACCCGCGGCTTTCTGCTTTACGTGGATTTTACAGATGCCAGGTGACAGATTTGACGAAGGCGGCGTAGCATGGAGGTGCATCATAAGAAGAAAGGAATCAGGTGTATATGGACATCTTTGACATCCTGACACTGGTCGGGGGGCTGAGTCTTTTCCTGTTCGGCATGAACATCATGGGGCAGGCCCTGGAACGCCGCGCAGGGAACAGGCTGCGCTCACTCCTGAGCAAACTGACCGAAAGCAGAATCGCCGGTCTGCTGACAGGGCTGGGGATCACAGCCGTGATACAGAGCTCCTCCGCAACAACCGTCATGGTTGTGGGTTTCGTGAATTCCGGTCTCATGACCCTCAAGCAGGCGATCAATGTGATCATGGGAGCCAATATCGGAACCACGGTGACCGCCTGGATTCTGAGCCTGGCCGGAATCGACAGCAGCAATCTGTTCGTAAACCTCCTGAAGCCGTCCTCCTTTACCCCTGTCCTCGCGCTGATCGGCATCGTCCTGTACATGTTCCAGAAGAACGACAAGAAGAAAGATACAGGTCTCATCTTTCTCGGCTTTGCGACGCTGATGTTTGGAATGGAGACCATGTCCGGCGCTGTATCGGGACTCCAGAATGTCCCTGAATTCCAGCATCTGTTCATCCTCTTCCGCAATCCGCTGCTTGGCGTGCTGGCCGGAGCGGTCCTCACAGCGATCATCCAGTCCAGCTCCGCCTCCGTTGGAATCCTCCAGGCGCTGGCCGTCACCGGCCAGGTATCCTATGGGGCGGCGGTACCCGTCATCATGGGACAGAACATCGGTACCTGCGTAACCGCACTGATTTCCTCAGCAGGTGCAAACAAAAACGCCAGGAGAGCCGCTCTGGTGCATCTCTCCTTCAACGTGATCGGGACGGCAGTCTGGATATCCGTCTTCATGCTGGTCCGTGCGGTTTTCGCTCCTGCTGTACTGAGCGCTCCGGCAACGCCCCTGGGGATCGCAGTCATACACTCGGTCTTCAACATCCTGTGTACGGTCCTCATGCTGCCCATGGCAGGACTTCTGGAAAAGCTGGTAACCAGACTGATCCCGGATGACAGAAAGCCGGAGAACGAAGTGGAAGTGGAACTGGACGAGCGGCTCCTCATGACGCCGGCCATCGCCCTGGAGCGGTGCCGCGACGTTGCATCCCATCTGGCAGAGATCTCCGTCAGCGCTCTGAAAGACAGTTTGACCGCTCTGAAACAGTACTCCCCTGCCCTGGCAAACTCCATCCGGGACAAAGAGGAACAGGCTGACCACTACGAGGATATCCTGGGCAGCTATCTCGTACGCCTGAGTTCCTGCCAGATCAGTGAGGACGACAGCGCGGAGGCCGCCAAACTTCTGAAAATCATGAGTGACTTTGAGCGGATCTCTGACTACGCCGTCAGCCTGGTGAAGTCAGCAGAAGAGATGCAGGAGCAGGACCTGTCCTTCTCAAAGGACGCCGCCTCGGAACTGTCCGTCATCACCAATGCAGTCGGGGAACTGCTGGACCTGGCACTGGAATCCTTCCTGCACAACGACCTGGATGCTGCATCCCGTGTGGAACCTCTGGAACAGGTCATCAACAGGCTGAAGGAGCAGCTGCGCACCAGCCAGATCCGGCGCCTGCAGCGCGGGGACTGTCCCGCCGAGGCCGGGGTCATCTGGTCCGACCTGCTGACAAATCTGGCCCGCACATCCGGCCACTGCTCAAATATCGCCGGCTGCGTGATCGACATGGCGCACCACGAACTGAACCTGCATGAGTCCCTCCGGGCCGCAAGATACGGAGATGAGGATTACAGCCGGAATTTCCATTCCTACCGGCAGAAGTACGCACTGCAGACCGTCTGAAGGCCCCGGTCTGCTGATGAAAACTGTGAGAACCGGACCGATGCACAGCGCTCAGGTCCGGTTCTCTCATCTGTATCTTGAACAAAAACAAAGCGGACAGGAGCTTTCCCCTGTCCGCCTGTGTTGGCATCA
>CAYYHY010000134.1:0-7618 GCA_964471855.1 uncultured Oscillospiraceae bacterium | reverse complement strand
TGGAGCTGGCCCGGAAGTACCGGGAGAGCGAGAACGTCATCCACGCCATCCAGGCCCACCACAACGATGTGGAGCCCCACACCGTCATCGCCTGCCTGGTGCAGGCGGCCGACGCCATCTCCGCCGCCCGTCCCGGGGCCCGGCGGGAGAACCTGGAGAACTACATCAAGCGTCTGGAGACCCTGGAGGCCATCACCTCCTCCTTCCCCGGCGTGGAGAAGAGCTACGCCATCCAGGCAGGCCGTGAGGTTCGGATCATGGTCAAGCCGGAGCTGGTCAGCGAGGACCAGATGGTTCTGCTGGCCAGGCAGATTGCAAAGCGCATCGAGGACGAGATGGAGTACCCCGGCCAGATCAAGGTGCATCTGCTGCGGGAGACCAAGGCCATCGAATACGCCAAATAGCCTGATACACACAGCCGGAGCGCCCCCCTGCGTTCCGGCTTTTTGCACATTCCCGCCCCGGGTTCTGCGAGAAAATGGGGGACGGCCGCCGCTCCGGGCATTGCACAGAAGCCTTTTCCTGTGGTATGATTCTGTCTGCTCCCGCACCCGCCCCGGCTCCCCTCTTTTCCGGCGCCCGCTGGGCGGCACGGCAGAATATCAGACAGTAATGCCGCCCTCCCGGCGCAGGCCTGAGGCGGGGCAGATGACCCGCTGCCGGGTGTTCCGGGCAGCGGAAGGGAAGGAGACGCACAGAATGTTTTCCATGGAGCAGTATCAGGAGAGCGCACAGGCGGTGCGGGCCAGAACCGGGGACTTCACCCCCCGGGTGGCCATGATCCTGGGGTCCGGCCTGGGCTTCCTCGGGGACCAGGTGGAGGATCCCGTCTGCGTGGACTACAGGGACATCCCCCATTTCAAGGTTTCCACCGCCCCCGGCCACAGGGGACGTCTGGTATTCGGCACCCTGGAGGGCCAGAAGGTGGCCGTGATGCAGGGGCGGATGCACCACTACGAGGGGTACTCCTATGAGGAGGTCACGTATGCAGTCCGGGTGCTGCGGCTTCTGGGCTGCGAGATCCTGGTGGTGACCAACGCCGCCGGCTGCGTCCGCAGGGACTGGAACCCCGGGGATCTGATGCTCATCACCGACCAGATCAAGCTCTTCTCCGAGTCCCCCCTGCGGGGAGAGAATCTCCCCGGCTTCGGGGTCCGGTTCCCCGACGCCTCCCATCTGTACACCCCCCGCCTCCAGGATGTGGCCCGCAGTGCGGCCGCCGAAGAGGGGATTGCCCTCCGGGAGGGTGTCTATTTCTACTGCTACGGGCCCCAGTACGAGACCCCCGCCGAGGTGCGGGCCGCCGCCGCCCTGGGCGCAGACGCCGTGGGCATGTCCACCGCCCCGGAGGTGATCGTGGCCGGCCACGCCGGCATGGAGGTCCTGGGCTTCACCCTGCTGGCCAACATGGCGGCAGGGCTTCAGGACCACCCCCTCTCCGAGGAGGAGGTGCTGGAGGCCGGAGAGGCAGCAAAGGGCAGATTCTCCCGGCTGGTCCGGGCCTGCCTGCGGAAAATGTGACAGTATCAGGAGGCATCCCATGTCTGTTCTGTTTACCGGCGTTACCGCCGTCACCATGGACCCCTCCGCTCCCCTTCTGAAGGACGGCTATGTATCCGTCTCCGGGACGGAGATCGCTTATGCCGGTCCGGAGCGGCCGGAGGGCGCCTTTGACCGGGTCATCGACTGCAGCGGCAGAGTGATGATGCCCGGCTTTGTGGACGCCCACACCCACATCCCCATGACCCTGCTCCGGGGCTACGGCGGGGGGCACAGCCTCCAGGACTGGCTGTACCAGTACATCTTCCCCGCCGAGGCGAAGCTGGATGACCGCTGCGTGGCGGCGGGGACCGGGCTGGGCCTGCTGGAGATGATCGGAAACGGCATCACCTGCATTGCCGACATGTACGCCCATACGGGGGCCATCGCCGAGGAGATCCTGAAGTCCGGCATCTCCGCCAACCTCTCCTGCGGCGGCCTGTACTTCGGCGCCCCGGAGGACTTCTCCGAGGACACCTGCCCCGACTGCGTGCACCAGAGGCAGCTGACAGAGGAGTGGCACGGGGCGGGGGACGGCCAGATTCTGGTGGACGCCTCCATCCACGCGGAGTACACCTCCAGCGCCCCCCTGTGGGAGTGGATGGCCCGCTACGCCGCAGACCACGGTCTGGGCATGCACGTCCACGTCTCCGAGACGGCAAAGGAGCACAGGGAGTGCATCGAGCGCAACGGCGCCACCCCCATCCAGATCCTGGACCGCTGCGGGGTGTGGAACACCCGGGGCCTCGCCGCCCACTGCGTATTCACCACCCCGGAGGACTGGGAGATCATGGCCCGGCGGGGGGTCTCCGCCGTACACAACCCCTGGTCCAACCTGAAGCTGGGCTCCGGCGTGGCGCCGGTGCCGGACATGCTGAAGGCGGGGGTGAACGTGTGCCTGGGCACGGACGGAGTCAGCAGCCACAACAGCACGGACATGTTTGCAGACGTCAAGCTGGCCGCCTGCCTCCACTGCGGGGTGCGGCAGGACCCCCTGGTTCTGTCCTCCGCCGATGCGCTGGCCATGGCCACCGCAGGCGGCGCCAGGGCCCTGGGCCGGAACACGGGGGTGATCGCCGCCGGGAAGACGGCGGACCTCATCCTGGTGGACTTCCGCAGCCCGAACCTGGTCCCCTGCCATGACACGGTGGAGAACCTGGTCTTCTCCGCCACCGGCCGGGACGTGTGCCTGACCATGGCCCGGGGAAAAGTCCTGTATGAAAACGGAGAGTATCTCACCCTTGACCGGGAGCGGATCCTGTACGAGGTCGAACACTATGCCGTTCCCCATATC
Organism: uncultured Oscillospiraceae bacterium; assembly: GCA_964471855.1. Classification (GTDB taxonomy): domain Bacteria; phylum Bacillota; class Clostridia; order Oscillospirales; family Oscillospiraceae; genus Lawsonibacter. Next base: position 4,785 of record CAYYHY010000134.1, on the reverse strand, counting down.
TTTTCGCAGAATCCCTGACCCGGCGTTCATCGCCTGAGGCAGGCTGGAGGGCAGAATCATGGACAGGGAAACGAAACACAGCACCTTCTTCGGCGGCGCGGCCGTCCTTGCGCTGGGCATCATTGTAGTCAAGCTCATCGGCATGTTCTACAAGATTCCCCTTGTCAACATCATCGGGGAAGCGGGCAATGCGGACTTCGGCAACGCCTACAACATCTACGCGGTGCTGCTCACCATCTCCACCGCGGGCCTGCCGGTGGCCGTCTCCAAGATGGTCTCCGAGGCCAGTGCCGTGGGCAACCAGGCCCAGGAGCAGAAAGTGTTCAAAGTCTCCCTGATGGCTTTCCTCACTCTGGGCATCATCTCCTTCCTGGTGATGTACTTCGGAGCCGACGCCCTGGCGGGCATGATGCACGACTCCCTGGCCGCCCCCGGCATCCGGGCCCTGGCCCCCGCCGTCATATGCGTGGGCTGTCTGGGCGCCTTCCGGGGCTACAGCCAGGGCCACAGCGACATGGCGCCCACCTCCATCTCCCAGATCATCGAGGCCCTGTGCAAGCTGATCATCGGCCTGGGGCTGGCGTACTTCACAATGAAGCAGGTCTTCGATCTGGGCACCCTGGCAAAGTACCGTCCCGAACTGGACACCGCCTCCATGACGGCGGAGCAGATATCGGATGCCATTGCAGCGACCCAGGCTTCCCAGGCCGCAGCCGGCGCCATCAGAGGTGTCACCATCGGCACCATCATGGCCCTGATCTACATGGCAGTCCACTACTTCTGGCAGAGGAAAAATGAGCCTGTCCGGCGCAGCAGACCGGCCGGCAGCACGAAGGAGATTCTCCGCACCCTCATCTCCATCGCCGTGCCCATCACCCTCAGCTCCTCCATGGTGGGAATCGTCACCGTGGTGGACTCCTCCCTGGTCCAGGGTCAGCTGCAGCACGCCCTGAAGCTGACGGAGGACGCCAGCCGCGCTCTGTACGGAAACTACGCGGCGGCGCTCAACATATACAATCTGCCCACCTCCCTCATGGCCGCCGTCACCGCCTCGGTCATCCCCGCCGTATCCGGGGCCCTGGCCCGCAGCGACCGCAGGGACGCGGCCCGGATCTCCGGCTCCGCTCTGAGAATCAGCGCCCTGCTGGCCATACCCATGGGCGTGGGGCTCTACGCCCTGGGCACCCCCATCATCCGTCTTCTCTACCCCCGCCTCAATGTGGACCTGGCCGGCGCCCTCCTCTCCACTCTGGGCATCGCCACCCCCCTGGTCTGCGTCATGCTGGTGTGCAACTCCGTCCTCCAGGCCTACGGCTTCATCAACCTGCCTGTGATCGTCATGCTGGCCGGGGGCATCATCAAGATCATAACCAACTACAACCTGGTCGGCTACATCGGCATCACCGGCGCCCCGGTGGGCAACATCCTCTGCTTCGGAATCTGCCTGCTTCTGGACCTGTATATCATCTCCCGCGTCATCCCCGGCATACCGAAGTTCGGACCCATCTTCCTCAAGCCCCTCTCCGCCTCCGCCATCATGGGCGTCTGTGCATGGGGCATCTACAGCGTGATATCACACATTTTTACAAGCCCCGCCGCCGGGGAGGCCGTCATGACGGTCAGCCGCATGGGCAACGCCCTGGCCGTGCTGGCTGCAATCCTTGCAGCAGTAGCGGTTTACCTTGTTCTGATACTCGCCATGCACTGCATATCCAGGGACGACCTGATGCTCATGCCGAAGGGCGAGAAGATTGCCAGCCTGCTGAAGCTGGACGACTAACCATATCTGAGGGCTAAATGTTCGGCATTTTCACGAAAAGTCCGGAAAGTCCAACAAATACGGCCAAACCTATTGAACCGGGGGGAAAAATGTGATAGATTTTACACGCAGGGAACGATATGACATGCAGGATCTTCTGCATGTCATGGAGTGCCTCCGTTCCCCTGATGGCTGCCCCTGGGACAGGGTGCAGACCCATCAGTCCATCCGCCGGAACATGCTGGAAGAGGCCTATGAAGTCTGTGACGCCATCGACCGCGGGGACGCCGCCAGCCTGAAGGAAGAGCTGGGGGACGTGCTGCTGCAGGTGGTGTTCCACTCCAGCATGGCTGCGCAGGAAGGACTCTTCAGCTTCGAGGACGTAGTGGACGGCATCTGCCGCAAGCTGATCTTCCGGCACCCCCACGTCTTCGGAGATGTCTCTGCAGATACTCCGGAGGGTGCACTTGCATCCTGGGAGGCTCAGAAGCGGCAGGAGAAGGGACAGCGCACCGCCGCTGACACCCTGGACTCTGTCGCACGGGCTCTGCCGGCCCTGGAGAGGGCCCGGAAAATCCAGCTCAAGGCCCGCAGAGCGGGCTTCGACTGGGACGGACCGGGTCCTGCGCTGGACAAGCTGTCAGAAGAAACAGAAGAACTGAAGGCCGCAGCGGCAGGCGACGGCGACCCGGCAGAGGAGCTCGGCGACGTGCTCTTTGCCGCAGTCAAAGCCGGCGTTTTCCTGGACCTGGACAGCGAGGACGCCCTCCAGGCCTGCTGCGAGAAGTTCATCCGCCGATTCCGCGCGGTGGAGGAAGCTTCCGGACGGCCTCTGACAGAAATGGATCTCCCCTCTTTGGAGAAGCTGTGGGAACAGGCCAAGGAGTCGGAGAAGACCTGAGTCCGACCTGTGCACCTCCGCCGGGGCAAAAGTATTTTCCGCAGCGCGCCGTTCGCGGCGCACCACACAAGATTGGGAGGAACACCCCATGAACAAGACCGAGCTCATAGCGGCAGTGGCCGAGCAGGCCGGACTGTCCAAGAAGGATGCTGAAAACGCCATCCAGGCAATGGTCGATTCCATTACTGCAGCTCTTGCCAGGGGCGAGAAGGTGCAGCTGGTCGGTTTCGGTTCCTTCGAGGTAAAGGACCGCGCAGAGCGCACCGGCCGCAACCCCCAGACAGGTGAGAAAATTCCCATCCCTGCCTCCAAAGCGCCCGTATTCAAGGCCGGGAAGGCCCTGAAGGACGCCATCAAAACTCAGTGAATCCCAGCCCAGCGGGGGCGCCTGATTCCAGGCGCCCCCTTTCTCTGTCCCCTGTACGGGTTCCTGCTGCGGGTCCTCCCCTCCTTCCCGGCACACAGCACCGGCACCTCCTGTCTGACCCGGTCTTTCAAAAATGTGGCATTTTTGCCGGTGTGCAGAGTGGCATCTGCCGCCGGCTGCTCTGCATGGTTCTGGCATATCCCGGTCTCCGAAGATTTTCACTGCTCAGAAGCACCATGCCCGGCCAGAAATTTCTGATATTTCTGATGCAGAACCTGCTCCAGGGGGCAATCTGCAGGTCAGGTATCCTCACAGGAACCGTTCTGCTTTTATCATGTCTGTTTTCTGTATCCTGATTTTTCTGCTCCTGCTCCTCCTGAAGACTTGACAGCTGCCAGTATGCAGGTTTATCATGTCATCATACCGCGGAGAGAACATCTTCGAATTTCTGTATCCCGGGCAGCAGGCATGCCCCTGGGTGTGAGCGCTCCGCGCAGGTGCGGGAGGCAGCCCTGTACCGTCTGTGAGCGGTGACCGCGGGGCGGGTCAGTTCACTGACAGGACGGACAGCAGAAATCCGTCCTGGAATGGAGGGGGTACACTGATGGCTGCATTTATCAGATCCCTGCCCTGCTGCGTCTCAGACGCAGGCAGATGCATCTTCCTCTTCCCGTTCCTGTTCTGCCTGGCAGTTCTGGGTATCCCTGCATGGAGATGTCTGCCGGGGGCAGTTCCGGAGGACCGGGATCCTGCATGCCTCCGGCTGCAGGGGTTTCCCTCCTGGAGAAACCGGGTCTGCAGGGGCAGAGGACCTCCTGAAGGCAAACAGACAGAGAAGGTCCCGACCTGCCGGTCTCAGACTGGTCAGGCGCATGTCCGGCGGGAACGGATACTGTTCACTGACGGAACCGGACCGGACTCAGCCCGCCCGGTTCCGCAGATATGCCGCAGGCCCTGTGCACAGCGGGAATGAGTGTCGAAAGCAGCCTCTGCTTTCACCGCTGGGACAGACACAGCCTGTCCTGATGCGGGTACACTCCTCCGCCATGCGCAGGCAGGAAGAGAGGAGAAGAAAACAGATGTCAGAAATATCCGCCCGTCCTCTGTCCCGGGCTGCAGTGCACGACCGCTGCCTGGCAGCAGAGGCGAAGTACAATGCTGCCCGGGCTGATGCCGGCAGGCTGTACGGACCGGCAGATGCGTTCCCCGGGAATGTTAAGCGCGAGCTCGCGGAACTTAAGATGCTGCTGTCAACTATGATGACGGAGCAGCATGCCGTGAAGCTGTTCCGTGAAAATCCGGACACGGTTCAGCCCGTGCTGCGCATCCTGCTCGGCGAGCCGGATCTGGAGATCGACAGGTACGAAACCGGTAAAGAACTTGTGACCAGCAGCAGAATCACGAAACCCGATTTGCTGGCGTGGGACAGACGGGGCAGGGTGATTCTTCTGGCACTGGAGAACGATCTGTCCATGGCAGGTTTCTCCCGCCTGCTTTCCGACTCTGCTGCAGCACGGGTGACCTTGAAACCCAAAGGTGGTAAAGTGCCTGCTGAGATCGAGATCGACTGCATCATGGTAACGAAAGGTATCCGGTCCGATGTCACATACGGAACGCCTCAGTGTCTCATGACATGTCCGGCTGACGGGGACTGGTCCGGTTACAGGGTCCAGCATCCCCCCGCGAGGTTCCTGTACTTGACTGCAGGGTCCAGTCTGGTGAACTCCATGGACGGCTCCACCAGGGACGACCGGTTCA
>CAYYHY010000133.1:0-7653 GCA_964471855.1 uncultured Oscillospiraceae bacterium | reverse complement strand
TGCCTTCCCGGACGAATACAGAGACCTCCCGCAGTTCCGGGTCCACGATCCAGTATTCGCGGACTCCCGCCTGGTCATAGTACTTCCGTTTGGTCCTGATGTCCATGTCCGCAGTGGAAGAGGACAGGATCTCGGCGACGAAGTCGGGAGCACCCACACAGGCTTCCTCTCCTGCCCTGCTGGCATCACAGAGGACAAAGATATCCGGCATGACAAGGGTGCCGGCATCCGCAGGAGGGTTCTCCATGCCGGCAAAGAGACGGACTGGATAATCCCCGGTATACAGCTGCCACCCGGTCCCCCTGATGAGACCGGACAGCTGCATCAGGAGCTGTATCTTTACGGCCGTGTGAGTTCTGCTCTCGAATCCGCGGGGTATCCGCTTCCCTTCGATCCACTCACAGCGGCCGGGATCCTCCTGTGAAGATGCGCTGCATTCTGACGGCTGGAATCCGTTCTCAATGCTGTCCATGTACCTGCTCCTTTCCGAACAGCTGAGCCATGTTTCAGGTCCAGGCTGAAGATTTCGCCTGAACTGTATCACTGTCTCCCCCTGCTGTCAACCTCAGATGAAGAAACAGCAGACAAAGCTGACATCTCTGCCGAGGAATAATGAAAGCGCCGGTTCTCCATCTTCGGAGCCGGCGCTTTTCTTATGCTGATTTTCAGCTCAGCATCTCAGCCAGGGACTGGATGCGGGTCCGGAGCTGTCCGGTGCTGGCGCTCTGCTGGTCGATCTCAATGGCCAGATAAGGGATTCCTGCATTGCGGAGATCCAGCTCGTACCAGGGCTGGTCGTACTCCTCCGGGTCGCAGAACTTCATCATGCAGCTGACAACCCCCTGGGCACCGGTCTTCCCGCACATGTCCACCATCATCTTCCCCCTGGGCTTTCCCAGCTCATGGATGAGGGAACACCCGTGGCGGCTGTTCCACTGGAGGGCCAGACGCTTCAGACCGCCTCCCCCCTTCATGGGGGTATCCGTCCGGTACTGGCGGGACTCCTGGGCCAGGTCGTCCGCCACCACGGCGATGCGGTTCTCCTCAAACAGATCCAGCAGTTCGTCCGGCTCGCAGACAATGCCCGCCAGCATGACCTTCCTGCCTTCCCACTGGCAGACCGGCAGTTCCTTCAGACCGTCGATGATCTCCCGCACCAGGGCCGTGTGCTCCCCCTTTTCAAAGAAGAAGGCGCTCTTGAATACGGTGTGGCGGATCTTTGGGGTTACTGCGTCCAGGTGGTCATTTGCAGTCTCTGCAAACTCCCGCATCACCGCATTGTGGGCGTTGTAGATCTCGATGCTCCGCCCCAGGGCCGCCTCGCTCATCATGTTCCCTGTAATGGTGTAGAGCATGGTCAGTACGGTCTCGAACTCGGAGATGAGGTAGTCCACGCTGGCGGGAGAGGTGCGGTTCTGGGGGTAGACGATGGGGATCATGGGGATGGAAGGAACGCCGAAGCGCCAGTTCTGGGTCATGCAGCGCAGGGTATCGCAGATTGCGGGAATGATGACAGCGGAGAGCCCCTCATAGGCCCCCCTCAGCCCCAGCTCCAGGTCGGACTGCATGATGGGACAGGCGAAGGCGGGGAGGTAGCTCTTGACCTGCCGGAACTCCGTCTGACCGCCCCAGAGGCCCATGGGGATCATGCCGCAGGCGTGTACCAGCTCCTCCGGCGTATAGGGCGGGAAGCAGCCGATGACCTTCTTCCCCTGGGCCAGGTAGTGCTCCAGCTGCCCCCGGGGGTTATCACATGCGGCCTGCAGCACAGCCAGTGCGCTCTTCCAGTCAGCCACCTTGCTTCGCCTCCTGGTTCTGTTTCATGATCTCCGCCAGGCCCTGGATCCGGGTCTCGAACTGGGCCTCGCTGTAGTTGCGGTAGTCCGCCTGGTCCCCGTCGAAGGAGGTGAAGGGCACCCCGGCCATGGCGGACAGCTGCCGCTGGACCTCCATCATCTGGCAGTCCATGACCTTGCAGCTGCGGTTGACGTGGTAGATGGTGCCCTCGCAGTCCATCTGCTGCAGGGCTTCCAGACGCCGGGAGAGCATGGTGGAGGCGTTGTCCCCGTTGGTGGAGGCAAAGCAGTAGGCCCGGGCCATGCCGTCCAGGTCCTCGTACTCGATGGCCCACGCCTTGCCGTAGCTGGAGGCCACCATGTTGATTCCGTACTTCTTCAGGGTGCGCAGGTTGTGGCTCAGGTAGGGCCAGCAGGCGATGCCGTCCCAGGAGACCCGGTACTGCTCCTCCACCGGGAAGGTGGAGGTCCCTTTTCGTATGTTCTCCTCAATCTCCGCATTCAGCTGCTCCAGCACGGCGGTGGAGGAGGTCTTGCCCCGGTTGCACACCATGGCGGACATGTAGTTGAAGAGCTCAAAGCCGCCGATGGGGGCCGGCCTGTGGGCCATCAGACCGTTGGCCCGCTCCCACAGAGCGCTGTTGCGCCGGGAGATGGCCATGACCTCCCTGAAGCGGTCCTCATCCCATGCCTTCCCTGTAAAGGCGCACAGGTCCTGGATCAGCTGGTCGATCTGGGCCCTGACGTAGCGCACCCGGGACTCTGTGACATAGTCCCAGGGGTTGTAGCAGGTATCAATGAAGAACACGGGGATGTTCATCTGCTGGGCCAGGTTCTCGTACCACTTGGTGAGCTGGTTGCAGATGTTGTTGGTCAGCAGCAGGAAATCCGGCGCCACCATTTTGCCCCCGTCCGGAAGCTCCACGGAGCTCTCCCCGCTGAGCACGGCGGCGTAGGCCAGATTCAGCTTTGCATAGGCGCACAGGTCCCCGGAGTAACCCAGTGCCCCCTCCGTCTCCTGCAGCAGGGGGTCCGCCTGATGCCGGGCGGCGATGCCGGCGGCGTGGTTCTCCGGGTAGAGTATGTTCAGACCCAGGGTCTCCGGGATCTCCTGGGGGAAGATGGAGGCGGACCAGCCCACCTTCTCCCCCCGTTCTTTGGCCAGCCGGGCGTTCTCGAACAGGGCGGCGGTCTGCTCCCCCAGCATGATCATGCTCTTCGGCTTCGGCCGCTTCGGTTTCTTCGGCGCAGCCGCTCCGGTCTCCGGGGCAGTGTTTGCTGTTTCACTCATGCTGTCATCCCTTCTCTCTGCTGCAGGTCCTCACCGGATCTGCCGGTTTGCATACATGGAGTCGATCTGCTCCCGGGTGTACCCCAGTTCCTCCAGGATCTCCGCCGTATCCCGGCCGATCTCCCCGGAGGTGCGGCAGGGAATCTGATCCTGGTCCACGGACCCGAAGTGCACCGGACCGTTGGAGAAGACTGTCCTGGTGCCGTCCGGATACTGGTAGTGGTAGATGTACCGGTTCTCCAGCACCTGGGGGTCGTCGGGCACATCCTTGAAATGGCGGAGGATCTCATGGGGGAGATCGCGCTCCTCCAGTTTCTCATGCCAGTAGGAGACCGGGTGCTGGGCAAAGACCCCGTCAAAGATCCGGGTCAGTTCCGCCTTGTTCTGATAGTAGGCCTCCGCCGTACTGTACTTCGGGTCTTCTGCCAGCTCCGGCATGCCGATCATCTCGCACAGCTCCGGGAAGCGGCGGAAGTCGATGACGGCCAGGTAGAACCACTCCCCGTCGGAGCCCTGGTAGGAGTTGCTCCCCGCATGGCCGCAGTCGTAGCGGTCCCGGGGAAGCTGGCGGCCGTTGAAGCCGTTGAGGATTCCCGTACAGCCGATAAAGGTGGCCGCCTGGAGCAGGGACACATCCACCCGGTCCCCCTCCCCTGTCCGCTCCCTGCGGAAGAGGGCGGCGGCGATGCCTCCGGCCAGCGCCATGGCCACGCTGTGGTCCCCCACCCCGCCGATGGGCACCAGCGGTCCCGCGCCCCTGGGGGGCAGGTCCGCCATCAGACCGCTGCGGGAGAAGAAGGCAGTGTAGTCGTAGCCCGGACGGTCCCTGTCCGGACCCCTGTCCCCGTAGCCCAGAACGGAGGCGTGGACCAGCCGGGGGAAGCGCTCCTTCAGCTGCTCATAGGAAAGACCCATTCCCTCCAGGGCCTGGATGCGGTAGTTGGTAACCAGGACGTCCGCCCCCTCCAGGAGCTTCATCATGGCCTCCTTCCCCTCCGGGGTCCGGAGGTTCAGGGCTGCAAACCGCTTGTTCAGGTTCTGCATGTCAAAGTTGGGATTGGCCTCCGGGGTGCAGGGGGACATGGTGGTCCCCGCCTGCCGGCGCCAGGCGTCCCCGTTCATGGTCTCCACCTTGATCACATCCGCGCCCCACTCCGCCAGGATGCGGCCGGTCATGGACGCAGCCAGCATGGTGGACAGCTCCACCACCTTGATCCCTTCCATTGGTTTCATGTCAGTCAGCCTCCTCCCTTTCCGTCAGTGTCCCTGGAAGCTGGCTAGGCGCTTCTCCAGGAAGGCCGCCGTGCCCTCTTTCCTGTCCAGGGTCCCGAAGGCGATGGTCTGGGCCAGGCGCTCAAAGAGCAGCCCGGTATGGATGTCTGTCTCCAGACCTGTATTGACCGCCATCTTCGCCAGCATGACGGCCACCGGCGCCTTGGACATGATCTGCCGGGCCACCTCCTCCGCCTTTGCAAAGAGGGACTCCCGGTCGTTCTCCGTCACGAAGTTTACAAGGCCGATGGACAGGGCCTCCTCTGCATCGATGATCCGCCCTGTAAAGATCAGCTCCTTGGCTCTGCCGGCCCCCACCAGGCGGGGCAGACGCTGGGTTCCTCCCGCTCCGGGGATGATGCCCAGGTTCACCTCCGGCTGGCCGAACTTCGAGCGCTTCGTGGCGATGCGGATGTCGCAGGCCATGGCCAGCTCGCAGCCGCCCCCCAGGGCCACGCCGCTGACGGCGCAGATGGTGGGTTTGCAGAGATCCTCCAGGTCCTTCAGCGCCTTGGCCGCCGTCCCCTGCAGCTGTACCAGCCAGTCCCGGTCATGGATCTCCCGGATGTCCGCGCCGCTGGCCAGCGCTTTGTCCCCCACGCTGGAGACAATCACCACCCGGATGCTCTCGTCCTCCCCCGCCGCCTTCACGGCGGTGCTGATATCCCGCCACATCTCGGGAGTCAGGGCGTTGCGCTGCTCCGGGCGGTTCAGAGTCAGATAGAGGATCCCCTCCCTGACCTCGTAGAGTATGTTCTCAAATTCCATAGTGCCCTCCCTCCAGGAGGCAAGACTCCTGCACCCTGTATGCAAGCAAGTTTCGTGCCAGCCTGGTGTTCCACGTGGAACAGTTCCCAGATTCCATTTCCCTGCCCCGGATCTGCCCTGCAGGGTCCGCAGGGACTGGATTCCGCTCTCCATGTGTACTTTCCAGCGGCTGCCGGCATGTGCAGAACTGTGAACTCCAGTTCACATGTGAAGTACAGCTTCCCTCTCTGACTTCACAGTTCACACCTGTGCACACTTTGTGTGAACGCCGGATTTCCGGGAAAAGCGCCGCCCGCCGGCGCTTCTGCAGTGGAATCTGCGCCTGAAACGGCAAAAGCCCGGAATCTGCTTCCGGGCATTCATTCGGGCACGAAACTTGCTTGTTTATACAGTGGCCGGCTGCGCCGGCGGAGGGGGCAGATTTCTGATGCGGAATGTGTATGTCATGGGTGCCGTGCGCACCGCCATCGGCAGATACGGGGGATCTCTGAAGACCGTGCCGGCCCACGAGCTGGCCGCCCTGGTCATCCGTGAATCCCTGAAGCGGGCAGGGGTCCCGGGGGACATGGTAGACGAGGTCATCCTGGGGGAGGTCCGGCAGACCACCGAGTCCTCCAACATCGCCCGCTGTGCAGCCCTGGAGGCGGGGCTCCCGGAGAGCGTCCCCGGCTACACCGTCAACCGCCTCTGCGCCTCCTCCATGCAGGCGGTGCTCAGCGGCTGCCAGCAGATCTGGCTGGGGGAATCTGACACCATTGTGGCCGGAGGCACCGAGAACTTAAGCCGCGCCCCAGTCTTCCTCCGGGGCGCCCGCTGGGGCGGCAACAGACCCACGCTGGTGGACTCCAACGTGGAGGCCGGCAGCACCGCCGTACCGGCGGCGCTCTACGGCGGACCGGTCAGCATGCCCAGAACGGCGGAGAATGTGGCGGAGCGCTTCGGCATTACCCGGGAGATGCAGGACGCCTTTGCGGTGGAGAGCCAGCGCCGGGCCCTGGCTGCCATCCAGGCGGGGGTGTTCAAGGACGAGATCGTGCCGGTAACTGTGAGGGAGAAGAAGACCTCCTTCCTCTTTGATACGGACGAGTTTCCCCGCCCCGGCACCACCATGGAGGTGCTGGCCGGACTGCGGCCCATTGTAAAGCCGGACGGCACCGTCACCGCCGGCAACTCCTGCGGCCTCAACGACGGAGCGGCCTGCCTGGTCCTCATGTCGGAAGACAAAGTCAAGGAGACCGGGCTGAAGCCCATGGCCCGGATTATCGATATCACCCGCGTGGCTCTGGACCCCTGCATCATGGGCTACGGTCCCGTGCCGGCCACACGGAAGATCCTGGAGCGCACCGGCATGACCCTGGACCAGATCGACCTGGTGGAGCTCAACGAGGCCTTCGCCTCCCAGTCCGTCGCCTGCATCCGGGACCTGGGGCTGGACCCCGCAAAAGTCAATATCAGCGGCGGCGCCATCGCCCTGGGGCATCCCCTGGGCTGCACCGGGGCACGGCTGCTTGTAACCCTGCTCTACGGGCTGAAGCGCACCGGGGGCAGGACCGGTCTCGCCACCCTCTGCATCGGCGGGGGACAGGCCATGGCGGCCCTTATTGAAACGCTGTGAAATGCTGCAGCCGCAGAAAGGAACTTCCATCATGGAGATAAAGACTGTCACTGTCATCGGCGCCGGGGTCATGGGTCAGCAGATCGCCATGAACACCGCCCTCAACGGGAGAGACCGGGGCTATGAGGTTATCCTTACAGACTCCTTCCCCGCCGCTCTGGAGAAGGCCCGCACCTGGGCGGCCTCCTACCTGGACGGGCGGGTAGCCAAGGGGCGCATCACGGAGGAGGAGCGGGAACTGGTCAGCGGAAGGCTGACCTTCTCGGAGGACGTGGACGCCGCCGCCGGGAAGGCGGATCTCATCATTGAGGCCATCATCGAGAACGAGGAGGCCAAGAAGGACCTCTTTGCCCGCATCAGCCGCATCTGCCGGCCCGACACCATCCTCGCCACCAACAGCTCCAACATGGTCTCCTCCAAGCTGGCTCCCGTTACGGAGCACCCGGAGCGGCTTCTGAACATGCACTACTTCAACCCCGCCCTGGTCATGCAGCTGGTGGAGGTGGTCAGAGGACCCCACACCGCCCCGGAGACCGTGGAAGTGGCCATGGAGTTCGCCCGCAGCACCGGGAAGAGCCCCATCGAAATAAAGAAAGAGATCGCCGGCTTTGTTGCCAACCGCATCAACGCCGCCGTCACCCGGGAGGCCTGCCTGCTTCTGGAGAAGGGCATCGCCTCCGTGGAGGATATCGATACCGCCTGCGAGAAGGGCCTGGGCTACCCCATGGGTCCCTTCCGTCTCATGGACATGACCGGCATCGACGTCAACTACTATGTCCGCCGGGACCGCTACGCCGAGAGCGGCGACGAATTCGACAAACCCAGCCCTCTGGTAATCGAGAAGTTTGAAAAGGGTGAATTCGGACGCAAGACCGGCAAAGGCTGGTACACCTACGACAGCCAGCCCTGAA
>CAYYHY010000132.1:2479-7717 GCA_964471855.1 uncultured Oscillospiraceae bacterium | reverse complement strand
ATATGATTGCCTCATCATCATACTGTTCATCCCAATATGCCTCTGCGGCAATGTCGTTCCAGTCCTCTGGCATGCTGGACCATGACAGTTCGGCTGCCTGTTCTGCTGCTCCCTGCACTGCAGCCAGTTCTATTTCTTTTTGTGACATTTCTCCAGCATCTCGCGTCAGATCATCAGGTGCAACGGTGCCTTTTGAGCAGTACCACTGAGGTGCATATGACAATTTGCCGTCTTTCAAAGTGTAAACAGCGCTGAATTCGCACATCGTTCCATATGAATCCGTTCCGCGCGTCACCGTAAAAAACTCCATCCCCTCTGGCCAGACGCGTGCTCGCAGTGAATAGCCCCTGTTGTCATTATCAGCGACAACTCTTTCACTTGCTTTCTTTCCATCCCACTGCCAGATAGAATGCCTGGAAACGCCATAGTATTCACGGTCATTGCCGATCTCCCGCCAGAACGTCTCTGTCTGGGGTCCAATCCCACCGGACCAGGCAACAAGGTACCACAGGATTGGAATCCCGCCCCCGGCATCAACCAGTGATACAAAGGATTTCTTGAAATATCCTTCTCTAGGTGGTTCATAGTCCTCTGCTGCCATCTTTTCGACCGCATCTGCAAAGGCTTCCGCCTGCTCAGCCGACATGGTGATTTTGGTTCTGTCTCCATAGTACGGAAGGGCATCAACTGCATCCGCCCTGCTGGCGGCTGCTGTACTGTTTGCAAATGCCGGCTGCAGGCTGACTGCCATGGTCAGGCAGAGCACTGCTGCCAGAGTCTGTATCAGCCGTCTTCTCATAGGATTCTCCCCGCTTTCCTGTTTTGATTGTGGTAGGTACTGCTTTGGGCTTTCAATCCTCTCTTCCAATGGATCAGCAAACCCGTCTCCGGATATGTCAGCAGCGCATCGTTCAATGCCTTTGTGACAATCCCTTGCACAATATAACATATCGACCTTCTAATTTCTATCCTGTTTTATGAAAAAGCTGAAATACTGCTGGAGCTCCATCTAATCTTTTGTTTCTGGCATTTTAAGGCAGCCTGCAGTGTTCGCTGGAAACTGGGCTTGGGCCATCAGGGTTTCGTCTCTGCAGAAACCTTGCCGTCTGTGTTCTGGCATGTCCTGAAAACACATGCAGGAAAGCCTTTCCATACCCTCACATCTGGCTTTTAACCGCTGCTGCTTCGCAAAGCAGAAACAGCACCGCTCCATGTCTGCCTGCACGGAACGGCGCTGTCTGTCGTTTAAAATTCAGCCTCCGCAGGAAGAGGAATCCAAGGGCATCTGCTGTCCTGCACCGCCACGGAGCCGGCATGCACTCTCTTCCTCCCCCCAGACCAGCGGCGTCTTTCACCGCCCGATTCCGGCAGCAAGCAGATGCCGGCACAGACACCTGGTCCATGCCGGCAGAGCATGCTCTACTCTGTACTGATTATGATTCCCTGATCAGCATCCCAGTCCACTTTGAAATTCAGTGCCGCGCCCAGGTCCCGGAGTTTGAACATGGTGTGTCCCCCTCCAGCGCTGTCCGTAATGATGATTCCTTCCAGGGGCAGCATGACGCCATCAAACAGCACAGGGAAACTGTTCCACTGGTATGCACCGCTGGCCCCTGAGATCTCCTGCAGCTCAGTGCCGCTGCGGATGTAAGGGGTACCGGAAGAAACATATGAGACTCCGTTCTTCCACTCCACATTAAACTGCGCCGAAGTACCGTTCAGAACTGCCGCCACGTCGCGAAGCTTTACGTAGGTTACATCGCCGCCGTTGGAGTCAGCTGGAAGGGCATACCCCTGAAGTTTCATCGACCATGTGTTGACGTATACCAGCTGATCGCTCTTGTGTGCCGTCTTCGCTGATGAGGACACCGGAATCCACCTGGCATGCAGGGTCATTTCACTGTCTGTTGTGTCGTTGAAATTCCACGGATTCTCCATAGCCGTGTCCGTATACCAGCCGCCAAAGCTGTATCCAGCCAGGACCGGAGTCTTTGGAACCGGTACAGAGCCATTCTCGTCCGCCCACACTTCGGCAGGTCCCGTACCACCGTTGAGGTTCAGAGTTACTTTCGTCCCGGCTGGAGTCTGAACATCGACAGCTTCCGCATAAGCTCTCAGTGCCATTACCGCTTTAGCAGATTCGGCCCAGGTGCCGTCACCGCTCCCGATATCTTCACAGTCATGGGGGTTGCTGCCGCTGTGGCTGCCTCCTCCATTTGAGCTTGTGCTTATCCTGCCGCTGGAATATGGAAACACCTGATCGTAGTAGAAGCTGCCACCTCCGTCTTCATCTGAATTGCCGTTTCTCAGACGAATTTCGATTCCTTCAGGCCAGACATCTATGCTCATCAGGTTGCTGCCGTTCTCTCTGGTCTGAGCAGACTCCACGGCCTTCGTACCATCCCATTCATACAGTGCATGTCTGATTACACCAAGATGCTTGCCTCCATGCACGAAGACATCGGGCTCCATGAAGACCCCTTCAGATGCACATGCATACCAGAGAATCGGAATACCGCTACCGCCATCAAACAGTGAGACAAAAGACTGCATATATCCGGACCTTTCCTCTGACCGCAGCTTCTCAACTGCTGACGCGTATGCCCTCGCCTGTTCTGCCGACATGGCAATGCCCGCACGGTCGCCGCTGTACGGCAGCGCAGCAGTTGCATCCGCCCTGCTGATGGCCCCTGCATCGACCGTCATTGCTGGTATGATGCCCGCAAGAAACACAAGGCACAGAACTGCTGATACCGCCTGTCTCCATAACCTCTTCATGTTCAACCTCTCCTCCTGTCCGGCAGTTTTCCCGCCTGTCTGCCGCTGCCTCTGCCGGTACCAGCGCCTGGCCGTACTATGAGCACCTGCTGCCTGCAAAGATGGACCATTCTTGGAACGGCATTACCCGCCATAGACCTCTGCTGATTTTCTCCTGCTTATAGTGCCCGCTCAGCCACTGACTGCCGGAAACTGACCGCATGAATCCAGCGGCATTTCCTCGTCTATTTTACCATGTTACTGCGCTCAATGCTATGCTGCTGGCTGAAAAAGCTGAAACTGCAGGCCTTCTGCCGCCTGCACTCCTTGCAGGCTGCCGGTCAGGCAGACATGAAAATGACCGGACACCGCAGTCGGGTATCCGGTCAGTCATCTGCTCTGCAGACAGCATCACTTGTTCTGGAAGTTCTTCTCCTTGCGCTTCTCCAGGAAGGCGCTCATGCCCTCCTTCTGGTCTGCAGTGGCGAAGCACATGGCGTACATCTCGTTCTCCAGCGCGATGCCGTCGTCGATATCCATCTGCATGCCCCGGTCGATGCAGGCCTTGGAGTACTTGATGGCGATGGGCGCGTTCACGGTAAAGGACTTAGCCATGGCAATGGCGCTGCTCATGAGTTCCTCCAGGGGGTACACAGCATTGACGAGTCCGATCTCCTTGGCCTCATCGGGACCGATGGTCCGGCCGGAGAAGATGAGCTCCTTGGCCTTTGCTGTCCCGATGCGGCGGGGCAGACGCTGGGTGCCGGAGAATCCGGGTGTGATGCCGAGGCCGACCTCAGGCTGTCCGAACTTGGCCCCGCCCTTGCCCTCTGCGTTGGGACCTGCCGCCAGGATGATATCGCAGGAGAGGGCCAGCTCACAGCCGCCGCCCAGGGCAAACCCGTTCACCGCGGCGATGGTGGGGATCTCCAGCTTCTCAATGCGGCGCATGACAGCGCTGCCCTTGCGGCCCATCCTGCGGGCTCCGGCCACATCATTGGAGTACTGCTCGCCGATATCCGCACCGGCCACGAAGGAGCGGCCGGCCCCGGTGATGATGAGGGCGCGCAGCTCGCTGTCATTCTCAATCTCGGTGAGCGCCTGCTCCATCTCCCCCAGCACCTCTGTGTTCAGCGCGTTGAGGGCTTTGGGGCGGTTGATGGTCAGGATGCCGATGCTGTCCTGCTTCTCATAGATCAGGTTTTCATACATGACTGTATACTCCTTTGCAATATGGTGACTGCAGTTTTCTGCAGACTGGGAAGCTCACATGTTCTCTCTGGTAAGGATCCGGATGTCCGTCCAGACAAGAGGGTTGTCCAGTCCTCCGCCGAGCTGAACCTGATTGGCCAGCATGCCGAGAACCGTCGCGCACTGGCGGGCGCAGTCCTGGTCCACTGCAAACTGGGCTGTACCCTCCTGGAGCAGAAGCCGGCTGCCCGGTGTCAGGTCACTGAGAATCACGAAGGGTTTCCGGCTGCCCGGAATCTTCTTCAGTGCGCTGCGCAGTCCGTCCTCTCCGCCGCAGGTCATGTAGATGCCCCGCAGATCCGGATATACCTGGAGGCAGCTGAGGACAATCTGCTCCACCTCTTCCGCCCGGTCAGAGCAGCTCTGCACCCCCGCCAGGCGGATTTCCGAACGGGAGAAGCGAAGCTGCTCTGTAAAGCCCTCAATCCTCTCGCTGCTGGTACTGTCAGTGAAGCTGCTGATGATTCCCAGCACCTCGCCGGTTCCACCGGTCAGCATCTCCATCAGACCGGCTGCTGTACGTCCCGCCTTCCGGTAGTCCGGTCCCACGAAGCAGACACGTCCGGAGCCAGGGAGGTCTGTATTGAGGGCGGCGACAGGAATCCGGCCGGCGATCCGGTTCACTTCCCTCCGCAGCCTGTCACCTGCACAGGCGGACATGATGGCAAGCCCTGCGACGCTTTCCCGCTCCAGCTCCAGAAGGGTCTGGACCTGGGCATCATCGTCTCTTCCGCACTCCCGGACCTCCACCTGGAAGCCCCTCAGCCTGAGTCCAAGGGCGACTGCATCTGCCCCTGCACGGAACTGCTGACTGCCTGGAACACCCGAAGACTGAATCATGACGCCGAGCTTCCTTACGGTTCCCGGGTCTGTCATCACGCTCTCAAGAGGTTTACGGACCGGCTGCCCGGGTACATATCCCATCTCCTGTGCAATCTCTGTAACAAGCTTCGCCAGCTCCGGACGGACCCTTCCCCGCCCGTGCAGCACTCTGTCTACGGTTCCCCGGGAGGTGCCCGCACGTTTGGCTATCTCACTGATTGTACCCGGCATCCTGACCTCCCTTCTCCGAATATTCTGATATCTGCTCTGCGATTATACACCGGGAAGGCTTTCCACTCAACAGGTTTTTCCGCCGCCTCTGCACTTCCGGGCACCTGTACCGCCGCTGCTGCTGTTTCTGCAGCCCGGGAATCATCCGGCAGCCACGAAAACCGCTGCCTCCGAAGG
>CAYYHY010000132.1:0-2379 GCA_964471855.1 uncultured Oscillospiraceae bacterium | reverse complement strand
GCCATAACCGGCATGACAGAAGGCTGCCCCCGCAGTACGGAGACAGCCTCAGAGCGTATCATGAATTCCGGAGGATCACTTGCGGGATACGGCTTTTCTGACCGCAGCGACAATATCTGCAGCCCGCAGACCGTACTCGTCCATCAGGAAGTCCTGCGGACCCACCTGGCCGAACCGGTCCTGGACACCCACAAACTCCTGAACCGTGGGGCGGTTCTGCGCCAGGCACCTGGCCACTGCAGAGCCGAGGCCGCAGGTCACATTGTGGTTCTCTGCCGTTACAATGGCACCCGTCTCACTGGCGGAGCGGATGACCAGCTCCTCGTCCAGGGGCTTCCAGGTAAACATGTCGATGACCCGGATGGAGGTCCCCTCCGCCTGGAGCATCTCATAAGCCTTCAGCGCCTCGTCCACCATGATGCCGGAGCAGATGACAGTGCAGACATCGCTGCTGCTCTCATGGAGCACCACACCTTTGCCGATCTCAAACTGGGAGCCGTCCCCGTACACCTTGATGATACCCTTGCGCGGGAAGCGGGTGTAGCTCACGCTCTCCACATCAGCCAGACTGCGGGTGATGCTGGCCAGCTGCGCATAGTCGGCCGCATCCAGCACCGTCGTGCCGGGGATGGACAGGTACATGGCTCCGTCCTCCAGGGGCATGTGGGTGCCGCCGTTGAAGGCAGCGGTGACGCCGGGGTCAGAGCCCAGAACCCGGACGGTCAGACCCGCATAGGCAGCGGACATGTAGATCTGGTCATAGCAGCGCCGGGAGGAGAAGGTGCCGAAGGAGTGGAAGAACACCTTCTTGCCAGCGGCAGCCATGCCGGCTGCGATGCCGGCGCCGTTGGCCTCGGCGATGCCCGCCTCGAAGGCCCGGTCCGGGTAGTTCTTCAGCAGCGCCTTGGTGTTGATGCAGCTGACGAGGTCGCAGTCCACATAGCAGATGGACGGATCCTCCGCCATCATGTCATTGAGGGTCAGTGCAAGGGCGTCCCTGCAGGCCCTGGAGTCCTTCTCATGCCTGCCAATCAGTTTCACGTTCATTTCTCCGTCCTCCTCAGGCATTCTGCAGTTCTTCCAGGGCCTTCTCAGCAGCTTCCAGCGCAGCCGCCCACTTCTCCTCGCTGGGGGAGGATGAGTGCTCATGGCTGGTCTCTGCAAACAGGGCACCCTTGCCCTTGCAGGTATTCATCACGATGCAGGAGGGCACGCCCTTCTTCGCCTGGGCGTTCATGATGGCCTGATAGATCGCCATCACGTCGTGACCGTCGATCACCTGGGTGTAGAGTCCGAAGCCCTCTGCCTTCTTTGCCAGATCCCCGTGGTCCAGGACCTGAACCGTGGGACCGTCCAGCTGGTAGCCGTTGCGGTCGATGAAGTAGATGATGTTGTCCAGCCTGTGGGCGTATGCAAAGTGGAAGGTCTCCCAGACCTGCCCCTCGTCGCACTCGCCGTCCCCGAGGATGCAGTAGACGCGGCTGTCCTTGCCGTCAATCTTCAGGGCCTTGGCCACACCCGTCGCCGTGGAGGCGCCCTGTCCCAGGGAACCGGTGGTCAGGTCCACACCGGGAGTCAGCTTCCGGTCCGTGTGGCTGGGGAATCTGGTGCCGGGCTGGTTGAGGGTGTACGCCTCCTCCAGGGGGTAGTACCCCATGAGTCCGAAGGTGGCGTAGGCGCAGGGACCGGCATGTCCCTTGGAGAGCACCATCCAGTCCCGGTCCTCCCAGCGGGGATTGGCCGGGTCGTAGTGCATGACCTCTCCGTAGAGCACCGCCATCAGGTCTGCAATGTCCATGGACCCGCCCACATGACCGAAGCCCCTGGAGTGTATCACTCTGAGGGTCTCAAGGCGGATCTGCTGTGCCAGCACCTTAAGCTCCTGTTCCGTTTTTTTCATAAGCAGCCCCGCTTGCCTCCCGGCAGTGTCCGGGAGACTGACTCGCGGGTTATCTCCTTTCTCGTTGCCATGTCCACGGCCTCCGCACCGGCCGGCTGTAATCCGGCTGCTGCGTGGCCGCTGTCAGAACACATCTCCGCAGGCCTCCGGTCTGAGCCGCCGCTGCATCCGCACCGGATGTCGCTCTTCTGCGTCCCGAGAGGGGCAGAACCTGGACTCCGTTAAGCAGACGCACTCTTTCTGCTCAGGACCCAGACGCTCACCTGCTGCCTGTCATGTGCCAATTGTACAGGCTGAAGGATAAAATGTCAATCGTGACCGGAACCTGCACAGTATCCGCCATGCATGTGCATCTTTACCGGGAATCCCGGCCGCTCCTGTCCCCTGCCTGCCAGCTCATCGGTCCCCAGGCGTGGAACTCCAGTTTCTGTGCAGAACCATTTCCATTATTTTCATATAACATGTCGTAACTGGTAATC
>CAYYHY010000131.1:1729-7848 GCA_964471855.1 uncultured Oscillospiraceae bacterium | reverse complement strand
CGTCCGCCTCCTCCTCGGTGAGGAAGGTCACGGTGGCCACCAGACCGTCAGAGCCGATGGCGTCCGCCACGCTGACCTGTTTGTCCAGGGGCACATCGGTAATGTAGAAGTCGTCGAACATGGTCAGCCCCGCAGGGGTGTAGTCCATGCCCTCCTTCCAGTCCAGATACAGACCGGTTCCCGTCATGCCCAGGAATCCGGCTGTATTCAGCTCGGCCACCCGGAACAGGTCCGTCAGGGGGTTGTCGTAGAGGGAGAGCCGGGCGTAGGTCACTGCATCGGGCAGGGCCGCAATGCTGTCAATCCGGTTGTGCTCCAGGTTCAGCATGAACGCACCCGGGGTGGCGATCATGTCGGAGAAGGTGTACTTCCCCGTCAGCCCGGACAGGGGGGAGATGTCAGTAATCTGGTTGGAACTGAGGTCCACATAGCTCATGCCGGTGACGCCGGACAGGGGGCTGATGTCCTCGATCATGTTCCCCGCCAGATCCAGGTAAGCCAGGGATGTCAGACCGGCCAGGGGCTCGATGCCGGAGATCCGGTTGTTCGTCATCCGCAGCATGGCCAGATTCAGAAGACCGCTGACCGGGGCGAGGTCGGCAATCTGGTTGTCCCCGCAGTTGAGCATCTGCAGGCTGGTGCACTCCTCCAGCCCCGACAGACTGTCAATGCTGTTGTGCACCGCCTCCAGGGTCTCCAGGGTCCCTGCACTCTTCCCCAGGACACTGATATCCCGGATCTGGTTCCAGCTCAGCTGGACATGCTTGAGTACGGTGCAGTTTGATATGGGCTCCAGACCGGTCAGCTGGTTGTCGCTGGCGGTCAGGTCCTCCAGGCGCAGCATCTGTTCGCAGCCCGCCAGGGAGGTGATCTGGTTGCGGCGGACGTCCAGAACCGTCACTTCGGACAGGTCCTCCAGGGGCTCCAGACTGGTGATCCGGTTCTCCCCCAGATACAGGGAGGTGACCGCCGTGTCCCCGGCCAGAGGGGAGAGATCCTCGATCTGGTTTCCGGTCACGTCCAGCAGGTCCAGCCCGGCCATGTTCTCCAGCCCCTCCAGGCTGTCCAGCGCGTTGTAAGCGGCATACAGAGTGTACATGGCGGTGCATCCGGACAGAGGCTCCAGGGAAGTTATCCGGTTCTCGTCCATGT
Source organism: uncultured Oscillospiraceae bacterium (assembly GCA_964471855.1). Lineage (GTDB taxonomy): Bacteria > Bacillota > Clostridia > Oscillospirales > Oscillospiraceae > Lawsonibacter. Next base: position 6,696 of record CAYYHY010000131.1, on the reverse strand, counting down.
ACAGGGAGGAGAGCTCCGTGCATCCGGACAGGGGCGTCAGGTCCTCCACCCGGTTGTCGGAGATGTCCAGAAATTCCAGGGAAGATGCCCCGGACAGGGGGCTCAGATCTGTGATGGTGTTGTTCTGGAAGACGTCGTCATCCGTATCCGTGCTGAAATCCGCATACTGAAGGGCGGGCAGGTCCGCACAGAAGGAGATGTCCTCCAGCCCCGCGTCGGAGATGGTCAGGGACTGGAGCGTCTGCAGAGAGGACACCGCCGAGGCGTCTGTGACCTTCCCCTCAAAGTACTGAAGGGACAGGCTGGTGAGGGCGGGAAAATGGAGCAGGAAGTCCAGGGATCCTCCCTCTGACAGCATGCTGGCGCTGAAGTCCGTCACCGTGGGGAAGTCCCGGGTCAGCACCGGGGGAGGGCACTCCCCGATATGCAGGATCTCCAGGGCGGGCATGTCCGCCAGGGGGTCCAGGGAACTGAAGGTGCAGCGGCTCAGGTCCAGGGAGCTGACGCTGTCCAGTTCCCGGAAGGCCTCCAGGGTTTCGTCCGGCAGGGTGCACTGGAAGAGGGCCAGGTCCTCCGTGGTCCCCAGTTTTGCCATGTCCCGGATCTGCTCCGGGGTGATCTCCGTGTCGCTGAGGAACACGTAGCTGTCATCCTGGGTGACCAGTTCTCCCCCCACTTCCGCTGTCCGGTTCTTCCTCAGCGCCATGCCCCCGATGAACACGGCGGATATTACAGCCACTGTGGCAAGTACCAGCAGGATTCTGCGCACAGGCAGCTTTCCCCTGCCCCCCTCCTGCTGGGGACCCGCCTCGGCGACGCTTCCCTGCTTCCCGGGAAAGTCCTCCGGACTCAGACCGTTCCCCCAGCCGGCGCCGGAGATCTCCTCCGCCTGCTCCGGAATCTCCGGGGTGGCAGGGGTCTCGATGCCGGGGCGGCCGGCAGGCCCGTCTGCAGCCTGGGGCACCGTCTCGGTCCTGCCGTCCTCCCGGGGTCCCGTATGAAGGGCGTTCATGAAGGACTGGACCGTCTGGAAGCGGTCCGTGCTGCGCACGGCCAGGCCCCGCATCAGCGCCTGCTCCTGCTCCGGGCGCATGGGGACGCCCAGCTGGGAGGGGGTCTTCAGAGGGTCTTCATACACCCGCTGGACGGAGGGCACCAGGTTCTGACCGGTAACGCACCGGTACATGGTGGCGGCCAGTCCGTACACGTCCGTCCAGGGACCCTGGACTGCCCTGCTGCTGTACTGCTCCGTGGGGGCATAGCCGGGTTTGAGAACAATGGAGACGGTGTGCTCGTCCAGATTCCGGGTGTCCCGGACGGTGCCGAAGTCCAGGAGCTTCGCCGTGCCGTCGGGGGTGATCATGATGTTGTCGGGGCTGATGTCCCTGTGGATGAGACCGGTCTGGTGCACCGCCGTCAGGGCATCCGCCACCGGTTCAAACAGCTCCAGCACCCGGTCCATGGGAAGAGGACCCTCCCGGTCCAGGAAGCTGCTGAGGGTCTCCCCCTGTATGTACTCGGTGACTATGTAGGCGGTCCCGCTGGCGGAGAAGAAGTCCCTTACGCTGACGATGCCGGGCCGGTCCAGGAAGCGGGCCAGAGTCCGGGCCTCCCGGAGGAACCTGCGGCACTCGTCCTCCATGTTCCTCCTGGAGGAGGCGGATACCTGCACATCCAGGGACTGCTCCGTATTCCTTGTGACCATCCCCGCAGGGAAGAACTCCTTGACCGCCACAGGGATGTCCAGGGTCAGATCCCGGCACAGGTAGGTGATGCCGAATCCCCCCTGCCCCAGAAAGCGGCCTGTGAGGTAGCGTCCGTTTAAAACAGTGCCCAGCGGCAGCATGTGGGGCTCGTTCTCCGGGGGCGGCGTGCAGCCGTTGGGGCAGACGCCGCCCTGGAGGTGCGACATGCAGCGCATGCAGTATTCCTGGTTCACCTTCCATCCCGGCCTTTCTGCTTGTGTATTCTGCGGCCCTTCCGTCCGCAGCCGGACACGGGAACAGATTCCCCCGTGCCTGTATCTGTAATTTATGGTTATCCTCGCGGGGCAGGCGGTCCCCCGGCAGTTTCTCCCTGCCCGGGCAGCACGCCCAGGGCCTGCAGAAGCAGCCGGTCCCGCTTCAGGGTCTCCGGGGACCAGCGCCGTGCCTGGAATCCGACCAGAGGACCCGGCGGCCGCCGGGCATCAAACCAGAGGAGGATCCGCCATGGGCTGCGGTCGCGCATCCAGGACAGGAGCATGCGCGTCCGGAACCGGGTCTCCCCTGTCTCCCGGGCCATGTTCTCCTCCAGCTTCTGCTCCGCCTCGGAGACCATGCCGGCAAAGAAGGACCTGAGGCACAGGGCGGCAAACTGGAGGAACATCCTGGCATCCAGGATGCCTGGATCCAGATGCTCTTTCCACTCCCTGTCCCAGCAGCCCTCCTGCAGCCACGCCTCTGTCTCCCCCCGGATGCGGTACTTCTCCAGGGCCTGGAAGGGGTCCGTCTCCCGGTCCGAGAGCAGGACCTGGAGGCCGAAGCGGGCGCAGCGCTCCCTGCAGGCGGCTGTATTGAAGTTTACAGCTGTGAGGCGGCCTTCCCCGTCCCGCTCCAGGATCAGGTATTTCGCCGCTTTCTCCCGGGCCTCTGTGGACAGGGCCAGGAGGGTCCGCTCTCTGACAAGGATGTCCCGGACCTCCCGGATGTCGGCCTCAAAGTCTGTCTGCATGCTCCAGGCGGCGGCGCCGTCATAGAAGATGTGCAGGTACACCCGGGCGGCGACCTGCTCCGTCTTCTCCGCGCCCCCTTCCAGGATGGTGTGGGGGAAGCTGTGCTCCACCTCCGCCGTGCAGCCGTGGAGGGCAGAGTCGGAGGGGCACTGGGAGCTGATGTCCAGCAGCTGCTCCCGGGCGGACTCCACCGCCTCCCGCACCCAGGGTTCCGTCAGACCGGCGTCCATGAGGAAGTGCATCCCATTTTTAAGAAGTGCCCCTGCGTTCCGGTCCGTACTGAACTCCGGGTCCAGAACCAGCTCTCCCTCCTCCAGGTCCAGCAGCTCCATGGCTTCCGCCGCATCCGTGCACCCGGGGAGCCTGACACAGGCCGCCGGCTGCAGGGTCTCTGCGCTGCACAGGCAGAGGTACCTGTCCCTCACCGGCGGCTCCTCATACGGCTCTTTCCGTCTGCGGGACTCCACCGACGCGGAGAAGACCGTGTACCCCCGGGGCTGCAGATGCTCATGCCGGGAGCGGAAGAAGTCCCGGGCCGTGTCCCCGCTCCAGTTCAGGGAGCCGGACAGTTTCTGGCAGAAATTCTCGTCGAACCCGGCCGTGTACGGCAGGGGGTGGCTCATCTGCCAGACGAAAATATCGGCCAGACAGCGGTTCTCATCTGCCGCCAGGTACCGGACCGCCGAGATCATCATCTGGGCCGAGTCCTTCCCGCGGGCTGCCAGCCGCAGGGCCTCGTCGATGCCGGATACGGCGCCGGCATATGCGAGGATGTCCATCATGGTGCAGTTCTGCTCCGGCTCTTCCTCCGGAGGGCTGCTCTTCTTTCTGTATCCTGCCATGTCATCCCCTCCCCTGACGCCGCCTGCCCGCTGTCTGTCTTCCGGACAGCAGAGGCAGAATCTGCCGCCGGGGACAGAGGGAAGATTCCTGACAGCCGCGCCGGTCCGTCTGTACAGGGTCAGGAGTTCCCTTCCCCTGCCGCAGTCCACTCCAGGATGCAGGTGCCGGTCACGGCGCCGGCGGAGTCGAAGGAGGTGATCTCCGTGGGGCTGCCGTTCCCGTCGAAGACATAGCCTGCGTGGTCCCAGGCGGTCTGGTCCTGGAGCTCCGGCGGGCGGGTGTATGCTCCCCCGCTCTCCCGGACACCTGCGCGCTGCGCCTCATCTGTCAGGGGGTCCGTGCAGGCCTCCGGCACCCAGGAGGCATAGCCCTGGAAACCGGTGTCCGTCTCCTGGAAGGTGCCGTCCGGCTGCAGCCGCCACTCCCTGCGCTGGAGGGGCTGTCCCTCCGGTGAGTACACGTAGCTGAACTCCGCCAGCAGGGTTCCCTCCGGGTCCCGGACCGTCTGGCGGGAGAGCACCAGGACGGGTTCCGATGTTCCATACTGTTCCTCCAGCCGGGCCAGAAACTCCTGCAGGGAGCTGTCCCCTGTCAGATTATAACCAACAGTGAGAACCTCCCGGGCGCCGGCCATGTCCCCGGTGGCGGCATAGGCCTCCCCGGCGTTCTGGCAGGCCATGCGGTTCCGGTTGTCCAGCTTCAGGGCCTCCAGGCTGTCCAGCAGACAGCTGGTCCACATGTCCCGGGCCTCCTGCGTGAGACTGGAGGCGTCTCCGGAGGCCCTTCTGGCCAGTCTGGCCCAGGCGCTTCCACGGTACAGATACGGCTCCAGGTGCCCGGGCTCCAGCTGGATGGACTCGGTGAAGGCGTCGATGGCCTCCTGGACCTTCCCCTCCGACAGGAGGCTCTTCCCCCGGGTGCAGGCCTCCTCCCAGGGAGGTGTCTCCATGGCGCTGCTGTCCTCCCCCGCCGGGGAGCCGCAGCCGCCCAGCAGGAGGACCAGTGCCAGGATCAGGGGAAGAACGCGGCATCTGCTGGACATGTGCACAGCCTCCTTTGCCTGTCTGTACTCAACGGGACTTAAGGGCCGCCCGGCAGGGCAGACAGAAGGCAGCCGGAGCCCGGCTGCCCTGTATCAGAACAGAGGGAAGGAGGACACGGCCCCGTTCTCCTGCCTGAAGGTGACAAACTCCTCGTTCTCCATGGGGAAGAAGAAGCTGGTGATGATCCGGCAGATGCCCCCGTGGGTCACCAGGAGGATGTTCTCCTCCGGGGTCCGGGAGGTCCGCAGATCTGCAAGGAAGGGATAGACCCGCGCCGCCAGATCCAGGAAGGACTCCCCGTCCTGGAAGCGGCGGAAGAACCGGCGCTTGTCCCGCTGGTAGTCCGGATCCCCCCGGTCCCTTCCCTC
>CAYYHY010000131.1:0-1629 GCA_964471855.1 uncultured Oscillospiraceae bacterium | reverse complement strand
ACGATGACCGTCACCGGCTCCGCCCCGCTCCACTCGAAGCTGTAGGACTCGCCGCTGGCCTGGCCGATGAAGGTCTTCCAGTTGACATCCGCCCGCACGGCGGGGTCCGACGGCCCCATGCCGATCCAGCATACCACTGCGTCCGGGTCCGCCATAAGGACGCTGCGGCTGTATACGTTGCTGAGAACAATGGGGTTGCCGTCGCAGAGGACCGCCACGAAGGCACTGGGTCCCCGGGCTGTTATGGCGGTGGTGGCAAACCCCTTCTGGGACAGGACACCTACGCCGATGAAGCGGACGTTGTAGTCGCAGTCTGCGCTGAAGGCCAGGAGGTTCTCCGACTCCACGGAGATCATCTCCCCCTGGTCCAGCCGGTAGACCACCACGTGCTGACCCTGGTTTGCATAGTAGGTGACGGAGTCCCCGCTGAAGGTGACCTTCATCAGCGGGATGTTCTCCCCTGTGACCCTGCGCACCACGGAACCCAGGAGGGCCCGGCCCACCGAGTTCTGGGGTCCCAGCAGCACCTTCTCAAAGCGGTAGTTCCGGGAGGGGCTCTCCCCGGCTACAAAGGCCCCGGCCTTGGTGAAGAGGATATCCCCGGCCTGGGCGGTCACCTTCAGAGTCAGCTCGTTGAGTGTTTCCATTGTAATCATGTCGGCGGGTACCTCCTCCTCAGGCGATCTGGACGCCGTAGATGGCGCACTGACCGGCCAGGTCCTGATGCACGCCGTTGCCCACGGGGTTGAACTTCCACTGGCCGCTGTGGAGATAGAGCTCCCCGATGGTCATGGAGGTGACATTGGGGAAGTACTGGTCCATCCGGTAGCTGAGGACCTCCTGGTTGTTCGCCGGGTCCAGGAGCCGCACGTAGGCGTCCTTTACCATGCTGAAGTTCAGTCCCTGCTCAAAGGCCTCGTTGATGGTGAGAACGAAGATGATCTTCGTTATGCCGGGATTCAGCCTGCTGAAGTCCACGGTGATGACCTCTCTGTCCTTGTGGTACGGGTCCTGGCCGAAGCTGACGCTTCCGTCCGGGCTGCGCTCCTGCCCGTAGAAGACGAACCACTCGTCCCCCGGCACTCTGCTGTTCTGCCCGCAGAGGAAGGCGGAGGCGTCGATGTCGCAGCGCCCGTCGGTCACATTCCAGCCGAAGCAGGCCCGGAGGGTCTTCCGGCTCCAGTCCTGGGTGCCCAGGGAGGTCTTCTGTCCCTTGGCCAGAGGGCGGCGCAGCTGGGGTATGACGATATCCGGCACCACCGGCACAGGGGGCGCCTGGGTCACCGGGGGCACAATCCCCGGGGGAGCCGGCTGCGTCGTCCTGCCCCCCTGGGGGACCGGGGAGGTCTGGCTTCTCTGGTAGCAGCCGGGCTGCTGGTTCTGCTTCCGGGGGGTCGCACTCTGCTGCGGATACCCGGTCTGCTGACCGCGCTGAGGGTATCCTCCCTGGGGCTGTCTCTGCTGGGGATACCCCTGCTGTCCTGACTGGGAATACCCGCCCTGCTGTGGATAGCCCTGCTGACCCGTCTGCTGATAACCGGTCTGTCTCTGCTGCTGATACCCGGTCTGCTGGCTGTTCTGAGGGTACCCTCCCTGGGGCTGTCTCTGCTGCTGGTAACCCTGCTGTCC
>CAYYHY010000130.1:0-7856 GCA_964471855.1 uncultured Oscillospiraceae bacterium | reverse complement strand
CCGCTGGGAAAGACCTGCAGTCAGAGGATTCTGCCTGTGAGAATGCCTGTATTTCGCCTGCAGCAGTTAATACAAATGCCGCTGCACACGCGCCGGCAGTTCCGGCTGAGGCATTTTAACCGGGGGCTAAGAAAAGCAGGTTGAATTTCTACCGGCTGTGTGCTAACATAAATTGGAATCTCTGTTGCCTGCTTTTCCCCTGGAAATCAGCAGACTTTCTGCTGCCGGTGCCGGATCTGTTTCTGTATGCCCGTCCCGGACTGTGCACCTGCAGCGTGGAGAAGGAACACAGAGGACGGTCTGCAGAGGTCTCTGCCGGACCGGACATCAGTAAAGATGGGAGACGAGGTACCTAAGCATGAAGTTTCAAGGACTGTCATCGCAGGCGGTAGAAGAAAGCCGCCGGCAGAATGGCGCCAACACTCTGACCCAGATACCGCCGGAACCGCTGTGGAAGAAGATCCTGGAGGGCTTCAAGGACCCCATGATCATGATTCTGCTTGTGGCCCTGGCTGTACAGGTCGTACTCTTCCTGATGCATCAGGCCGAGTGGTTTGAACCCTGCGGCATCCTGATCGCCATCATGATTGCAAACGGCGTTTCCGCAGTCAGCGAGAGCAAGCAGGAGGGAAAGGCCAGCGCACTCAAGGCGGAGGAGGAAGCCAAGGAGACCGCCAAGGTCATCCGCGACGGAAAGCTCTCCGAGATCCACGTCAGCGAAGTTGTGGTCGGCGACATCGTCTATCTCCAGGCCGGCGACAAGATCCCGGCGGACGGCGAGGTTGTGGACGGCGCTCTCAAGGTGGACCAGGCCTCCCTCAACGGCGAGACCGAAGAGGCAGACAAGATCCCCATGCCCGAGGGCGGCAGCTACGATGTGAAGGACCTTCTGAACAAATACTATGCCTACCGGGGCACCGTGGTGTGCGGCGGCGAGGGCTACATGGAGATCAAGGTCGTCGGCGACAAGACCCTGTTCGGCGAACTGGCTCTGGAGGTTCAGGAGGACACCCGCGAGACGCCGCTGCAGGTGAAGCTGGGCATTCTGGCCAAGCAGATCTCCAAGTTCGGCTACATCGGCGCAATCGCCATCATTGTCAGCATTCTGGCAAAGGCCCTTCTCACCGGCAACATTCCCGGCACTGTCATTGAATGGGTCCGTCTGATTCTGGATGCAGTCACAGTGGCTGTCACCATCATCGTCTGCGCAGTGCCGGAAGGCCTGCCCATGCTGACTTCCATCCTGCTCTCCTTCCAGAGCCTCCGCATGGCGAAGGACAACGTTCTGGTGCGGAAGATCAACGGACTGGAGACCGCAGGCAGCCTGAGCATTCTGTTCAGCGACAAAACCGGAACCATCACCGAGGGCCGCCTCTCCGTAGTGGAGATCGCCACCGGCAACGTGGTTCCCTTCACCGAGTTCTCCAGGATGCCCCCCGAGCTGGCACGCCACGTAATTACCGGCATCGGCATCAACAACAGCGCATCCGCCTCCGACGGCGCAATCATCGGCGGCAACAGCACGGACCGCGCCCTCATGGCCTACCTGATGGACGCCAAGGTTGCGGATTCCCTCAGCCGCCAGGATGTGCTCAACTTCAACGCATTCAACAGCACCAAGAAGTACTCCAGCGTAACCCTCACTTCTGACGGACACAGCGTCACCTACATCAAGGGCGCTCCGGAGAAGATCGTCGACCGCTGCACCCACTTCCTCGACGAGAAGGGGGTGCGGAAGCCCCTGGTAGAGAAGAACTACCTCGTCTCCTACATCGACGCCCAGGCCGGGCGCTCCATGCGTCTTCTGGCCGTGGCCATGCGGGAGGGAGACACGGACGAGGGCGACCTGACCCTCGTCGGCGTCATCAGCATCCGGGACAACGTCCGCAAGGAGGCCAAGGACGCCATTGAAGAGGTGCAGAAGGCAGGCATCCAGGTGGTCATGGTTACCGGCGACCGCAAGGAGACTGCAGTGGCCATCGCCAAAGAGGCAGGTCTGCTGACCTCCCCGGAGGATGTGGCCCTTACCTCCGCCGAACTGGGGGAGAAGAGCGACGAGGAGCTGAAGAAGATTCTGCCCCATCTGCGGGTTGTCTCCCGGGCCCTTCCCACCGACAAGAGCCGCCTGGTACGGGTGGCCCAGGAACTGGACTACGTGGTCGGCATGACCGGCGACGGCGTCAACGACTCCCCCGCCCTCAAGAAGGCTGACGTGGGCTTCGCCATGGGCAGCGGCACCGAGGTAGCCAAGGAGGCCGGCGACATCACCATCCTGGACGACAACTTCGCGTCCATCCGCAAGGCCATCCTCTACGGCCGCACCATGTTCAAGAGCATCCGCAAGTTCCTGGTCTTCCAGCTGACCGTCAACGTGGCGGCCGTCCTTACCTGCTTCATCGGCCCCCTGCTGGGCGAGCGGGTGATCCTCACTGTCATTCAGCTGCTCATGGTCAACCTGGCCATGGACACCCTGGCTGCCATCGCCTTCGGCTCCGAGCCGGCGCTGGACGAGTACATGCGGGAAAAGCCGATCCCCCGGACCGCCAGCATTGTAACGAAGGAAATGCTGACAGAGGTCATCATCGGCGCCGTCTACATTACGGCGGTCTGCCTCAGCATCCTCTATGTGCCCTTCTTCCGCAAGCTCTTCGGCGATGTGGACACCACCTACCTGAAGTCGGCCCTGTTTGCCACCTTCATGATGTCCATTACATTCAACGGCTTCAATGCGCGGACCAGCCACATCAACCCCTTCGAGCACCTGGGCCGGAACCGCAACTTCCTGCTGGTCATGGGCGGCATCATGGTGATGCAGTTTGTCTTCGTCACCTTCGGCGGCGACTTCCTCAGCGTGGAGCCTCTGAACCCTCTCACCTGGCTTGTCTGCCTGGTTCTGGCATTCATGATTATCCCCATCGACATGGTGCGCAAGGCGCTGATGTCCAAATCCAAATCCTGAGCGCTTCCCTCTATACGGGAGGCATTTCCCCCAGCTAGATCCCGGCCGGCGGACTGATTTCCCCGGTCCGCCGGCCTGCCATTTTCTGTCTCCCGGTGCGGCGCAGGAGCCGTCCCGGGGGGAACACAGGGGAAACACAGTCCGCGCCCCCTCCCCGGAGGGCAGAGCGCGAAGCGAGAGGAGGCCGGCAGCGGCATGCTCAGACAGGTAAAACCGGACAGTCTCAGCAGTTTCTTCACGCCGCTGAGCGGCCGGAGCAGCCGGGGCGTCTACCTTGTCCGGTTTGCCGGATACAGCGGAGAGGTGCATGCCTTTGTCCGGCAGTTCTATGAGCAGGCCGGGAAGAACGGGGTCATCCTGGAGAACGGGCTGCAGAATCCGGACAGCTCCAATCTCGCCTACTTTACGGAGCAGATGGGCACCGCCTTCCAGCTCAGCCAGAGCTTCCTGGACGCCTCCCTGCGGAAGTGGCTGCCCAGGCTGAGCACAGGGCAGCGCAGCACCCTGGCGGGTGCCATGCTGGCGGTTCTGCAGGATCTGAAGAGGTCCGGCAAGAACGACAACATGCTCAAAAACTGCTACATCAAGTTCATGTGCTGGCTCTACTACAAGTTCGAGCGCATCATCCCGGCCCTGGGAGGGGACCGTCTGCCCAAGATCCTCTACGGGGGGACCCCGGGAGTGTATCAGCTTCTCCTTCTGCAGCTGCTCTGCGGGGCCGGCTGCGACGCGGTGATCCTGGAGTACAGGGGAGACGGGGACTACCGGAAGGCGGACCCGGAGGGGAAGCGCTCCGACCTGTGGCCCGTGACGGACCCCTGGCCTGCGGACTTCAGCCTGAAGCAAATCCGGCAGGAGATCCAGGAGGAGTACAATATCCAGCAGCTGTACGGACCGAAGCCCTCCCTCACCGCCTGCACCAGCGCCTGGCTTACAGGGGATGTTCTGCAGGACCTGCGGAAGGAGCCCTCCGCCCGGGGTTCAGACCCGAACCTGTTCTACAACAGCCTCATCCGCCTGACCGGCGTGGAGGACAGGGACACCTATGCAAACGACCTCTACCGGCTCCAGCTGGAGCTGAAGAACGCCGGCCGGAAGCTGGTGATCGTCAGCGGCAGCATCGAGATGCCCTCCCCCCAGGAGATCGCCGGCATCACAAGGCACAATGTCCGCACGGTGGAGCAGATGATCACCGATCTGTCAGCAAACCTGAAGGCCAGCCAGCCGGAGCTCCAGAAGCTGATGCACACCGCCTTTGTGGACCTGATGCTGGAGGAGAGCAGAAAACCGGGGAGCAGCGTGGGCCGGCTGACCAGCCGGGCGGTCACCCTCCTGTGCTGGCTGAAGCGGTACCAGCCCCAGCTGTTCCCCCGCTGGACGCCTCCGGACGTGTCTGCCTTCTTCTACCTGGGTGGCTGCCGGGGGGAGAACGAGGTTCTGTTCCTGCGCTTCCTCTCCCGTCTGCCGGTGGACGTGGTGATCTTCGCCCCGGACCTGAGCCGGAAGTGCGAGCTGGAGGACAGCAGGCTCTTCGAGAAGAAAGGGGAGTTCTCCCAGCAGCTGACCGTCTACCCCACGGAGAGCTCCGGCATCCGGGTGAGCACCGTGGCCCGCAACGCGGAGCGGGAGCTGGACACCCTGATGTATACAGACTCCGGCATGTACCGCAGCCAGCAGTACGGGAAGGCGGACGTCATTACCCTGCAGACCATGTACGAGGAGATCGCCATCTACTGGGACCAGGAGCTGAAATACCGCCCCAGTTTCGGCACGGTGGAAGGCACGGTGTCCGTGCCGGTGATCTACTCCAAGGTGTCCGGGGTCAAGGACGGGAACACGGCGGCCTACTGGCAGTCCATCCGCAGCCTGCTTACGCCGGACACCCGGCTCATCTCCCAGGTGCCCCATATCCAGCCAAACGCATACAACCCCCTGCGGGGGGCCGCGCCGGAGTTCTTCCGGAACGGCCGGCTGCAGAAGCAGAAGATCCTGAACCATCCGAACTACCCCTACGGCATTCTGCGGGAGAGCATGCAGGAGCACCTGCTGGACAAGATTCAGCTTCTGATTGACCAGAAGACCATCCGGGGCACCTTTGAGAACGGCACCGAGTACACCATCGTCAGCACCTGCCTCAACCTGGAGCAGGATCTGGTGCGCATGGTCCAGAAGTTTGACTTTACAAAGAAGAACCCCAAGCTCGTCTACGTCATCACCTCGGAGACCACCCTCTCCCTGGAGGACACCATCACGGCGGCGTATCTGAACCTTGTGGGTTTCGACATCGTGTTCTTCGTCCCTACGGGCTACCAGTGCATTGAGCACCACTACAGAACAAACCTGCCGGAGGAGCACCAGATCGGGGAGTACATCTACGACCTGACAGTGCCGGACTTCAGCCGGCTGGCTGCGCCGCGCCTGACCTGGCGCGAGAGATTATTTGGGAAGGGAAGTTGAGGTTAGCCATGCCTATTGATTTCAGCAGAAGCGCAGGCCGCACGGACACTGCGGCCTCACCCCAGGGCGTCCAGCTGGCGAAGGAAGAGGAGAAGCAGCTGGCCCCCTACGATATCTCAGCAGACCGTCAGCAGCTGAATGCCACGCTGACCGGTTCTCCGGAAGTGGACGCCCTCACCAGCACCATCGAAGTGGACAACCTGGAGAGCATCGTCACCTTCGGCGCCGAGGCGGCGGACCAGATCTCCAAGGCCTCCGACGTGGTGCTGAACAGCGTGAACATGACCCAGCTGGACAAGTCCAGCGCCATGCTCAACTCCCTCGCCAAGATCATGGACCAGTTCGACATCGACGAGATCAAGGAGGAACCGGGGTTCTTCGGCAAGCTCTTCGGGGGCGCCCGCAAGCAGATGGACCGGATCCTGAACAAGTACCACACCATGGGGGACGAGGTGGACAAGATCTATGTGGAGCTGCGCAAGTACGAGCAGGAGATCCGCCAGTCCAACCGGAACCTGGACGAGATGTTCAACGCCAATGTGGAGTACTACCACAACCTGGTGAAGTACATCCTGGCCGGGGAGCAGGGCTGCCATGAGCTGGAGACCTACATCGCCCAGCGCCGGGACGAGATGGCCGCCTCCGGGGACACCTCCATCCAGTTCGAGATCTCCTCCCTGGAGCAGGCCCTCATGCTGCTGGAGCAGCGCACCCAGGACCTGCGCACCGCTGAGAGCATCGCCATCCAGTCCATCCCCATGATCAAGACCATGGAGTTTACCAACATGAACCTGGTGCGGAAGATCAACTCCGCATTCATCGTCACCCTGCCCGTCTTCAAGCAGGCCCTGGCCCAGGCGATCATGCTCAAGCAGCAGAAGCTGCAGGCGGAGTCCATGGCGGCCCTGGACCAGAAGACCAACGAGATGCTGGTCAAGAACGCCCAGAACACGGTGGAGACCTCCAAGATGGCAGCCCGTCTGGCCTCCGGCAGCTCCATCAAGATCGAGACCCTGGAGACCACCTGGCACACCATCGTGTCCGGCATCGACGAGACTGCGGAGATTCAGAGGCAGGCCCGCCAGCAGCGCCAGGAGGACCAGAAGCGGCTTGAGGCCATCAAGCAGGAGTTCAATCAGCGGTATGCCATGCCGAACGGACGCAGGTAAGTCCGGCTGGCTGTAAATACACAACTGCAAGGAGGAGAACCCATGGGTATCAGTCTCGGCAAGGGACAGAAAGTCAGTCTCTCCAAGGGCAACCCCGGCCTGAAGCACATCATGGTGGGCCTGGGCTGGGATGTGAACGCCTTCGTAGGCGGAACCTTCGACCTGGACGCATCCGCATTCCTCTGCGGCGCCAACGGCAAGTGCACGAAGGACACGGACTTCGTCTTCTACAACAACCTGGTGCACCCCAGCGGCGCTGTGGAGCACATGGGAGACAACCTCACCGGCGAGGGGGAGGGGGATGACGAGCAGATCCGGGTGGACCTGAGCCTCGTCCCGGACAACATCTCCAAGATCGCCTTCACGGTCACCATCTTCGACTATGAGCGCAAGCGCCAGAACTTCGGCATGGTGTCCAACGCCTTCATCCACATCATTGACGAGGACACCGGAACCGAGATTGTCCGCTTTGACCTGGGGGAGGACTTCTCCATTGAGACCGCCGTGGTTGTAGGGGAGATCTACCGCTACAACGGCGAGTGGAAGTTCAACGCCATCGGCAGCGGCTTCCAGGGCGGCCTGGCGGCCCTCTGCGCCCACTACGGCATCGACGCGGAGTAGGCCTCTTCATTCTGCGATTCCCCGCAGTTTGCGGCACTTATACAAGGAGGAACTTTACTATGCCTATCAGCCTGAGCAAAGGACAGAAAGTCAGCATCACCAAGGACAACCCCGGTCTGAAGAAGGTCATTGTGGGCCTGGGCTGGGACGTCAACCAGTTTGATACCGGCGGGGACTTCGACCTGGATGCGGCAGCCTTCCTGCTGAACGCGGGCGGCAAGTGCAGCACCGACAAGGACTTCGTGTTCTACGGCAACCTGAGCCACCCCACCGGTGCCGTGGTCCACATGGGCGACAACCGTACCGGCGCCGGCGAGGGCGACGACGAGCAGATCATGGTGGACCTGTCCCTTGTGCCCGCCGAGGTATCCAAGATCGCCTTCACCGTGACCATCTATGACGACTCCGGCCGCCAGAACTTCGGCCAGGTGTCCAACGCCTATATCCACATCCTGGATGAGGCCACCGGCGCAGAGCTGATCCGCTACGACCTGGCCGAGGACTTCTCCATCGAGACGGCGGTTGTCGTCGGCGAGCTCTACCGCTACAACAGCGAGTGGAAGTTCAACGCCATCGGCAGCGGCTATCAGGGAGGTCTGGCAGCCCTCTGCGGCAGCTACGGCATCGATGTAGCCTGATCCATGGCTGTC
>CAYYHY010000129.1:0-7887 GCA_964471855.1 uncultured Oscillospiraceae bacterium | reverse complement strand
TGTCCATGGGCTCCAAGGTCCGCTTCGACACCCAGCCCCGCCTGATCCAGCTCTTCGAGAAGGAGTCCGGCAACAACCTGATCTGGTACGACAAGGAGTCCGCCGACGCCTGCGCCCCCGTCTGCAAGACCTACAAGTTCTGATTATCCAAGCTGACTCAGCCTCAGGGCTCCTCCGGGAGCCCCGGGGCTTTTTCCTGCCTCCGGGACCGCTCCCTTCCCCTTGCGTGCGTCTCCCCTGCCGTGGTATACTCTGGCAAAGGAGCTGATCCCCCCATGTCCCCCCGTCCCTACAGAGCCGTCTGCTTTGACTTTGACTACACGCTGGCGGACTGCACCGCCTCCATCGTGGCCGGCTTCGAGTACGGCTTCCGCAGGCTGGGTTACCCCGCCCCCGGTCTGGAGACGGTGCGGCGCACCGTGGGGTTCCTGCTGGAGGACTCCTATGCAAACCTCACCGGAGACCGGAATCCGGAACACCAGGCACTGTTCCGGGCGTACTTCCAGGAGGCGTCCCGGGAGCAGCAGATCCGGGACACGGTCCTCTTCCCCGGAGCGGAGGACCTGCTGCGGGCCCTGAAGGGGGCCGGGATCCGGTCCGCCATCATCAGCACCAAGCGGGGGGAGACCATCCGCGCCATCCTGGATCGCAGAGGCCTCCTGGACCTGACGGAGCGGATTATCGGCAGCGAGCATGTGCACAGGCCCAAGCCGGACCCGGAGGGTCTGCTTGCTGCCATGGCGGAACTGGAGGCATCCCCAGGGGAGTTTCTGTACTGCGGGGACACGGTGATGGACGCGGAGGCCGCCCGCAGGGCGGGATGCGATTTCGCCGCCGTCCTCAACGGTCCCACGGAGGCGGAGGCCTTTCTGGAGTATTCCCCTGTGCTGACCGCCCCGGGACTTCCTGACCTTCAGCGCTGGCTGGGACTGTGAAGGCGGAGCCGTACAGACGGAGGTTGCCATGAAGAAGACGGATATTCTGGACCGATGCGCCCGCACGCCGGAGGAGCGGCTTCTCCTGGCCAGGGCGCTGGACAAGCTGGAGGCTGCCCGGAACCGGGGCGTCCCCTCCCACACCAGCTTCCTCTCCCCGGGGGAGGCGGCCTCCGTCACCGACATGCTGAACGCCTGCGGCCGGCCCCCCTGCTTTTTCTGGGGCGGGTTTCCCGATGCGGAGCGGACCGTGTGCGTCTTCCTGCCTGACTGGGAGACCCGGGAGGACTTCCTCGCATCCCCGGACCTGCCTGTGTCCGCCGTGGAGGGACACTTTCCCAGAGGGGCAGAGCCAGGCCACCGGGACATCCTCGGCTCCCTCATGGGCCTCGGTCTCACCCGGGAGAAACTGGGGGACATCCTGCTCCCCGCGCCGGGCCTCTGCCAGGTGGCCGTGCTCCGGGAGACGCTGCCCGTGCTCCTGTCCCAGTGGGAGAGCGCCGGCCGCTGGAAGGTGAGCGCTGAGGAGATCCCCCTCTCCCGGCTTTCCCCCAGACCCCCCGAGCTCAGGATCATCCGCAGCACCGTCTCCGCCCTCCGCCTGGACGCCGTCCTCGCAGCCGGCTTCTCCCTCTCCCGCAGCAGAGCCTCCGCTCTGATCGCCGCCGGAAAGGCGGCTGTCAACCACCGGGAGTGCATGAAGGGGGACCGGCAGCTGGAGCAGGGGGATGTGATCACCTGCCGGGGGCTGGGAAAGTTCGTCCTTCAGGAGACAGGCGGCCTCTCCCGCAGGGGCCGGATCAATGTCACCCTGGCCCGCTATATCTAACGCCGGAGGACCCGGCTGGCAAGGAGCTGCCCCGAGATGGAACAGTACAAGATCGACCGCATCAATGTCCTGGCCCGCAAGGCAAAGACCCCGGAGGGCCTCACGCCGGAGGAGACCGCGGAGCGGGACGCCCTGCGCCGGGAGTATCTCCAGGCCATCCGGGCCAGCCTCACCTCCCAGCTGGACTCCACTGTCATACAGTACCCGGACGGCAGCATAAAGAAACTCCGGCGGAAGCACCCCTGATGCGGCCGCCGGGGCACCGGAAAGGAGAACCGACATGTTGTCTGACAGCAGCATTCCCAAACTCGGATTCGGTCTGATGCGCCTGCCCAGAAAGGGCAGCGGCTATGACATGGAACAGAGCGCCCGCATGGTCGACCTGTTTCTGGAGGCGGGCATGAAATACTTCGACACCGCCTGGGTATACGACGACGGGGAGAACGAGCGGGCCGTCCGCACCCTGCTGACGGAGCGCTGGCCCAGGGACAGCTTCCTTCTGGCCACCAAGCTCAGCGCCTGGTACGGTCCCCAGGACGAGGCGTCTGTCAGGAGGCAGTTCAGCGAGAGCCTGGAGCGCACCGGCGCCGGCTACTTCGATTATTACCTCTGTCACTGCGTCACCTCCAAAAAGCTTCCCCCCTACGACCAGTTCCGCATCTGGGATTTCATCCGGGAGCAGAAGGCGAAGGGGCTCATCCGCCACTGGGGCTTCTCCTACCACGACGGTCCCGAACTGCTGGACCGGATCCTGACAGAACATCCGGATGCGGAGTTTGTCCAGCTGCAGATCAACTATGCGGACTGGGAGGACCCGAAGGTCCAGTCCCGGGCCAACTACGAGGTGGCCCGCCGCCACGGAAAGGCGATTGTGGTCATGGAGCCCGTCAAGGGCGGGGCACTGGCAACACCGCCCAGGGACGTGAAGAAGGTCTTCGACATGGTAGACCCATCCGCCTCCTGTGCATCCTGGGCCCTCCGCTTTGCGGCCTCCCTGGACGGGGTCCTCACCGTCCTCTCCGGCATGTCATCCGTGGAGCAGGTGGAGGAGAATCTGGCCGTCATGAAGGACTTCCAGCCTCTGGACAGCGTGGGCCAGGCCGCCATCCGCGCGGCCCGGGAGGCCCTGAAGGAGGTGGACTGCATCCACTGCACAGGCTGCCGGTACTGTGTCTCCGGATGCCCCCGGGAAATCCCCATTCCCGATATCTTCGCCGCCCGCAACCGGGAGATGATCTGGAGCCAGGAGGACAGAGCGAAGGCCGCCTATGACGAGATCCTGGAGAAGGGGCACGCCGCCTCCGACTGCGTCGGCTGCGGGCAGTGCGACGCCGCCTGTCCCCAGCACCTGAATGTCCAGACGCATCTCAAGGACTGCGCCCGCTATTTCGGCCGGTAGCGCAGCAGAAGCAGAAGCGGACAGAGCCCTGTGCCCTGCCCGCTTCTGCTGCTTTTCTCTCAGGCGCCGAGGTCGAACCAGACCATGTACCGGTCCCCCTCCGCAAAGCGGCTCTCGTCCCCGCCTTCATCAAACCGCTCCTGGAACACCAGGGCGGCCCGCTCCAGATCCTCGGGAACCTGGTAGACCAGCACGCCGCTTCTGTCCTCGCCCCTCTGCAGATCAAACTCGTCCGGCAGCTGCCCCTGGCAGTCCTCCTGCCAGGGCAGAGGCGCAGCCGCCTCCCCGGGGTCGGATTCGTCGCCCCAGCGCAGCAGGAAGTCATCCCAGCCCATGGGTACGGCGCGGTCGCTCCGGTTGCTCAGCTCCAGGCTGCAGACTGCAAGGATGTTCCCTTCCTCCGCCTCCAGGCCCTCCCAGGTCTTCGCCGTCTCCACGCCGGTGAGGGTGAAATCAAACCAGTAGACGGAGATCTTCTCCCCCATCTCATAGACATCCGGGTCCCCCTCGGACTGGCGGCCGAACACAGCCGCCAGAAGAAGGGCCGGCACCATGAAGACCGCCAGCAGCAGCAGAACCGGCCGTTTTTTCCGGTTCATCTCCTGCACCTCCTTCCAGCGCTCTCTGCGGAAGGATAGCACAACCCGCCCCGCTTTGCAAGCCGGGGGCAGAGGGTCTCAGAGGGCCATGGCCCTGGCCAGCTTGGACAGGGGCTGGGGCTCCAGCCCGCAGCGCTCCCGCAGTCCCTCTGCAAATGCAGCAAACAGTTCCCTGTCTCCCGCCTTCCACTCCAGCTCCGCCTCCAGAAGGGGGGCAGATCTGCCCTCCCTCTCCAGGACACCCCGGTCCAGAGCCAGCTCCATGTCGCACCAGGCGCCCTGCCGCTCCGCGTGCAGCGCCATGGTCCGGCGCAGGAAGGAGACCCGGCAGATCTCGGCGAGTTCCTCCTCCGCCAGCATCCCGGCCAGATCCTCCGGCAGACCCGCCTTCACAAGACCCGGCAACGCCGCAGAGACAGTGTCCGCCTGCACCTCATACTCCTCCCGGACCGTGCAGCCGTTCTCCTGGCTCACGTCCCGCTTCACGCAGCATATGCAGACGCCGTTCTCCCTGCGCAGCCGGAGACCGGCCCGGACTGCGGAGAGAGATCTCCGGGGGGTGTCCAGGTAGCGGGCCTCCATCTCCGTCTGGCCCCGGCCGGTACAGGCGGAGGCCGCCTCCGGGTCCTCCAGCACAGCCAGAGCCGACGCCTCCGACGGACACGCCCATTTGTACTCCTGCTCCACGGCCGAACCTCCCTCAGCGGCCCTGCAGACGGCCCAGAAATCCCTTCTGCTCAAAGGGCTCCTGGGTCACGGACAGAACCCGGTATCCGGTGGCATCCACAGCAGCCCGCAGGGCCTCCCCGTCCGCCGGACCCTCCGTGATCACCACGGTCTCCCCTTTTCTGTGGGAGGAGGTCACCTTCTTCACCGGCACCGCCCGGCGCACCGCCTCGTTGATGTGGCTCTCGCACATGCTGCACACCATGCCGTCCACCTTTAATGTCGTCCTGATCATGGCTCAGATCCCCCTGCTGTACAGTTTCAGATTGTTAGCGAGCGCTAACTTTTCCTCCATTCTAGCACAGCGGAGCGCTCCTGTCAAAGGAAAAACTCGGGGCCGTCCTCCCCGTCCTCTTCCTGGTTCAGCCGCCAGCGGAACTTCCAGGAACCGCTGCCGGCGGCGGCCCGGTTCCCCTCAAAGGCAAGTCCCCCGGTCTCCAGGATTTCCGAGGCCCCCCAGAGCACCACATCCGCCCGGGTATTGGCGGGGATCTCCGTATGGAGCGTCACCACGTCCCCATCCAGATCCCAGCGCACCCGGACAGGACCCCGGACGGTTCTGCAGCAGGTCTCCGCCCAGGTCAGTCCCCCGCCGGGCCGGGGGCAGATGAAGAAATGCTCGAACCCCGGGCAGCTGCTGTCCGGCACAATGCCGCCGGCGGTGTGCACCAGCCACTCCCCCACGGAGCCGTATGCATAGTGGTTGAAGGAGTTCATCTCGGGGCTCCACATGGAGCCGTCCGGGCGGATCCCGTCCCAGTGCTCCCATACGGTGGTGGCGCCCCGCTTCACCTGGTACAGCCAGCCGGGGAAGTCCTCCCGCATGAGAAGGCTGTACGCCTTCTTCAGGTGCCCGGTGCTGCTGAGCGCCTGCAGAAGATGGGGCGTCCCCATGAAGCCGGTAGTCAGATGTCCTCCGGCCTCATCCACCAGGTCCGCCAGCCTCTGTCCCGTCTTCCGCCGCAGGTCCCGGGGAATGAGGTCAAACGCCAGGGCCAGCACATGGGCGGTCTGGGTCTGGACTGTGAGGTTCCCCTCCCCGTCCAGGAAGCGTCTGCAGAAATCCCTGCGCAGCTCTGCCGCCTTCGCGCACATCTGCGCCCCTTCCTCCCGGCGGCCGGCAGCTGTGAGCATGCGGCCCGTCAGCTCCGTCGAACGGCAGTACCAGGCCGCGCTGGTGTACAGGTCGGGGGTGGCCCCCTTCCAGCTGCCCGGCTCGGCATCCAGCGCCAGCCAGTCCCCGAACTGGTCGGGTCCCTGACAGAGGCAGCCGTCGCTGCAGCTGTCCAGAAACTTCAGCCAGGCCAGCATGGATGGCATCTGCCTCTCCACTGTCTCCCTGTCGCCCCGCATCAGCCACAGTGTCCAGGGGAGAACAACAGCTGCGTCCCCCCAGCCGGAGGCCCCGCCCTGGAAGGCGCTGCCGTCCAGGAGCCAGTCCTCCCCCATGTGGCCGGTGAGGATGTCCGGCACCACATGGGGAACCTCCCCTTCCGGGCTCTGGTCCGCTGCCAGATCCGCCAGCCACTTGCGGGCAAAGGCGCCGATGTCCATCAGGAAGCAGGCCGTCCCGGCGAAGGCCTGGATATCCCCGGTCCAGCCCAGGCGCTCGTCCCGCTGCGGGCAGTCCGTGGGCACATCCACAAAGTTCCCCTTCATGCCCCAGAGAATGTTGTGCCACAGCTGGCTGACCAGGGGGCTGGAACAGCGGAAGGAGGCTGTCTCCTCCAGGTCAGAGTGGACCACACAGGCTGTGAAGCTCTCCGGGCGCAGTTCTCCGGGGCAGGACACCACCCTGGCATACTGGAATCCGAAGAAGGTAAACCAGGGTCTGCAGACCTCCCGCTCCGCACCCCGGCAGACCCAGCGGAACGTCTGCTTTGCTCCTCTGAGGTTCTCCCGGTACACGTTTCCCTCCGCATCCAGGACCTCAAAGAACTCCAGTTCCAGCACCTCCCCCGGCTGCGTGTGCTCCAGCACCGCTTCGCACCAGCCGGTCAGGTTCTGGCGGAAATTCAGCACCCGGTCTCCCCCGGGGGTAAGGATCAGCTCCGGAGGACCCAGCCGCCCCATGATGCGCACCGGCGGATGGGTCTGGGGGAGAAGGGCGGATCTGTCCTGCTCCACGGTATCCGCCGGAGTCCAGCCGGAGTCATCAAAACCCGGACTGCTCCAGCCGTCCTGCTCCAGACGGGCGTCGCAGGTCTCCCCGTCATAGATCTCGGAGAAGAGCACCGGGCTGCGGGACCCCTTCCAGGATTCGTCTGTGCAGAACCGCTCCTCCCGGCCGTCCTCATAGCGGACAACAAGCTGTCCGTAAAAGGCGGTGCGGGTCCCGTACAGGTTCCGGAAGTGCTTGTATCCTGCCGTCCCCTTGTACCAGCCGGCTCCCAGGGCTGCTCCCAGCACATTTTTCCCCCTGTGAAGCAGGTGCGTCACCTCATCGGTCTGGTACAGCAGGCGCCTGTGATAGGAGGTCCAGCCGGGGCTCAGTTCCCTGCTGCTGACCCGCTGTCCGTTGAGCCAGACATGGCAGAGCCCGCAGGCTGTGGAGAGAAGAAACGCCTCCCTGACGGTTCCGGTCAGTGTGATCTCCCCCCTCAGCAGGGTTCCGAAGCTGCTGTCCCGGTCCTCCTCTCTCTCAGCTGTGACAAACGATCCCGCTCCGGTCTCTCCCGGCCGGAGCGCTGTCACAAAGGGAAGTTCCGCCCAGGGGCTGACCTCGCCGCCCGACTGCACCCGCACCCGGGCGGCATACCGGGAGACGCTGCGCCAGCTGCAGCGGCAGGTGTACTCCGGACGGGAGCCTGAAACCGGGCCGCTTTCATGGCAGATGTCCCCCTCCGCCGTGACAATCTGCACTTCGAACCCGTCCTGGACCGTGTTTCTGCGGTCCGATTCGATGGTCCACTGCAGCGTCAGGGCATCCTCCACGCCGGTGCATTCCCGCAGGGCATTGCCGGTCAGGCTGGTAACTGCAATCATACAAATTCCTCCAGACTTCCGCACCGGGCTGTGTCCCGGGGCTGCGTCCATGCCGCCGGGTCCGCCGGCGGTTTTTCTGCAGGCATTATAGCAAATACTGCCGGTTTGTCATGACGTTTTTCCAGGCAGTCGGATAATGTGCAGTCCCGGTTGGAAAAACACTGTCCCGCTCTGCAGGCTGGACCCTAATATGCTATTCATCGGCGCAAACTGATTTGTCACAGCTTGCCGGTTTCGACGAAACAGTTATGTCTGCAACATATTTAACCGGATTGCTGAATACTGCTTGTAACATGCATAAAGATTGGTCACAAGCAAAAAGTTTCACAGAAAGCGCCACGAAACCCCGGTACCAGGCCTCGTGGCGCTGATTTCGCATCTGGACGGCGAAGTTTTCCACAGTCCCGCAGCCGG
>CAYYHY010000128.1:0-7969 GCA_964471855.1 uncultured Oscillospiraceae bacterium | reverse complement strand
GGGAAATTGTCCTTGCCTGCAGTCCGGATTTGTGCTAAATTAGCTGTTATTCTCTCAGGCAGGCTCTGCCTGCTCTCTTCCCGCAAACCGGAGGTTGATTTCCATGCCGATCAAGATACCTGATTCCCTTCCCGCCAGGGCGACGCTGGAGAGCGAGAACATCTTTGTGATGACGGAGCACCGCGCCATCCACCAGGATGTCCGCCCCCTGAACCTGCTGATCCTCAACCTGATGCCCACCAAGATTGTGACGGAGACGCAGCTGCTGCGCAAGCTCTCCAACACGCCGCTCCAGGTGGAGGTGGAACTGCTGCAGGCTGCCAGCCACACGGCGGCGAACACGGACTCCTCCCACCTGGCCTCCTTCTACACCACGTTTGACCAGATCCGGGACCGGAACTTCGACGGCATGATCATAACGGGAGCCCCCGTGGAGAACCTGGACTTCACCGATGTGGACTACTGGCCGGAACTGTGCTCCATCATGAACTGGACCCGCACCCATGTCCACTCCACCCTCCACATCTGCTGGGGGGCCCAGGCCGGTCTCTACTACCACTACGGCATCCCCAAGTACACCCTGCCGCAGAAGCTGTTCGGCGTCTTCCCCCACCGGGCGGTGAGGCCCAACTCCCCTCTCTTCCGGGGCTTCGACGACATCTTCTATGTCCCCCACTCCCGCTACACGGAGAACCATGTGGAGGACATCCTGAAGCGGCCCGAACTGGAACTGCTGGCGGTCTCCGACGAGGCCGGCGTCTTCGCCGTCAAGAGCGAGGACAACCGCCGCTTCTTTATAACCGGTCATCCGGAGTACGACCCGGACACCCTGGCCAGCGAGTACTTCCGCGATATAAACAAGGGGCTGGATATCGCCGTGCCCGCCAACTACTTCCCCGATGACGACCCCTCCAGGCCCCCCGTAGTCCGCTGGCGCTCCGCGGCCCAGCTGTTCTACTCCAACTGGCTCAACTACTACGTCTACCAGACCACGCCCTATGACCTTTCCACCCTTTAGAAACACACACAGCGGGAACCGGCTTCTTCCGGTCCCCGCTGTTTTCGCTGCCGTCAGGCGGCATCAAGCTCAAGGAAAATATGCAGCACTCTTGCCAGCTGCGCCCGGGTCAGGACCCCCTGGCAGTCCAGAATGCCCTGGTCGGTGCCGGTGATGATCCCGGCCGCCACGGCCCACTGCATGCCCAGCAGACAGTCCTCCGCAATCACGCCCGCATCCGGGTATGCAGACAGGTCGTCCAGCATGGAGATGTCCCGGCCGGTATACTTGGCGCAGAGGTAGAGCACCTTTGCCATCTCCTCCCGGGTTACCTGCCTGAGAGGTTCAAACAGTCCGTTCTCCCCCGTCATCAGCTGCTCCTGCACGCACCAGGAGACCGCCGGGTAGTACCAGCCCTCCTCCGTATTCTGCACGTCCGCATATCCGGGGTCCGGCGCCGGCAGTCTGCCCGCCAGGTTCCAGAGGACCTGCGCCAGCTCCGCCCGGGTCATGATGCCCTGCGGCGTGTAGGTGTCCGGTCCCGTTCCGTTCAGGAACCCCTTCTCCATGGCGTACTCCACATCGTAGTAGTACCACTCGCCGTAGGGGACGTCTGCCGGCATGATGACCCTGTCATAGAGGATGAAGTAGTGGTAGATGGCTCTCTCTCCCGCACCGCAGGTTACCAGATAGAGTTCCGGTGCAGGCATCACCGACTCAATGTCAATCTGCTGGTCGCTGCCCGCCGCAGTGCGGGCGACGCGGGCCCTCGCCCCCGCCTGGCGCAGCACTGTGTCCGTGATCTCGTAGTGGCCGGCATCCAGCTGCGGAGCCTCCCCGGAGACCGGGGCCAGAGACCCGTCCGGAAACAGCGCCTCGGCGGCCATCGCATCCCCGCCGGTGAGCCATTCGTAGCGCCCGTCATTGTTCAGATCTGTGAGGCACTCCACAGTAACCGGAGTGCCGTCCTCCAGGATGTCGATGAGGATGGCTGTATTCCCGGCTGCCCTGTTGACAGCACTTTCATATTCGAAATCGCCCCCGGCATCCAGGACAAATTCAAATGCGCTGTTTCTGATGTAGCGGCTGACTTTCAGGCTGCGCACGACATTGTCAACCTGGTCCGCCCGCACGGAGATGGAGGCCGGATCTCCTCCGCCGGGGGATGCAGCGCACGGCAGAGCCAGAGAACATGCCATGGCTCCCGCCAGGACCAGGCACGTCCATCGCTTCCTATGGTACATGACTGACTGCTCCTTTCCGATTGCGCCCCCGGAAGCAGCTGCCGGAGGCACCGCAGTCCATTATAATTGCCGATTATGAGTTTTGCAAGAGAAATGTCCCGGTTTCCGGACAGAACTGACCTGCTGCCCCGCCTCCTCCCCCTCTCAGCCGGACGCAGGGCCTGCGTCCCGCCAGGCTGTTAACCTGCGGAGTCTGATGGTTTCCGCCGGCGTCTGCCGGCAAAATTACAACATTGAGGCCTTTTCCGTTCGAAAAATCGGCGTTTTGCCGTTGACTCCTGACACTTAAGCCGCTAGAATACTTTCCATATGTAGCTGGAATTCAATTCCAGTTCTGTCAATGCCTGTGCCCATTTTCTGCCAGACGGGGCGGCGGAGTTCCGCCTGTCATGGAGCATCAGACGCGCAGGCATCCCGTGCTGTACCGGTCCGGGAGCGAGCCCGGCCTGTACATAGAATTCCCCAGGAAATATGAAAAGGAGCGAACAAAATGAAAAAATTCCTCGCACTTGCCCTGTCGCTCGCCATGGCGCTCTCCCTGGCGGCCTGCGGCAACAGCAGCAGCAGTTCCGGCGGAACTTCCTCCGGCGGCACCAGCTCGGGCGGCAGCACCAGCTCCCAGGGATCCAGCTCCGGTTCTGTCTCCGGTTCCGGTTCTGAGTCCACTGCCGGCTCCGGCGCCGGCGGTTCAGGCGAGGTCCAGACCTTCAAGATCGGCGGCATCGGTCCTCTGACCGGCGACGCAGCCATCTACGGCAATGCAGCCATGTACGGCGCCGAGATCGCCGTGGACGAGATCAACGCAGCCGGCGGAGCCATTCAGTTTGAGTGGCGCGCTGAGGACGACCAGGGCGCAGCCGACATCTCCGTCAACGCCTACAACGCGCTGAAGGACTGGGGCGCACAGGCCATCGTGGGCACTGTCACCACCACCCCCTGCATCTCCGTCTCCGCTGAGGCAAACACTGACCGCATGTTCATGATCACCCCCTCCGCATCCTCCACCGATGTCATCGCCGACAAGGACATGATGTATCAGGTCTGCTTCACCGACCCCAACCAGGGCATCGCCTCCGCCGACTATCTGGCTGAGAACTATGCCGGCTCCAAGGTCGCCGTCATCTACAAGAACGACGACGCCTATTCCCAGGGCATCCACGACACCTTCGTCTCCGAGGCCGAAACCAAGGGGCTGGAGATTGTCTATGAAGGCACCTTCACCACCGACACCCAGACCGACTTCTCCGTCCAGGTCGCAGCCTGCAAGGACGCCGGCGCCGACGTGGTCTTCCTGCCCATGTACTACACCCCCGCCTCCGTCATTCTGAACCAGGCCAGCGCCATCGGCTACGCCCCCCTGTTCTTCGGCGTGGACG
The DNA here is from genome assembly GCA_964471855.1 of uncultured Oscillospiraceae bacterium. Classification (GTDB taxonomy): domain Bacteria; phylum Bacillota; class Clostridia; order Oscillospirales; family Oscillospiraceae; genus Lawsonibacter. The sequence continues at coordinate 4,352 of CAYYHY010000128.1, read as the reverse complement.
GCATGGACGGCATCCTGACCCTCGAGGGCTTTGACACCTCCCTGGCCGAGGGCGTCATGCTCCTGACCCCCTTCTCCGCTGACGCAGAGGACGAGCTGACCCAGAATTTCGTCGCCACCTATCAGGAAAAGCACGGCGAGATTCCCAACCAGTTTGCCGCCGACGGCTATGACGCTGTCTATGTCCTGGCCGCCGCCCTCGAGGAGGCCGGCTGCACAGCTGACATGTCCTACTCCGACATCTGCGAGGCCCTCATCGGCGTCATGCCCAGCATCAGCGTGGACGGCCTGACCGGCAGCGGCATGACCTGGCAGGCCACCGGCGAGGTCTCCAAGGCCCCCAGAGCTGTTGTCATCAAGGACGGCGTGTACGTCACCCCCGAATAATCCGGGCTGTACTGTTTCGGTAATTTCCTTCGCTGCCGGAGAGAGTCCTGCTCTCTCCGGCGGCTGAAGTTTTTGTGTTCTACGGCAGAGCAGAGCCCGGTTTCCCGGCGGCCGGCTTCTGCTCTGCCATAGAGCAGCACAGCGAGGTGAAGAGAATGCAACTGTTTATATCCACCCTGATCAGCGGGATCAGTCTCGGGAGCGTCTACGCCATCATCGCGCTTGGCTACACCATGGTCTACGGCATTGCCAAAATGCTGAACTTCGCCCACGGCGACGTCATCATGGTGGGCGGCTACGTATCCTTCTGCGCCATCAGCTATCTGAATCTTCCCGGCCCCGTGTCCGTCCTCCTGGCTGTGGCCGCCTGCACGGCACTGGGTGTCATCATCGAGGCTCTGGCCTACAGACCCCTGCGGCAGGCCAGCTCCCTGGCCGTTCTGATCACCGCCATCGGCGTCAGCTACTTCCTCCAGAATGCGGCCCAGCTCATCTGGAGCGCCACCCCTGTCAACTACAACTCCATCTTCCAGTTCCCCATCCCGGCCAGCCTGGCCGCCCTGGGACTGAGCAGCGAGGTCATTGTCACCGTTGCGGCCTGCCTGATCATCATGGTCGCCCTGACCACCTTTGTAAACCGCACCAAGATGGGCAAGGCCATGCGGGCCTGCTCCGAGGACAAGGGCGCCGCCCAGCTCATGGGAATCAACGTCAACCGCACCATCTCCATGACCTTCGCCATCGGCTCCGCCCTGGCCGCCATCGCCGGCGTGCTGCTGCTCTCCTCCTACCATGTGCTGCAGCCCACCACCGGCTCCATGCCCGGCATCAAGGCCTTCACCGCAGCGGTGTTCGGCGGCATCGGCTCCATCCCCGGGGCCTTCCTGGGGGGCCTGCTGCTGGGCATCATTGAGAACATGGCCAAGGCCTACATCTCCTCCAACCTGGCAAACGCCATCGTCTTTGCCGTGCTGATCATCGTGCTGCTGGTGCGCCCCACCGGCCTGCTGGGCAAGGCAGTCCCGGAGAAAGTGTAGGTGCGGCATGAAGAAACTGAAGAAAACCACAAAGGTGGATTTCGCCACCTACGGCGGCGTGACCCTGGCCTTCGTCATCATCCTGGCGCTGCAGCGCAGCGGCTCCCTGAACAACACCATGAACAGCTGGCTGGTGCCGGTGTGCTGCTTCATCTCCATGGCCGTCTCCCTGAACCTGGTAGTGGGCATCTCCGGAGAACTGAGCCTGGGCCATGCGGGCTTCATGAGCGTGGGCGCCTTCGCCGGCGTCATCACCGCCGCCTCCCTGCAGGACATCATCATCGTGGCTCCGGTCCGTCTGGCCGTCTCCATGGTTGTGGGCGCCATTGCCGCCGCCATTGCCGGCTTCATCGTGGGCGTCCCGGTGCTCCGGCTCCGGGGGGACTACCTGGCCATCGTCACCCTGGCCTTCTGCCAGATCATCAAGGACCTGATCAACACCCTGCTGGTGGGTCATGACAGCAGCGGCCTCCACATCATCTTCAACATCAGCGGGGCAAAGACCATCGCCGACCTGCACATGGACGAGACGGGCGTCGCCATTATAAAGGGCGCCCAGGGTGCCACCGGCATCACCAAGCTGGCCACCTTCCCCGCCGCCTATGTCCTGGTCATGGTGACCCTCATCGTAGTGCTGAACCTGGTGCGCAGCCGGGCCGGCCGGGCCATCATGGCCATCCGGGACAACCGCATCGCCGCCGAGAGCGTGGGCATCAACGTCACCAAGTACAAGCTGATGGTGTTTGTAACCTCCGCAGCCCTGGCGGGGGCCGCCGGCGCCATGTACGGACTCAACTACGGCAGCCTGGTCTCCTCCCGGTTCGACTTCAACACCTCCATCCTGGTGCTGGTCTACGTGGTGCTGGGAGGCCTGGGCAACATCTGGGGCTCCGTCATCGCCACCACGGTGCTGTACATTCTCCCCGAGGCCCTGCGCCAGTTTGACGCCTACCGCATGCTGGTCTACGCCGTGGTGCTGATCCTCGTCATGCTGGCCACCAACAGCGACAGCATGAAGTCTCTGCTGCGAAAGCTGATTCCCGGCAGGAAGGAGGCGGAGGACTGATGGCAAAGCAGTATGTGCGCGGTAAGATGGTGCCGGTGCCCAGCCACTCCATCATCCCCGAGCGGGACATCAACTCCCCTCCCGTGCTGGAGTGCCAGCACCTGGGCATCGACTTCGGCGGCCTCACCGCCGTGGACGAGTTCAACCTCACCATCGGCCGCACGGAGATCGCCGGCCTGATCGGCCCCAACGGCGCAGGCAAGACCACTGTATTCAACCTGCTTACCAAGGTCTACCAGCCCACCCGGGGCACCATCCTCCTCAACGGCAGGGACACCCACAGCATGACCACCGCCCAGGTCAACCTGGCCGGCATCGCCCGCACCTTCCAGAACATCCGCCTGTTCAGCAATCTGACCGTGGAGGAGAACGTGAAGGTGGGGCTGCACAACCAGATCCGCTACCCCATGTGGGACGGCCTCTTCCGCCTGCCCAAGTTCTGGCGCCAGGAGAAGCTGGCCCATGAGAGCGCCATGGAGCTCCTCTCCATCTTCGACATGCAGGACCTGGCGGACCACGAGGCCGGCTCCCTCCCCTACGGCGCCCAGCGCCGCCTGGAGATCGTCCGGGCCCTGGCCACCAACCCCTCCCTCCTGCTCCTGGACGAGCCCGCAGCCGGCATGAACCCCTCGGAGACCGCCGGGCTGATGGAGAGCATCGTCAAGATCCGGGACACCTTCCATATCGCCGTCCTGCTCATCGAGCACGACATGAACCTGGTCATGAACATCTGCGAGGGCATCTGCGTGCTGAACTTCGGCCGCATCATCGCCAAGGGCACCCCCGAGGAGATCCAGGCCAACCCCGCCGTCATCGAGGCCTACCTGGGCAGGAAGAAGGAGGGCTGAGCCCATGGAACCCATCCTGAAAGTTGACAGCATCAACGTATACTACGGCAGCATCCACGCCATCAAGGACATCTCCTTCGAGGTCAGCGAGGGGGAGATCGTCACCCTGATCGGTGCCAACGGGGCCGGCAAGTCCACCACCCTGAACACCATCTCCGGTCTGCTCCGCAGCCGCACCGGCTCCATCACCTTCCACGGGGAGAACATCAGCCACGTCCCCGCCCACAAGATCGTGGCAAAGGGCCTGGCCCTGGTCCCCGAGGGCCGCCGGGTCTTCCTGCAGATGACCGTGGAGGAGAACCTGGAGATGGGCGCCTTCACCCAGGAGAACTCCGCCGTGGCCCCCGGCCTGGAACTGGTCTATGAGCAGTTCCCCCGGCTGAAGGAGCGCCGCACCCAGACGGCGGGCACCCTCTCCGGCGGCGAGCAGCAGATGCTGGCCATGGGCCGCGCCCTCATGAGCCGCCCCAAGCTGCTGATGATGGACGAGCCCTCCATGGGCCTGGCCCCCATCCTGGTGGAGCAGATCTTTGAGATCATCCAGAACCTCCACAGATCCGGCTCCACCATCCTCCTGGTGGAGCAGAACGCCCAGGCCGCCCTGGCCATCGCCAGCCGCGGCTACGTCATGGAGACGGGGAAGATTGTAGCCCAGGGCACAGGAAAGGAACTCCTGGCCTCCCCGGACATCAAGAAGGCCTACCTGGGCGGCTGAAACCCCGAAAGCGCGAAGCAGCGTGCGGCGATCCATGCCGCACGCTGCTTCCATGCCGTTTCCGCATAAACGAAGGGACAGGAGATGCGCCCCTCCTGTCCCCTGTCAGACGGAGCCCGGTCAGTCCTCCAGCATCCTGTACCCGATGCCCAGCTCCGTATAGATGTACTTCGGCTCCGAGGGGTTCTCCCCCAGCTTGCGCCGGATGTTGGCCATGTTGACCCGCAGGATCTGGTTGCTGGTGTTGCCCCCGTAGGGTCCCCACACATGCTCCAGAATGAAGTCGTAGGTCAGCACCTT
>CAYYHY010000127.1:0-8019 GCA_964471855.1 uncultured Oscillospiraceae bacterium | reverse complement strand
GGGGAGGGGAGGGAAGAACTCCTCCGCGATGGCCAGGAGGGCGGCGCGGATGCGGTCGAACTTCTGGCTCAGGTCCAGGGTCCGGACGGCGATGCGGCTGCCGCTCATGCGGTAAGTCACATCGGGCTGCACCGCCTCGTCTGTGCGGGCGTACAGGAGCATGCCGGAGACCTCGTGGGGCACGGACCGGAGCTCCCACTCCCTGTTCTTCACATAGGTGAAGATCTGGTACAGGTTCTGAGAGTGGACGGTGGCGGTGCCCCAGCTGTGCTGAAGGGTGTGTGAGTAGAACTTGGCGTCGATGATCAGCACCCTCCTGACCCGGGGGTCCCTGGAGGTGAGGGTGATGTCCGTCTGCATCACGGGAAGAAAGGCGGCGGTGCCGCCGTCCAGACCCCACGGAATCTGGGAGGCGCTGGAACGCAGGACCGGGGCGCACTCCTGGCGGTAGAACTCCAGGAGGAACTTCTCATACAGGCGGGGGAGATTCCTGCGCACCCCGGCCTCCAGCAGCCGGGGTCCCTCCTGCTCCGTCATCAGCAGGCTCTCCAGCACCAGCCGGCTGACGCCCATGAGCATGCGCCAGTTCCGGCTGCTGCGGTCGAACTGGAGGGAGGACCAGGGGACGGCGGAGGGGTTTACAGTCCCAACGGCGGAGAAGTACTGGAGGTCCTTCCGCAGGGCTGCCTTCAGCTGCCCGTCCACCTTCGGCTCCCGGACCAGGGCCAGCATGGCGGTCTTGAGGATGCGGCTGGGGAGGCTGTCCTCGGACAGCTCGGCGAACTCGCAGGTGACCTGCCGGCGCCCCGCGGCCGCATTCCGGATGGTGCCGGACATGTCGATGCGGCCCCGGATCAGGGGCAGATCGTCCGTGCGGTCCACATAGGAGCGGAAGAGCCCCTGTCTGAGCTGCCGGGAGGTTCCCGTGGAGAGCATGAGGGCCAGGAGGCTGAAGATATTGTCCGCCGGTTCTGCAGACAGATGCTGCAGCTCCGTCCGGTCCAGGCAGTTGAAGGCGTAGCAGAGCATGTGGTAGATGTTCTCGATGGGAATGTTCCCGCCCCCGGCCTGCGGGTCTGCCTCCCTCATGGCGCAGCTTCCCCCCTGAGGATGGCGGACCACTTCTCCACCTGGCCGGGGTCGTCAAACCAGTACTCCTCCAGGGTGGGGATGAGGTCGAAGTCCACGATGGACTGCAGCCACTCCTCCGTGCAGGCGTCCGGGGAGGGGCAGCCGCAGAAGAAGCTGTGGCCGATGCAGAAGCCGGGTCCCAGGGTTCTGGCAATCTCCTCATTGAGGGCCTCCACCCTGTCAATGAGGGCGTCCAGCCGGGGGCTGCGGAGGGACTCCCGGTAGCGCCGGAAGCCCTCTGTCCGGAAACCGGGCTCCATGGTGAAGAAGCTGAAGCGGCGGCGGAGGGCGTAGTCGATCAGGGCCAGACTGCGGTCGGCGGTGTTCATCATGCCTATGATGTAAAGGTTGGGAGGGACGGTGAAGGAACTGCCGTCCGGGGAGAGGGAGACGGAGGTCCCCCGCCAGCCGTCCTCAATGAGCATCAGCAGCTCGCCGAAGATGCGGCTCAGGTTTCCCCGGTTGATCTCGTCGATCAGGAAGAAGTAGGGATGGTCCGGGTCCGATGCCGCCCGCCGGCAGAAGCGGGTGAACACCCCCTGCCGCAGCTCGAACCCGTCCCCGCCGGGGCGCCAGCCCAGGACGAAGTCCTCGTAGCTGCAGTTCTGGTGGAACTGGACCAGCTCCGTGCGGGAGGAATTCCGCTCCCCCAGGAGGGACCAGGCCAGGCGCCGGGCGGCAAAGGTCTTCCCCACCCCCGGAGGTCCCTGGAGGACGATGTTCTTTTTTCGCAGAAGCAGAGCCGTCAGGCGGCCGTACTGCTCCGGGGACAGGAAGACGTCCCGGAGGAAGTCGTCCCTGGTGTAGGGGATGGTCTCCGCCGGGGGTTCCGGGGGATTCGCCGCCCGGACCATGTCTGCGATGACGTCATATTCCGTCTGTGCAAGAGGGGAGAGGGTTCCCGGCCAGCCGGCCAGGCACTGGGAATGCTCCAGGGCGGGGCAGGATTTCAGCAGGCTCAGGCCGACGGGGGAAGCCAGATGCTCTGTCATGCGGATGTTTAATGAGCTGTCCTCCAGGGCTGCCTCCACCTCCCCCAGGGCCGTGACCGCACCGGCCGGTCCGGCCTCGAAGCAGACGACCCGGTCGCCACTCCCTGCGTCCCGGAAGTTGGGGCGCTCCCGGCCGCTCTCCGTGTGCAGGGGACAGGAGTACAGCTGCCCGGTCTGCAGGGTGGAGGGGCTCCCCGGTCCGGGGAAGAAGGTCAGCCACCAGAAGCGGGGACTGCCGCCGGTGCTGAGGGGGATGCCGGAGAGGTCAGTCTGCTCCAGGGCAGCCTTCAGCTCGTCCCGGATCCGGTACACACAGATGCCGGCCTCCCCGGGGGCGGTCTGCCGCACCAGAAAGGGAACGGCCCAGTACAGGGACCCTCCGTTCTTCCCCTCTGCCACAGGGCACCCTGTCCTGCGGCTGACGTGCCAGCCCAGGGCAGAGGCGCTGCGGCGGTAGAAATGGATCTGCCGTCCGTACTTCCGGGAGAGCATGGAACAGGAGGCCTCCCCGCCGCAGTCCTGGAGGCATCTGATGAGGGTCAGGGCCCAGGGGGTGAAGACGCTGCTGTCCTTCAGCAGCTCTGCCCACTGCTCCTGCGTGATCCCGGGGTCCCAGCCAGCGGGCTGCCACAGGGCATCTGCGTCCTGCGCAGAAGCACGCTGCTGGACAGTCCAGGTGCAGAAGTCTGCGGTCAGGGCGTGAAAGCCGGACTGGCCGTACCTGTCCAGGAATCTGTCCAGCTGCGGCCAGCTGCCGCCGGTGTACTGCTGCTCCTCCAGAAAACGGCAGACCTCCTGGCAGATCCTTTGGGCCTGCAGCAGGGGGTCTCCGCCGGGCGGGTTCTCCCCGCCCAGGGCGGCGGAGAGGGCATCCGTCTCATTCAGGTCCAGGGGAAAGAAGTCATCCGGGCGGCAGAGCCACTGGAGGTAGACAGCGGACTGGGAGCAGGAGAGGTCCTCCGCACTTTTGCCGGTCAGCTGCCCCCAGGCAGACTCAAATTCCTGAAGCCTGGACATGTCCAGGGCATCTTCCGGGCTTCGTACAATGTCAAGCAGATGCCGGACCCCCTCCGGGTTCTTCCGGGCCTGGGACAGCAGGTCCTGTCTGGAGGGGGTGACATTCGCCAGCAGCGGTCCGGCCTTCTGCAGAGCCCGGGTGAGCATGGCGGCGAAATCCGTTTCATCCGAATCCCAGCGGTCCCGGAACCACTGGGCGGCTTCACAGAGGGAGCCGGGTCCGACGTCCCTGTCCCTGCGGGCCTCAAAGTCCTCTCTGTACAGCTCAAAGTACTCCTCGAGCCTGGAACGGCTCAGCATGGGCAGACCTCCTTGTCTCTGGATGCACGGGGGCAGGGCGCGGTGTCAGCGTTTGAGGCGGCGGAAGTATTCCTCCAGGCGCCGGCTGCAGACCTGGACCAGGTCCTCCTTCTCCCCCTCTGTCAGGCGGGTCCAGACGGCCTCGTCCATCTGAATGATGTCCAGAACCCCGATGTAGTGCATCATGCCTCTGTCGGCGAACCTTCTGTATGGATAGTCGAGGATGAGCCTCCGGATTTCTGCGTCCGTGAAGCTGCTGCTGCGGAAGATCCCCTGTGTCTCCGTGACCAGACCGGCAGAGAGGCGGTTTTCATAATAAGAGCGGAAGCTGGCGATGATGTCCCGCATCTGCGCCCGGCCGTCCCCGTCGGCGCAGCGGAAGAAGGCGGTGATCAGCACCGGCTTGTAGGACTTGCTCATGGGTCCGGTCCGGACCATGTCCACAAACTTCTCCTTGCGGCTGCTGTCGTCGATGATCTCCCAGCCGAATTCGGCTGCCTTCTCCAGGAGGGTGGACTCCTTGAAATAGCGGAGCACCCCGCTGCTGGTGGGGATCTCCAGGTCCGCTCTGAGCTTCCCCGAGGCGATGTACTGCTCCACTGTCTCGGCCTGGGGCATGACCCGGCGGACAAGCTCCTTCTGGGAGAGCATGCCCTCCGCCTCCCGCTGCCAGCTGAAGAGGTCCACCAGTTCGTAGTCTGTGACCTGCAGGGGCCAGTCCTGGAGGGCCTCCGGCTTGATCCCCTGTTCGTAGAGACGGGCTTCGGCGGCGGCCAGGGCCGCAGGGGCCGCCGCATACTGGCCGGGGCGGTAGTCCTTCAGACCCAGGAGGCGGTGGAGAGACCAGGGGGTGCTGAAGCGGCCGGCGTTGTCCACAAAGTCGACCACCATGAGGAAATCCTTGCCGGGGGCCTTCCGCATGCCCCGGCCCAGCTGCTGGGTGTACACCACCTGGGAGAGGGTGGGCCTGGCCATGAAGAGCACCTCTGTCTCCGGGCAGTCCCAGCCCTCGCTGAGGAGGTCGCAGGCGCAGAGAACGGTGAGCTCCCGGCTGCGGAATCTGCTCCGGAAGCTCTCCCGGTCCGCCTGTTTCATGGTCCCGTATACGGCCTCAGCCGCGGCACCCCTGTCCCGGAACATCTGCGCCAGGCGCTTTGCGTGGCTGACGGAGACGCAGAAGACAAGCGTCAGCCTGCCGCGGGCCAGCTCGAACCAGGTGTCCACAATCAGCCTGTCCCGGGCGGGGGAGGACACCTTCCTCTCCAGGTCCCCGGCCACGTACTGCACATTGCGGATGCGCACGTCGCTGAGGTCCACGCTGGTTCGAACCCGGATGCAGCGGACGGGGGAGAGCTCTCCCAGTTCCACTGCGGTCTGGATATCCAGCCTGTGGGCGGTATGCCGGAAGATGTCCAGGATGTCCCTGCCGTCGGCCCGCTCCGGGGTGGCGGTGAGGCCCAGGGTGAACTGGGGATGGAAGTAGGCCAGGACCTTCCGGCAGGTTTCCGCCGCGGCGTGGTGGGCCTCGTCCACTATCAGGTAGCGGAACGCCTCCCTGCTGAACCGGTTCAGGTTCCTGGCCATGCTCTGGACGGTGGCGCAGACAATGTCCGTGTCCGTCTGCTGGATGTCCCCGGTGAAGCGGCCGGCGGTGCGCTCCGGCCACAGGGTGCTGAACCTGTCTGCCGTCTGCTCCACCAGTTCCTTTGTGTGGGCCAGGTAGAGGACTCTGGGCCCCACCTGCATGGCGTCCAGTATGGCGGTCACCGTCTTGCCTGTCCCGGTGGCGTGGTACAGAAGGGCGATGGTCTCATTGTTCCTGCGCATCTCCGCCAGGGCGTCCAGGGCCGCCCGCTGGTGGTCCCGGAGCTCCAGACTGCGGGCATCGATGGAGCTGCCCCGCTGGGCGGGGAGAAAGTCTGCTATCTCCTGGAAGCGGGGGTGCTCTCCAAGGAAATACTGCAGTTCCTCCTGCACCTCTCCGCTGCGCTGCCGCAGCTGGGAGGCGGACCATCGGTATACGGACCAGCCCATGCTGGTCATGCTGTTCTCCGCCAGCAGGCGCCCGGTCAGATCCTGCTGCCCCCGGCTCTCCTCGATCTCAATGGCGACCCGCCCTGCGTCCAGCTGGAGCACGAAGTCCGCCACCCGGGGGATCTGCCGGATGTCGTCGAAGGGACAGCGGGGAAACAGATACCGGGTCTTCTCCGGGCCGTATGCGTCGCTGAAGATCTGGATAAACAGCTCCTCCGGCGTCCGGTCCTGTTCCTTTGCTGACATGGTCAGGACCTCAGGTTCCGTCCCTGACCTCAGTCAGGAGAAGCCTCCTGCTGAAGGCGCCCCGCTCTTCCGCCTTGGCGGCCCGGACCTGCTCCAGCTGCTCCCGGGTGAAGCCTCTGGCCTCAGCGGCCGCCAGCAGAACCTCCAGCAGGTCTGCCAGCTCCTCGATGTTCCGGTCCCGGTGGTACTCCGCCAGCTCCTCGTCCAGCTTGGCGTCCACCATCTGCAGGTATTCCTCGTCACCCAGGACCCGGACCGTGCAGGTCTTCCCGCCGGCCTCTATGATCTCGGGGATCCGGTCCCGCACCAGTTTGCTGTACCGTATCACAGACAATTTCGCTCACCTCTGACAGGGATTTCTGTACAGGTTAGAACAGAGGAAGACCGCTCCGGAGTGTCCGGGTTTCCCGCGGTTCCGAAGCAGTCTCCTGCCGGCATTATAGACCTTTCTCATCTGCTGTGCAAGACACGAAGAGGAAGAAGGGCGCCCGGGAGGAGCCCTTCAGGGGGAAGAGCGGCGCCAGTGCGCCCGGCCGGGGGCACCGGATCCTCCCTTGCACAGGAACTGGGGATGTGCTAATCTTATGCGGGACAGACAGAAAACGGAAAGGCCAGGGTGAATGCTGCGGATCTGTCCCGCGGGGAAGTACAGAAAGGGGGAGCAGACCGGCATGCGGAACATGACAGAGGGGAGCATCGCAGGGAACCTGATTGCCTTCTCGGTGCCGCTGGTGCTGGGAAACCTGTTCCAGCTCACCTACAATGCGGTCGATTCCATGATCGTGGGCCGCTTTGCCGGGGATACAGCCCAGGCAGCGGTGGGAACGGCAGACCCGGTGATGAATCTGCTGATTCTCTTCATTACCGGACTGTGCATCGGGGCCTCCGTGCTCATGAGCAGCTTCTTCGGGGCGGGCAGGCTTGACATGCTCCGCAGGGAGATGGCCACCCTCCTGCTCCTGGGCATGGGGCTGTCCGCCATCCTGTCTGCCGGGGGTTTCTGCCTGGCCGGGGTGATCTTCCGCAGCATGGACGTGCCGGAGGAGGCCATGGGACCGGCCCTGGCATACCTGCGCATCATCCTGGCTGGGATGCCCTTCACCTGCCTGTACAACATATACGCCCAGTCTCTGCGCAGCGTGGGGGATTCGAAGACGGCGGTGTGGATTCTCGCCGGGGCCTGTGCGGCCAACGGTCTGATGGACCTCCTGTTTGTGGCTGTGTTCCGCTGGGGAACCTCCGGGGCGGCCCTGGCCACGGTCATCGCCAACTTCCTGTCTGCAGCCGGATGCATCCTGTACACCTGGAGACGGGTGGAGGTGCTGCAGGTGAGACGGGCAGACTTCAGACCGGACCCGGAGCTGCTGAAGAACACGGTTCGGTACGGCAGCACCACGGCCCTGCAGCAGATCAGCCAGCCCCTGGGCAAGCTGCTCATCCAGGGGATGGTGAACAGCATGGGCGTGAGCACCATGGCGGCCTTCAACGCGGTGGGGAAGATTGAGGACTTCGCCCTGGTGCCGGAGCGGAGCATATCCAGCGCCATGATGACCTGTACAGCCCAGAACCTGGGGGCAGGGGAGAAGAAGCGGGTCCGGAGGGGTCTGCGCCAGGGAATGCTTCTTGAGCTTGGTTATTTTATCTTCATCTGCGCCGCAATTCTGCTCTTCCACCGTCCGGTTCTGTCCCTGTTCTCCACGGAGGAGATGACCCTCAGGGAGGGAGCCCGGTATTTCCAGGTCATGGCCTTCTTCTACTGGATGCCGGGTCTGACCAACGGTATCCAGGGTTTCTTCCGGGGGATGAAGCACATGCGGATCACCCTGGTCCTGACCATTGTGCAGATCAGCGTCCGTGTCCTGGTCACCCGGCTCCTCATCGGCTCCCTGGGGATCGAGGGCATCGCCTTCGCCTGCGCCGCAGGCTGGGCTGCCATGCTCGTCGCTGCGGCTGCATACTGCCGGACCGCCGTATGGCCTTCGCTGGCAGACAGCTGATCCGCCGCTGTGTATGCTCCGAGAAGGCAGAATGCCGGGTCCTGCGTACACAGGATGAAACAGAACATCACAGACAGCAGATCGAGGTCCTGTCCGGGAGCCGGGCAGGGCCTTTCTGCATCCTCACAGCACAGGCATCACCGCTCTGGCAGCATGTGCAGCGGGCTGGGATAAGCTGCAAAGGACTGGCATCCCGCTTGCTTGTAATTCCCGGATACCTGCTCCATGCAGATGGCCGCTCTCACCGCCGGCAGATCCGCAGAGAGCATCTTGTGAAGCCAGGAGGCGGACGGACTGGACAG
>CAYYHY010000126.1:0-8032 GCA_964471855.1 uncultured Oscillospiraceae bacterium | reverse complement strand
TCCGCAACGTGCCGGTGGGCTGCACCTGCACCATCATCTATCAGATGTACCAGGAGAACGGAGTGGACATCGACCCGGCCACTGCGGGGCTGATGCTCTCCGCCATCCTCTCGGACACCCTCATGTTCCGCAGCCCCACCTGCACGGAGACAGACCGGAGGGCCGCAGCCGCCCTGGCGGCGCTGGCGGGAGTGGAGATGGAGAGCTACGCGGACGCCATGTTTGAGGCCGGGGGAGACGTGACCGGCAAGACCGCCCAGGAGATCTTCAACGGGGACTACAAGGTCTTCAGCAGCGGGGACATCCGTTTCGGCGTGGGACAGGGCAGCTACATGTCCGCAAGGAACCGGGAGAACAGCCAGAAGCTGGTGGGACCCTACCTGGAGACGGCCCTCAACCGCCAGGGGCTGGACTACGTGTTCTACATGTTTACAGACGTGCGCACCGCCTGCACCACCCTGCTCATGGCAGGGGAGGGAGCGGAGGAAGTCATCTCCCGTTCCTTCGGCGCGGAGGTGTCCGGGGGCGCTGCCGTCCTGCCCGGCGTGGTCAGCCGCAAGAAGCAGATGATACCGGCGCTCATGGCCACCCTGAAGCAGATGGCGGAGGAGCGCTGACAGGACGTTTTCCCTGACTGGAGAGACTGCATGCCGCCCGGGCTGCAGTCTCTCAAGCCGTATTAAGGAGGTATTCTCATTGGATCTGACTCTCACCACCCCGGTGTCCTCCGTTCCGGGGGTGGGGGAAGTGCGGGCGCGAAAACTGGAGAAGCTGGGCATCCGGACGGCGGGGGACCTGCTGGAGCACTATCCCAGGCGCTATGAGGACCGCCGGCAGGAGTATCCTGTCCTTGCGGCACCCGAGGGGCAGAAAGTCTGCATCCGGGCGGCGGTGCTGGAGCCGCCGCAGCTCAGCCGGGTGCGGCAGGGCCTGGAGGTGGCCACGGCCGCGGCCGGGGACGGAACCGGCACTCTCCAGCTGACTTTCTTCAACCAGAGCTATGTGACCAGGACCATCATCCCCGGGGTGGAGTACATCTTCTACGGGGCAGTGGAGCGCCAGGGAAACCGGCGGGTCATGAAGAACCCCCTCTTTGAGAGGGCGGACGCCAGAAAGCTCACAGGCCGCATCATGCCCGTCTACCCGCTCACCGCGGGGCTGGCCAACAGCACGATGACGTCCCTTGCTGCTGCGGTTCTCCCCTGTGCCTCCCAGATCCCCGAGTGCCTGCCGCCGGACATCCGCAGGGAATACGGCCTGGCGGGCTGCGGGGAGGCCGTGCGGAACATCCACTTCCCCGGGGACGGCCGGTCCCTGGAGGAGGCCAGGCGCCGGCTCACCTTTGAGGAGCTGTTCTGCCTCTCAGCGGGGCTGCGCCTCCTGAAGGACAGGAGATGCGCCGGACGGACGGGCTGTCCGGTTTCCCCCGCACCCTTTGAGGAGTTCCAGAAGCTCCTCCCCTACGAGCTGACCGGGGCCCAGCGCCGGGTCATGGAGGAGACCGCCGCCGACATGTGCTCCGGAGTGCCCATGAACCGGCTGGTCCAGGGGGATGTGGGGTCCGGGAAGACGGCGGTGGCTGCCTATGCCGCATGGCTCGCCATCCGCAGCGGCTGGCAGGCGGCGCTGATGGCGCCCACGGAGATTCTGGCGCAGCAGCACGCCGTGAGCCTGGCCGCCCTGTTTGCTCCGGCCGGGATCCGGGTGGAGCTGTTTACCGGCTCGCAGACTGCGGCGGAGCGCCGCAGGCGGAGGCAGGCCCTGGAGAGCGGGGAGATCCAGCTGGCAGTGGGGACCCATGCCCTGCTCTCCCAGGGGGTGAACTTCAGGAATCTGGGGCTCATGATTGCGGACGAGCAGCACCGGTTCGGGGTGGCCCAGCGCTCCGCCCTGGCGGCCAAGGGGGGCGCGGACCGGACCCCCCACGTGATGGTGATGTCCGCCACGCCCATCCCCAGGACCCTGGCCCTCATCGTATACGGGGACCTGGACGTCTCGCTGCTGGATGAACTCCCTCCCGGCCGCACCCCCGTGGACACCTTCCTGATCCGGGAGGACAGGCGGGAGCGCATGTACGGATACGTCAGGCGCACTGCGGAGGAGGGGCACCAGGTCTACATCGTCTGCCCCGCCGTGGAGGAGAATGAGGACGGCGCTGAGGAGGAGGGATCCGGGGACCCGGCCGGGGGGATGGACCTGAAGGCTGTGAAGACCTATGCGGAGCAGCTGAAGAACCAGGTGTTCCCGGACCTGAGGGTGGACCTGGTCCACGGAAAGATGAAGGCGAAGGAGAAGGAGGCGGCCATGGCTGCCTTTGTCTCCGGGGAGACCCAGGTTCTGGTGTCCACCACCGTGGTGGAGGTGGGGGTTGATGTCCCCAATGCGACCCTGATTATCATAGAGAACGCGGACCGCTACGGCCTCAGCCAGCTCCATCAGCTCCGCGGCCGGGTGGGCCGGGGCAGAGACCGCTCCAGCTGCATCCTCATGACATCCACCCGCAGCCTCCCTGCCATGAAGCGGCTGCGCATGCTGGCGGATACAAAGGACGGATTCCGGATCGCCGAGGAGGACCTGCGGGTCCGCGGGCCCGGCGACTTCTTCGGGAGCCGGCAGCACGGCATGCCGGAGATGAAGATGGCCAGCCTGGCAGGGGACATGCGCCTGCTCCAGGAGGCGCAGAAGGCTGCGGAGGAGCTGCTGGATGCAGACCCGGAGCTGAAGAGGCCGGAGAACCGGCCGGTGCTGGAGCGGGTGAGGAAGCTCTTCGCCGGGGCGCCGGACATCTTTGCCTGAGGCAGCGGAACGACGGAAGCCCCCCGGACCGGGCGTCCGGGGGGTGTCTTGCGGCAGGGCGGGAATTGTGATAGTATCCATGCAAAACCAGACAGGGAGGAATCTGCCGTGCCCCATCAGAATGTTATCGTCCTGGATTTTGGCGGCCAGTACAGCCAGCTCATCGCGCGCCGGGTCCGGGAATGCAGCGTATACTGCGAGGTGAAGCCCTACACTGCGCCGCTGGAGGAGCTGAAAGCCATGGACCCCGTGGGGATCATCTTTACCGGCGGTCCCGGGTCCGTGTACCGGGAGGATGCGCCGGCGGTGGATCCGGAGATCTTCACATGGGGCGTTCCCATCCTCGGCATCTGCTACGGCTGCCAGCTGATGGCGCACCTGCTGGGGGGAGAGGTGACCGAGGCTCAGGATGATACGGCCCGGGAGTACGGCAGAACCCGGACCTGGTATGACACCGGCTGCAGGCTCTTCAAGGGTCTGCCCTCCGAGGGCATCTCCTGGATGAGCCACGGGGACTACATGGCGAAGGTGCCGGAGGGCTTTGTCTGCACGGCCCGCTCCGATGCCTGCTCCAGCGCCGCCATTGCGGACGAGCGCCGCGGGTTTTACGGCGTGCAGTTCCACCCCGAGGTGAACCACACGGAAAACGGTCTGAAGATGATCCGAAACTTCCTCTATGAGGTCTGCGGGGCGGCCGGAGACTGGACCATGGAGGACTTCCGGCGCACGGCCGTCGCCGCCGTGCGGGAGAAGGTGGGCAGCGGCCGGGTGCTGCTGGCCCTCTCCGGCGGCGTGGACTCCTCAGTCGCTGCCGCCCTCCTGGCGGAGGCGGTGGGACCGCAGCTGACCTGCGTCTTTGTTGACCACGGCCTTCTGCGCCTGGGGGAGGGGGACGAGGTGGAACAGGCCTTCTCCCGCTGGGACATCAACTTCGTCCGCTGCCGTGCGGAGGACCGGTTCCTGAACCGCCTGGCCGGGGTGACGGACCCGGAGCAGAAGCGGAAGATTATCGGCGAGGAGTTCATCCGCGTCTTTGAGGAGGAGGCCCGCAGAGCCGGGCGGGTGGACTACCTGGTGCAGGGCACCATCTACCCTGATGTGATTGAGTCCGGCTCCGGAAAGGCCGGCGCCGCTGTCATCAAGAGCCACCACAATGTGGGCGGACTCCCCGAAAATGTGGACTTCAGGGAGATCATCGAACCCCTGCGCATGCTCTTCAAGGATGAGGTGCGCCAGCTGGGCAGAGAGCTGGGCCTTCCGGAGTATCTGGTGAACCGCCAGCCCTTCCCCGGTCCGGGTCTGGCCATCCGCATCATCGGCGAGGTAACCAGGGAGAAGGCAGATACGCTCCGCCTGGCGGACCATATCTTCCGGGAGGAGATCGCCAGAGCGGGGGAGGACAGAAACCTCAGCCAGTACTTTGCGGTTCTCACCGGCGCCCGCAGCGTGGGCGTCATGGGGGACGGCCGGACCTACGGCTGGACTCTGGCCCTCCGGGCGGTGACCACTGCGGACTTCATGACCGCGGACTGGGCCCGGATCCCCTATGAGGTGCTGGACCGCATCTCCACCCGGATCATCAATGAGGTGCAGGGGATCAACCGGATTGTCTACGACATTACCAGCAAGCCCCCCGCCACAATCGAGTGGGAGTGAGCCCCCGGTCTGCAGCATCTGGACCTCAGAACCCGCAGGCGGCTCTTTCTGAGCACCTTGAGGCTGGAGCAGAGTCAGAAGAAACAAATTTTTAACCCTTGTTTCTGACGCCTCTTTCGTATATAATTGCAGCAAATGGAAGAATACGTCCGTTGGGCGGATTCCCAAAGCAAACAGACTGAGGCAGAACCTGAGCCGGCGGTATCCCTCCCGGGTGCGCCGGCGCCGGCCTCAGTATAAAAGGAGGCATTTTGATGGCTGTATATCAGTGCTCTGTGTGCGGATACATCTTCGACGAGGCAAAGGAAGGCCGGTCCTTCGCCGAGCTGACGGCCTGTCCGGTCTGCAGACAGCCGGTCTCGAAGTTTGTCTGCATCAGCGGCGGTGAGCCAGAGGCATCTTCCGGGCAGCCCCAGGCATCCGGCGGCGACCTGTCCTATCCGGCGGACTGGGTCCGGCATGACCCGGACTGCCGGTACATGGAACAGATCCACGAGATGTCCGTCACAGGGAAGTCCCTGCATGCGGCCATGGGGACGCAGATGCCCCTGCCCGGCTGGGACGATATTCTGCTCCTGGGAGCCCAGCTCAGTCCGATGCCTCTGAACGACGGGGATGAGGTGGACACCCGCACGGTCATCGGTCCGCGGGCGGAGAAGCCCATGGTGCTGGAGACCCCGGTGTTCATCTCCCACATGTCCTTCGGGGCCCTGTCCCGGGAGGCCAAGATTGCCCTCTCCAGAGGTTCCGCCATGGCAAAAACAGCCATGTGCAGCGGGGAGGGGGGCATCCTGCCGGAGGAGCGGGCTGAAGCCTGGAAGTACATCTTCGAGTACATACCCAACAGATACAGCGTGACAGATGAGAATCTCCAGTCGGCGGACGCCATCGAGATCAAGATCGGACAGGGGACCAAGCCCGGCATGGGCGGTCATCTGCCGGGGGAGAAGGTGACGCCGGAGATTGCAGCCATCCGGGGCAGAAAGCCCGGCGAGGATATCCAGAGCCCCAGCAGATTTCCTGAGATCAGCAGTGCGGAGGACCTGAAGGAGATGGTCTCCATGCTGCGCCGCCGCTCCGGCGGACGCCCGGTGGGCATCAAGATTGCGGCAGGCCGGATCGAGGCGGACCTGGAGCAGTGTGTTTATGCGGGGGCGGACTTTGTGACGGTCGACGGCAGAGGAGGAGCGACCGGCTCCAGCCCCTTCTTCCTCCGGGAGGCGACCACAGTCCCCACCATCTATGCGCTGGCCCGGGCCAGGGCGTATCTGGACCGCTGCGGTCCCGGCATCTCCCTGGTGATTACAGGCGGGCTGCGGGTCTCCTCCGATTTCGCCAAGGCCCTGGCCATGGGTGCGGATGCAGTGGCGGTGGCTACAGCCGGTCTCATGGCGCTCGGCTGCCAGCAGTACCGCATCTGCGGCAGCGGCAGATGTCCTGTGGGCATCGCCACCCAGGACCCGGAACTGCGGGCCAGGCTGGATGTGGATGCCGCGGCCAGGCGGGTTGCCAATTTCCTGAATGTGTCAACCGAGGAGCTCAGGACCTTCGCCAGGATTACGGGGCATGCCAGCGTCCACGGCCTCTCCGCTGCGGATCTGGTCACAACGGACCGGACGGTTGCAGAGTACACAGGGATTCCCCACGCCGGGCAGGCCTTCGGCGGCTTCCGGACCGGTTCAGCCGGATCTGTCTGACGGGGAAGAAGATCTGCCGGCAGGCATCGGTTTTCCGGGAGGCTGACATGGGCAACTACCTGAATCCTGGCAGCGGGAACTTTTCGGACGCGGCAGCAAGCCCGCTGTACGTTGACAAAACTGGAATGGTGGAGTTCACAAACCGCGTTCTGGGGGATCCGGTAAGCAGCCGGCTGTGTGTGACATGTCCAAGGCGGTTTGGGAAGTCGATGACCATCGACATGCTGACTGCCTACTACAGCAGAGGATGCAGCTCCAGGGAACTGTTCCGCGGCCTCGCGGCAGAAAGGCTGCCTTCCTTCGAAGAACACCTGAACTGTCACGATGTCATTTGTCTGGACATGCTGGGTTTTCACACCTCTGCAAAGCAGGAGGGCCGTGTGCAGGACCTGCCGGCGTATATCTCTGAGCAGGTGAACGAAGAGCTTGCAGAGGTGTATCCTGATGAGGTTCACGGCAGGGAGAGATCCCTTACCAAATCTCTGATGGCGATTCACAGACGGCATGGGACCAGATTCGTTTTTCTCATCGATGAGTGGGACATTGTTTTCCGCGAGGACATGGATAATGAAGCCCTGAAGACATCCTGCACGGAGTTCCTGACCGGACTGTTCAAGACAAGGGCTGCCAGCAAATTTGTTGAGTTGGTTTATATGACGGGCATTCTGCCCATCCCGAAGCAGAAGTCCGAGTCGCTGACGAGCAGCTTTCTGGAATTCAGCATGTGCTCGGCAGGCCGGATGTCGCCCTGGATGGGCTTTACAGCCGGGGAAGTGCAGCGCCTGTGCTCTGCAAACCAGGCGGACTGTGAAGAAATCCAGACCCGGCACGGCGGATACAGGCTGGACGAGGCTGCTGTCGCCTGCCCCTTTTCTGTGGTCAGCACCTTGCTGCACAGGGAGACCGGATGCTGGTGGATACAGACTGCGGAACCTGTTCTCATCAGGCAGGCACTGGAGAGCGACATGCCCGGGCTGAAGGAGAGAATGGGCATTCTCCTGGCCCGCCAGGAAGCTCCTGTAAACAGAAGCCGGGAGAAAGTGGATCCTGCAGCCCTGAATACAGCAAACGATGTGCTGATGGCGCTTGTGCACCTGGGATATCTCACCATGGGCAGTTCCGGCAGCACGGTTGTCATCCCCAATGAGGAGGTTGCTGAGGATTTCTTCAATACTCTGGAGCGCATGCCGGAGCACGGGCTGTCCCGGATTCTGAGGGCATCCCCTCAGCTTCTGGAGGACACTCTGGAGGGAAATGAGGCAGCAGTTGCAGAGGGGATCCAGTCTGCCCACGGCTGGTTTTCCGATCCATACCTGTACGACGATGAAAATTCCCTCGCGGCATCTGTGCTCCTCGCATACCACTGTGCTCTTGAGGACTGGCTTCCTGTCCGGGAATTTCCCTCCGGCAGGGGCTTTGCAGACATCGTGATGCTGCCGAAACGGAAAAACCGGATCCCGATTGTCGCAGAGCTTAAGTGCGATACCACTGTGGATGCTGCGATCCAGCAGATTAAGGACAGGCGGCATGTCAGCCGGCTGGCGGGATATCCTGAGGTTCTCCTGGTTGGAATCAGCTATGACAGGAAAAGCAAGGAGCATACCTGCGCCATCGAGCGCTGGCCAATGACTTGACATATCCGGCGGCAGTCCGGCAGCGGACAGAGTGGCAGGGCATCAGGTGTCCTGCGCCTGGCTGCGGGGTCTCCAGTTCCTGGAGTGCCGGGTGTGAGCGCTGCTGGATGAAAGACAAACTGCATACAGACAGGGGCTGCTGTATTTCACCGGGGTGCGTACAGCAGCCCTTGTGCTCTGTCCAGGGAACCCGGGAGGAGGCCGCCGTCATGGATCCCATCTGCAACGCCTACAAGGCGGTTGCACAGC
>CAYYHY010000125.1:0-8044 GCA_964471855.1 uncultured Oscillospiraceae bacterium | reverse complement strand
TTTACTGGGGATCTTTCCCATCCGGCACTTCCGGCGTCCAGCCGGCCCGCAGGAGATCCTTCTCCCCTCTGGTCAGCTTCTTGACCTCCCGCTCCCGCCTCAGGGCGGCAGATCTGTCCGGCAGCTGCTCCGTGTAGACCAGGGTCAGCGGGCCTCTCCCCCGGGTGTACTTTGCACCCCGGCCGGACCTGTGGGCGGCGAGGCGCCGGGGCACATTGTCGGTGATGCCCGTGTACAGGGTGCCGTCCCCGCACAGGAGCATGTACAGATACCACTCCGCCCCTGCGCTCATTTCTTATAGCTGTACCGGCGGTAGTACTCTTTGGTCAGGTCGATGAAGGCCCGGGCCGCCGGGGACAGGAATCCGTTCTTCCGGTACACTACCGCCATGGGGCAGGTCAGAGGCGGATTCCCCAGGGTATAGCAGGCCAGCCGCTCCAGGTACGGGGTGCGGGTGAGACCGCTCTCCTGGAGGAAGGCGAAGCCCAGCCCCTCCGCCGCCAGATTGAGAGCCGTGGTGTTGTTTGTAGTCACCAGCAGGTTCTTCGGCTCCATGCTGCAGACGGAAAAGTAGTTGCGGAGCATTTTCGACAGGCGCCAGTCATCGGGGAGCATGATGAGCCGCTCCTCCTCCAGCAGGCGGATGTCCGGGAAGGGGACCGTGCCGTCCATCCTGATATTCAGTCCCCGCAGCAGCGGGTGCTCCCTGTGCCCCACCAGCAGGATCCGCTCGTCCATCACCAGCTCGAAGCTCAGAAGGGACAGGTCGGCGGGGATGTGCATGATGCAGAAGTCCGTGGTGCTGCTCTCCGCCAGGGCCGGCAGCTCCGGCACCGGTACCTCGTGGAGCACCAGCTGGACGTAAGGGTACTCCTTTGTAAAGGCGGGCAGGATGTCCGGCAGCAGAGCGGAACCCCGCCAGGGGGAGACCCCGATATGCAGCACGGGCCGCTTCTGGTTCTCCAGGTCGTGGAGATCCGACATCAGTTCCCTGTCCAGGTAGTCCTGCTTCTCCAGGTAGGTGTAGAACACCTCCCCGGCCGGCGTCAGCTTCAGGGGGGTGTGGGTGCGGTCCAGGAGCACCGCCCCCAGATTCTGCTCCAGCCTGTGCAGGTACTGGCTCAGATAGGGCTGGGAGAGGTAGAGCTTCTCCGCAGCTCTGGATATGCTGCCCTCTTTTACTATCAGAAGAAAGTACTCCGGATTTTTTACATGCACCTCTGCTCCCCCCTGTCTGCTCTCCTGCCAGTATACCACAGTTCCCGCCCCGGGGAAAAGGGCAAAAAAACACCCGGCTGCTGTATGCCCGCAGCCGGGTTCCCCGCAGGATGCCCGGCCTGCAGGGGGTTGGCAGTCAGAGAAAAGCACATTCTTAAGGAATTCTGCAGGGTGAACACAGAGAAGGGAGGTCTTGAGGAGGATAACAACGTTTCCCTGACCAGCTCCTATATTAGCAGGTGCTAACAGCTTTGTCAAGCACTCATTTCCGGCAGAACGGACAAAATTCCAGTTTTCTTCCAGTCCCCATATGTACATTCTGCCCCTCCCCGGGAACCTGCCGGGGAGGGGCAGTCTGAACTCTACAGGAGGGCCGCCAGGGCCTCCCGGATGTTGGAGACCCGGATCAGCTGGAGCCCCTGGGGTGCGGCCAGCTTCCCCTGGGTGCGGCGGGGGATCATGCACTTGGTGAAGCCCAGGCGGGCCACCTCGGCCAGGCGCTGCCCCAGGGCGTTGACGGAGCGGATCTCGCCGGTGAGGCCCACCTCCCCCACAGCCGCCATGTCCTGGGGGACGGGCCTGTCCCGGAAGCTGGAGGCGAGGGCCAGGATGGCCGCCAGATCCGCCGCCGGCTCATCCAGGTTCAGTCCGCCGATTACGTTCAGATAGGCGTCGCAGTTCCCCACAAGGAGACCGCCCCGCTTCTCCAGCACCGCCAGGAGCAGGAGACCGCGGCTGTAGTCGAAGCCGTTGGACACCCTGCGGGGTGCGGTTCCGGAGGTGGGAACCACCAGGGCCTGGATCTCCGCCAGCACCGGCCGGATGCCCTCCATGGCGCATGTCACGCAGGTGCCGGGGGCGTCTGCGGGGCGCCCGGAGAGCATGGTCTCGGAGGGGTTGGGCACCTCCGAGAGGCCGGTGTCGTCCATCTCGAAGACCCCGATCTCGTTGGTGGCCCCGAAGCGGTTCTTGGCCGCCCGGAGAATCCGGTAGGCCATGTGCCGGTCCCCCTCAAAGTTGAGCACGCAGTCCACCATGTGCTCCAGCACCTTGGGGCCGGCGATGGAGCCCTCCTTGTTTACATGGCCGATGACGAAGATGGTGATCCCCTCCCCCTTGGCCAGCTGCATGAGGGTCATGGTGCACTCCTTGACCTGGGTCACGCTGCCGGGGGCGGAGCTGATGTCTCCGTTGTACATGGTCTGGATGGAGTCCACAATGAGGATGTCCGGGTGCTCCGCATGGACGGCATCCACAATGTTCTCCAGGCTGGTCTCGCTGAGCAGGTGCAGCCGCTCCCCCTTCACGCTCAGCCGCTCGGCCCGCAGCTTGATCTGCCGCACCGACTCCTCCCCGGAGACGTAGAGCACGTCGCTGGTCCTGCAGAGGCTGTCGCAGATCTGGAGCATGAGGGTGGACTTGCCGATGCCGGGGGCGCCTCCCACCAGCACCAGGGAGCCCTTGACCGCGCCGCCCCCCAGCACCCGGTCCAGCTCCCCCATGCCGGTGCTGAAGCGGAGCTCGTCGGTGGTCTCCACGTCCTTCATGGCCACAGGCTGGTTCGCGGGGGTCACCGGGCCGGAGGCCTGGGCGGAGGGGGCCGTGATGCGCCGCCCCGTCCGGCCGCCCCGGGGGGGCGTCTTGTCCTGGGGCTGCTCCACGATGGTGTTCCAGGCCCCGCAGGCGGGGCACTGCCCCTGCCACTTGGGCGTCTCGTTGCCGCACTCCTTGCAGAAGAATACTGTCCTCGTCTTCATGGCATCCTCCAAATTCCGGTCAGCAAAAGTTTTGTTTTATTTACCGGATCTCTCCAGAGGCGGAAGCTTCCCGCCCCTGCTTCCGGATTCTTGCACCTTCAGAGTCCCGATTCCGGGACTCTAAACGCCAGGCGCAGCCGGCATTCCTCTGCAGTTCCCGGCCCGGGCTCAGGGCAGACCCTTCCACTCCCCTCTCCGGCTCTCGAAGGTCCGGATGATGTGCAGCAGTTCCGGAGGGAAGTAGGTCTCGACCCGGTCCCGGATCTCTGCCATCTCCGGGGTCAGCCCCTCCCGGCCGTAGAAGGACCAGGCGATGGAGCCGGTGATGCAGCCGATGGTGTCGCTGTCTCCCCCCAGGGAGATGCCGCCCCGGACGGCGTCCTCATAGCTGTCAGACTCCAGGAAGGCGGTGATGGCGGGGGGCATCGTCCCCTGGCAGCTCACGTCAAACTCGTAGAAGGGGCGGATCTCGTCCAGGGTCAGACCCAGGTCACAGCCCAGGGACTCCGCGAAGCTGCGGATCTCCTCCCTGCCGGCGCCGCTCTTTGCCAGCCACACACAGCCGGCGCAGACCTGCGCGCCTTTGATCCCCTCCGGATGGTCATGGGTGACGGCGGCGGAGAGTTCCCCCAGAGTGCAGGCCTCCTCCAGGGAACGGGCCACAAGGCCGCAGGGGGAGACCCGCATGGCAGAGCCGTTTCCATAGCTTCCGTAGGGCCGGGGATCCGGCTCAAACAGCCACCGGTAGAATCTGCCGCCGTAGCCCGCCCCCGGGTACGCCCGGCCGATCCTGCGCATCTCCCGGACCAGGGCGGCCTGGTAGTCCTGCTCCCCGTCCATCACGTCCAGCAGCGCCGCCGCGTTGGCGATGGTCATGGCGGAGTCGTCCGTAAAGTGACAGCCCTCCGAGAACAGGGGGAATTCCTTGGTCTTGATGTTTTTCCACTCGTATTTGGAGCCGATGATGTCTCCTCCCAGTGCGCCGTACATGCAGGCACCTCCTGTCAGATCGCTTCATAATGCAGATGCGGGTCTCTGCCTCTCCCCCATTATACCACAGGCCGGGGCAGAAGTCGCTCCCTGTCCGCAGTCAGGCCGGCAGGGCCCTCTGCAGGAAGACTCCCCCTGTTTCCAGCATCTTCCTGCGCTCCCTGCGCTTCTTGACTTTTTTCGGGCAGTTTGATATAGTTTAAGCCGTTCCGGTCCGTTTCCGGATCTGCCGCTACCGTACCCTTGTTACGCCGGAGAGTCCCGGCGCTTGCCCAGTCAGGAGGAACATTCGGTGAAGCTGGAGCAAAGTCAGTCCCAGGTCCTGAGCCAGCAGCAGCTGCAGAGTCTCGAGCTGCTGCACATGAGCACCCAGGAGCTGGAGGCCTGCATACAGGAACTTGCACTCAACAACCCAATGGTGGAACCGGAGGAATACTCCGCGCCTGACCCGGCAGACGAGCGGGACAGCGAGCTTCTGGACAGGCTCCGCTGGCTGGACGAGACCGACCATCAGAACCGGTTCTACCAGCGCATGGACCGCTCCGAGCTGGACCCCGTATCCAGAATCAGCAGCGACGGCGGTCTGGAGGAGACCCTCTTCCGCTTCATCTCCCGCCAGCTCTACCCCATGACCCTGTCGGAGAGCGAGGCCCAGAACGTGCGCTACCTGGCGGGCTGCCTGGACGACGACGGGTATCTGCGGGTCACGACGGAGGAGCTGTCCGCCAGTTCCCATATCCCGGAGGCGGAGCTGGACAGAGCGCTGGCGCTGCTCCGCACCCTGGAGCCCGCCGGGATCGGCGCCTCCAGCCTCTCCCAGTGCCTGAAGCTGCAGCTGGAGCGCATCCACTACAGAGGACCGGCCATGAAGATCGTGGAGGAGCTGCTGGAACCCCTGGCCAGGCGCCAGTACAGGACCATCGCCGACTCCCTGGACATCCCCGTGTCCCAGGTGCACGCGGCGGAGAAGGTGATCCAGGAACTGGAGCCCCGCCCCGGGGCCGTCTTCCAGCACCAGTCCCAGTCCCCCTACATCCTGCCGGACATCTTCGTGGAGGATGTGGACGGGGAGCTCCAGGTCCGCACCCGGCGGGACGGCCGTCCCCTGTTCCATATCAGCTCCTACTACCGGGAGCTTCTGCAGCAGACGGATGACCAGGAGGTTAAGGAATACCTGTCCGGGATGCTGTCCCAGGCGGAGGACATGCTCTATGCAGTCAACCTGCGGGAGAGCACCCTGCTGCGCTGTGCCCAGTCCATTGCCCGGCACCAGCGGGAGTTCTTCCGCTCCGGTCCCGGTGCCCTGGTCCCCCTGCGCATGGCGGATGTGGCCCAGGAACTGGGGCTCCACGAGTCCACCATCAGCCGGGCTGTGCGGGAGAAGTACCTGCAGTGCAGCCGCGGCGTATACCCCCTGAACTTCTTCTTCTCCCGGCCCGCCGCCGGGGAGAAGGCCTCCGAGCTGGGCGGGACCGCGGCCCGGGTCATCCTCCGCAGGCTCATAGACGAGGAGGACAAGGAGCACCCCCTCTCCGACAGCCGCCTGGCGGAGATGATGGCCGCCCAGGGCTGCCCCGTCTCCCGCCGCACCGTCACCAAGTACCGGGAGCGGCTGGAGATCCCCAGCTCCACCATCCGCCGCAGGCGCTGAACACAGGACATGCAAACCCTCCCGTCACCCGCAGTGACAGGAGGGTTTTTTCACTCTTCCACATTGCTTCTGTCCCGCAGCCAGCCCGGCAGGGTCTTGGCCTTGACGCTGGACACGATGCCCATGGCGCCGTACAGGGTGATCACCGAGGAGCCCCCGTAGCTGATGAAGGGCAGAGTCAGACCCATGACGGGGAGGATAAAGAGACACATGCCGATGTTGAACAGGATCTGAAACAGCAGCATTCCCGCCATGCCCAGGCACACGTATGCGGAGAAGGGGGAGTTGGCGTGCTTCCCCACCCAAATGCAGCGCAGGACGATGAGACCCAGGATGAGGATCAGGAGTATGCAGCCGGCCATGCCCAGCTCCTCCCCGCAGACGGAGAAGATGAAGTCGGTCTGCCGGTTCGGCAGGTGCCAGCTGTCCGCGGACTGGGTCTGGGTTCCGTGGAGGTACCCCTGGCCGAAGATGCGGCCGGAGCCGATGGCCAGCAGGGACCGGGTCTGCTGGAGGCCCCGGTTCCGGGGGTCCAGGCTGTGGTCCAGCACCACCCGGAAGCGCATGATCCGGTAGTCCGTCCAGTATTTGGTCTCCGGCAGCACAAACAGCCACAGGATCACCGCCGCCCCCGCCGTGAGCCCCCCTGCTGCGGCGAACCACCGCAGCTTCACTCCGGACACCCAGGCCATGGTGACGTAGATGCAGGCGTAGATGACGCACATGCCGAAGTCCCCGCAGATCACGGCGATGAGGGTCAGCACGATCAGGGCGAAGCCCCCGGTCATGAGCACCGAGGGGACGGAGCTGATGTCCCGCCCTGCGTCCTGAATGTGGCAGATCTGGCGGGCCAGCACCAGGATGAAGGGGATCTTTATGATCTCGTTGGGCTGCAGGTCCATGGGGAACCCGGGAATGATGCGGGAGAGGACCAGCCAGTTCAGGTTTCCTGAGTCGTAGTCCTCCCCCAGAGGCGTCTTCAGCAGCAGCAGAAGCACTGCGCTGAGAACCAGCAGCAGCCGCCAGTGCTTCTCCGTGAACACCTGGAAGTCCAGGAACGTAAAGACGACGTAGACAAGGACCCCCAGCAGCACGGCGGCCAGCTGAATGTATACGAAGCGGTCCCGGTGGAGATACCGGGTAGCGGAGTAGATCAGGAGCAGCCCGTAGGCGCTGGCTGTCAGGCACAGCGCCAGCAGCACCGCATCCCCCTTCCGGATAAAGGTCCGGACCGGCTTCAGCAGCCTGGACACAGTCTTTCTCAACCTCCCCTCCGATGCCCCGGCACTCCGGGACCCGCTTCGTCAGATTTCTTTATGCATTACTCAACCGTTACGCTCTTGGCCAGGTTGCGGGGCTTGTCGATGTCGCAGCCGCGCATCAGGGCCACATAGTAGGCGAACAGCTGCAGACAGCCGATGCCCAGGGAGGGCATCAGGATGGGATGGGTGTCCGGCACCGTCATCACCGCGTCTGCCGTCCGGGCCATGGCCTCCCGGTGGGCCTCGGAGGTGAGGGCCAGCACGTCCGCACCCCGGGAGCGGACCTCCACCACGTTGCTCATGGCCTTGTCAAAGAGCCGGCTGCAGGTGCCCAGGGCGATGACCAGCGCCCCCTCCTCGATGAGGGAGATGGTCCCGTGCTTCAGCTCCCCGGAGGCGTAGGCCTCGGAGTGGATGTAGGAGATCTCCTTCAGCTTCAGAGACCCCTCCATGCCCAGAGCGTAGTCCAGGTTGCGGCCGATGAAGAAGATGGAGTCGTGGTTGAAGTAGCGGGAGGCCAGGTACTGGATGTCGTCCTTCTCCGCCAGCACCTTCTCCAGCTTCTCCGGCAGCAGCAGCATCTCGTCCAGGATGCTGCGGTACTCCTCCAGGGGCACCGTGCCGCAGACCCGGGCGAAGTAGAGCCCCAGCAGGGTCAGCACCGCCAGCTGGGTGGAGTAGCCCTTGGTGGTGGCCACGGCGATCTCCGGCCCGGCCCAGGTGTACAGCACCACGTCGGACTCCCGGGCGATGGAGGACCCCACCACGTTGACGATGGAGAGGACCTTCGCCCCCAGGCGGCGGGCCTCCCGCAGGGCCGCCATGCTGTCCAGGGTCTCCCCCGACTGGCTGATGACAACCACAAGGGTCTTTTCCGTAAGGATGGGGTTCATGTAGCGGAACTCGGAGCCCAGCGCCACCTCCACCGGCTTGCGGAGCAGGGACTCGATGCTGTACTTGCCCACCATGCCCACGTGGTAGCTGGACCCGCAGGCCACGATGTAGATTCTGTCAATATTCCGGATGTAGTCCTCGCTGAGGCCGAAGTCCTCAAACCAGACCTCCCCGTCTTTAATGCGGGGGGTGATGGCGTGGCGCAGGGCCTCCGGCTGCTCCATGATCTCCTTGAACATGAAGTGCTCGTAGCCGCCCTTCTCCGCCGCGTC
>CAYYHY010000124.1:0-8050 GCA_964471855.1 uncultured Oscillospiraceae bacterium | reverse complement strand
ACGCTCTCCTCGGCGGCAGGCTCCTCCTCCTGGACGTCGTCCGGGACCGGTTCCATCTTCCCCTGCCAGTTCTTCAGGAACTCGGATGCCTTGTGCCGGTTGAGCTGGTCGTGGATCTTCTGGTTGCTGTAGTTGCGCAGGCAGGAGTAGCAGGAGGTGTCGCAGGTACAGCTGTCGGTGATGGCGATGGCCCGCTCCAGCACCCGCTGGAACACCGCTCCGTCCTGAGTCACAAGCCGGCGCACATGGCCGGCGCCCCCGGGCACCGCGTCATAGAGGATGACGGAGTATACCAGGAAGCCCTCTGCACTGGTGCGGAAGAGGCAGCCCTTGATGTCGCTGCGCTCGATGCCCAGCTCCCGGGACAGCCCCTCCAGGAGGGCGTAGAGGACGGAGAGCATGGTGGCCCAGCTGCCGGCATCCTGACAGAAGGTGATCCTGGCCACATCCGTTTTGAAGTCGTGGGAGAGGCGGACTTTCATCCCCTTCCCCTCCTGGTTGCTGCATTTGTAGCCGCGGCTGTTCACATGGTCTGCGGGGATCTCCCGCTCGTCCGCGTATCCGCAGACGGGGCACACGTGGTAGAAGGACTGACCCACCACCACCAGGGAGTCATTGGTTGTGGACTCGAGCCGGATCTTCCGCCCGGGATCCCCGCCCACCTGGTAGAGCACGCTCTGTATGCGGTTTCTGGCCGGGTCGCCGATGTAGCAGTCCTCTGTCCTGTAGTCCCGCTCCGGTCTGCGCATGGGAACTTCCTTCCCGTTGCCGTCCTCGGCATAGAACCCCATCCGGGGCTCCAGGGTGCGGGCCCAGTGGATCCGGGGAATGACAGAATGGCAGGAGACGCACTCCCGGCCCTCCCCGGTCATGGGCACCCTGGTAAAGTTGGGCTGTTCGCACTCCGGGCACTTGACGCAGTAGTAGCCGTACTCCCAGGACTGGGCCGGCCGGCCCGGCAGTCTGCGGATGTAGCGGCTGGTGTACATGCGGTTGTCCGCAATCACCTGGGCCCCCGGGGCGTACTCGGCGATGGCCAGCTGCAGGTCACGGGCCAGCTGGAGCCCCCTGCTGCTGCCGCTCCGGGAGATGTCGGGGATCAGCTCCACGGTGTCCACCGGGAACCCGTACTTGGGCAGCACGTTGTTCCTGGCCAGGAACTCGATGAGGCTCTTCCTTCCGGCGCCGTCGTTCGCGCCGCAGCGGAAGTACCGCAGGGCCCGGCTCCAGGACCAGGCGCCCTTGTCGTCCTGGGCGGCCCGGCACTTCTCCAGGGCGTTCTCCATGTCCTGCACCGTCTCCCGGAAGTCCTGGACGGCGATCTCCAGGGTCCCGTCCTCCCCGATGAGGCTCCGGGTCCAGCTGCCGTCTGTCAGCCCCAGCCGCTCATGCAGTTCCCGGGGAATGGAGCGCTTCAGCAGGTCCGCCAGCTCCGGAGGGACGGGGGTGAGGTACTCCTTGAACTTCTCGTATCCCCCCTCGTTGAGGAAGACGGTCTGGTTGTCGCTGGCGTATATGTCCTCATTCTCGGAGAAGAAGGCGCTGAAGGCCACTGCATTGATGTGGCGCCGCAGGATCTTCTCGTTCTCCACTACAAACACCGGAACCTGGATGCTGCCCCGGATCAGGGGCACCGGGTCCTGGTAGAAGCTCAGGTCGTGGGAGGAGAGCTTGGCGTAGGTCAGCACGAAGGCGGCGGAGCCGGCGCTGCGGCCGGCCCGGCCTGCCCGCTGGACGTAGCTGGCGGGGCTGGGAGGAATGTCCCGCATGTATACGGTCTCCAGGCTGCCCAGATCCACCCCCATCTCGAAGGTGGTGGAGCAGCTGAGGGCGTTGATGCGCTTGCTGACAAAGGCCTCCTGGTACAGGGTCTGCTTCTCCTTGGCCAGCTGGGCGGTGTGCTCCTTCATATGCAGGGGCTCCATGTGGCTGCTCTGGTAGAGCCTGGCGTAGTGGTTCTCCTGCCGGACCTTCTCCGCATCGAAGGGCACCAGGCGGCCGCTGCAGCGGACGTTGGCGCAGCGGTTCTGGAGGTTGAAGGGGGTCACCCGGCCGCAGCGGCTGCAGCGCCAGAAGCTGACCTGGTCCGTGCCCCCGATGAGCACCCGGAAGTCGTTGGCGTCCAGGACGAACTCCTCTGTCTCCGGGTTAAATACGTCCTCCCAGTAGGCGTCCAGCAGCTCGTCCGCCTCCTCCTCGCTCACCCCCAGGGCGGAGGTGAGGCGCATCAGGCGGGTGCTGGGGTAGAAGCCCCCCTTTGCTCTGGCCCGTCCGCACCAGCCGGACAGCCAGCTCTTCCTGGCGTGGGCGGGAGTGCGGACCTTCACCAGGCGCCTTGGCACCGAGGCGTAGAAGATGTACTCCCGCTCCTCGTCCGTCAGCAGGTGTTTCCCGGCATTGAGGGCGCCGGTGAACACCCCGTCCTGCACCAGCAGCTCCAGCAGAGCCCGGGTGTCCCCGGGGGAGAGGCTGCAGATCTCCTGGAAGGCATCCGCCGCCTCGTCGTTGGGCATGTACTGGAAGGCCACCACTCCCATGGATACAAGGCTGGTGCCCCGGCGGGAGCTGAACATCTCGTTGAGCACGGCGATCCAGGCGTTCTGGAGGCTGAGCTCCTTGAGACTGCCGGTGTCCCCGTTCCCGGTCTGGTCCCACTCGGCAAAGGAGCCCTTCACCTCAAAGAGGCGGCTGAGCCGGTTTACAAAGGCCCCCATGCTTACAGAGCCGGTGCCCTCCTTCCGGTACTCCTCCGCCACATGCCAGATGCCCCGGCGGCGGATGAACTCCCTGTAGGAGCGCTCCATGTAGGAGGCGAAGAAGGCTGCCTCGCTGCGGCTGTCGGAGAAACAGAGGAACTGCCGCACCAGGGGGGTGCGCACCGTCTTCGGCTTCCTCTCCTTCCGGAAGAGGCCCTTCCGCCCCCCTCCGGCGGCGGGTTCCTCCACCCGCACCTCCTCGTCCGGGAGCTGCTCGTAGAGCTCCATTCCCAGGACGGCGGTGGCGGCGTCGGCCCCCAGATAGAAGCGGCGCACGTTGCCGAACTGGCAGGCCGGGCAGCGGATCTCGTTGCGCAGCTTCCGCGCCTGCCGCACCCGCACATAGTTCTCCGGGTCATGGGCGCAGGGCTGCTTTACGGCGGCATCCGCCTCCGGCGTGATGGCGCCGCAGATGCTGCACAGGACATAGGTGTCGGCCTTCTGCTTCCTCCTGCTCTTCAGGATTCCCTCCACCAGGTCCTCCGCCTCGTCGGACAGGTCCTCGTCCCCGTCTCTGCATACGCACCAGTACTCCAGGCCCTCCTCCAGGGTCCGCTTGGAGGTCTGGCGCAGGTATCTCCGCATGGTCTTCCCGGACTGCCGGTCCACCGACTCCCCCACCAGGGAGATGCGGCCGCAGTCCTGGCACACCGCGGCCTCGAACACCGTCCGGACCGCCTTCCCCTCCTCATTCTCCAGGGTGTCCCGGCGCTGGAGGAACAGCCGCTTCGTCTTCCCCAGGGTCACGTAGGCCCCCTCCAGCGCCCGGGCAAAGAAGTGGTAGCGGGGCTTGATGAGGCAGGTCCTGTCCCGCTCCGCCCTGGCGCAGACGGCGACGAAGTCCACCACCTGGTCCTCCGTCACGGGGCAGACTTTTGAAAACTCGCTCCAGATCTGGGCCACGGTCACCGGCTCCGCCGCGGTCTCCCGCAGCACCCCGAAGAGGCGGCTGCGGAGGAAGAGCTCATAGAGCTTCTCCTCATCTGTTCCCTCCGGGTCGAAGTCCGCCCCGTATTCCCTGAGGATCCGGGCCGTGTGCTCCGGCTCCTGCCGCAGGCGGGTGTACATCTCCGCCGGGAAGACCAGCTGGTCCACCATGGCGGGGCGCTTCTCCCTGGCCCGGACGATGCACCACCGGTCCTTCGGCACGCCGCAGAGGCGCTCCGCAAAGGTGAGGATATCCGGATCCGAGTCCGGTCCCCCCAGGGTGGCGCTGGTAAGGATGTACTGCACGCTCTCCGGGTCGCTGATCCTGGCCCGCAGCCGGCGCATGAGCAGGGAGGTCTCCATGCCCGTGGCGCCCCGGTAGATGTGGGCCTCGTCCAGCACGATGTACCGCAGCTTCGCCCCGGAGAACACCGCGTCGTCCCTGGGCCGCAGGAGCATGTACTCCAGCATGGAGTAGTTGGTGATCAGGATGTGGGGCGGCCGGCTCTGCATTGCCTCCCGGGAGATGACCTCGTTGGGAAGAGGCTCCTCCGGGGTCCCGGAGGCGTCCCTGTGGGTCTTCCGGTACACCTGCAGGGCCCGCTGCTGCTCGTGCTCCGTGTTCCCGTTGTATACGCCGAAGCGGATGGCCGGATACCCCCGGAACATGGCCCGCATGCGCTTGATCTGGTCGTTGGCCAGGGCGTTCATGGGATAGATGACAATGGCCCGCACCCCGTCGTCCAGGGTGCCCGCCGCTGCCTCCTTCAGCAGGGCGTCGATGATGGGGATGAGGAAGCACTCCGTCTTGCCGGAGCCGGTGCCGGTGGTCACCGCCAGGCTGCGGCCCTCCACCGCCCGGAGCACCGCCTCCTCCTGGTGGCTGTAGAGGGGGCGCTGCATGCGCAGCTCCCGCTCCTCCTCGGGGACCGGCTCCAGCCCCGCGAACAGGGGACTGACGGCCCCGGCCTCCGTCAGCTCCTCCAGGGTGCGCGCCGGCTCGTAGGCGCCGCCGATGTCCAGGTAGGGGCCCTTTGTCACCATCCCCTCCCTCCGGAGCTCCGCCGTGAACTCCCGCCGGTAGTCCTCGTCCTCCATGCTGTAGGTTGTGGTAATGTAGTCCACAAAGCTGCGGCGGATCTCCTCGCTGGCTGCAATGGGGTTAAACACCGTTTCGCACCTCCTCCGTGCTGAAGGTGAAGTAGTCCGGCTGGCGCAGCCGCCTGTACTGCTCCTTCCTGGGTATCGCCAGGTGATCTGTCTTCTCCTCCAGGATCTGTCCCGCTGCCTGGTCCACGATCACCCCTTCGCCTTCTGCGTTCAGGAGGATCAGCTGGTGCTCCCCGGCAATCCAGACAGAGACCGGATTGACCGCCTCCTGGTTCCGGGTCTCCCGGGAGCTGAAGGGCACCCGATTCCCGTTCCAGGTCACATGGCAGAGGGTGCCTGTATACATGGGCATGGGCTCCGTCTCCTCGTCCGGGATGCTGGTCTCCACATAGCGGAGGTCCTCCACCACATCGGCTCCGGCGGGGAGGGGGATCCCTTTCAGGGTGTCCTGCTCCGGAATCCAGCAGACGGCCTTCTCCAGGTGCAGAATCCGGTTCTCAAACCGCAGGATCTCCGGATCCCCCACAGGCACCGTCTCCGTGGCAAGGAGCTGCCGCTCCCCCCTGGAGAAGAGGCTCCGCCTGCGGGCATAGATATTGCATGTGTACTGGCCCGGAGGGAGGCTGCCCACATCCATCACGTCCCGGTCCTCCACCCCCGCCGTGAAGCGGAAGCTCCCGGGGCTGTCCTCCCCGGTCTCCACCTCAAAGCGGGTGCCCGGGTCCCCGATGAAGTTCTTCTCGGCGCTCCACTTGAGGATGCCCCCGGACACCGCCAGGGGCGGTCCGGCAAACTCGGGGGCGTAGACCACGGTGGTGATCCTCTCCCTCCTGGTCCCGCCGGCTCCGTCCGAGACCTCCAGTTCCACAGCCTCCGGGGGGTTCTGAGCCGGTCTGGACTTCACCATGACCCCCAGCTCAAAGACCGTCCGGTCCTGACCCGGCTTCACGGGCTTCCCGCCCAGATACAGGCTGCACTGGAAGCCGGCGGGGAGGGACACTTTCACAGTCTCGTCTGGCTTGATGTCCCGGTGCCAGATCTTCTCCGGGGCGGCGAAGGCGCAGGCATCCCGGAAGGTGCAGCGCACCGCCGGGGCGTCCGCCCGCAGCTGCAGCTGGGTCCCGGGGACGTCCACGGCGAAGCTGTCCTCCCCCTCGTCCAGGATCACAGGGCCCGTGACCGTGTCCCCTGCGTAAGACAGGGTAAAGGAGGGGGTGTCCGCGCCCTCCAGATAGAAGGGCTGGTCAAAGGTCATGGCGAGACCCGGGAGGGTCACCCAGCTGAAGGTGAACCGGACCCTGCTGTCCACCAGGTCCGCCACCGCCGCCGTGTGCACGACCCCTGTCTGCATTCCGTTCGTATCCAGCTTCACTGCGCTGTCCCCGTCCCTCCAGACGGAGGGGCTGACCGTCACGCCGTCCAGCAGCAGGTGGTAGCGGAGGATCTTCTCCCCCTGGGGGATGCGGACGGCAAGAACAAAGGGCTTCGCAAACACCTGCGCCTGCTTCCCCTGCCCCTCCGCCAGCAATCCGGGCAGGGGCTTCTCCGAGGTGTAGCGGCGGAAGGAGGCCGCCGTCTCCCGGACGGCAAAGATCTCCACCCCGTCCACGGAGGCGGAGTCCGTGCTGTCCAGGCTGAAGTTCAGCAGCTGGCCGGGATGGGGCTCCCGGTATACATCGCTGTCCTCCGGAAAGACCGCACGGGCCTGCTCCGGCAGCAGCAGGAAGGCGTCCCCCTTTGCCGGCCGGCGCTCCCTGCCCTGGCTGTCAAAGAGGATCCACTGCCGGCGCAGCTTCTCCCCGGAGGCGTACAGGTCCTCCCCGCCGCAGGTGATCCGGAGGGAGATGTCGAAGGGTTCGCTGAAATTGAGGTCCGTGTCCTGCAGGGGCAGAAACAGGCTGCAGGTGGTCTGGCACAGGTCGTCCCCCCGGATGGTCATCTCCCCGGACCAGATCTCCCGCCCGGCCTGGAAGACCGTCAGCAGGGGCCGCTCCGTGATCTCCCCCTCCAGCCGGATCTGGGGGAACTGAAGACCGGCCAGCCGGTTCTTCAGGGCGTACTGGACCGTGATGCGCTCCGACGAGGTGGCAACAAACTCCGGACGGTGGCTCCGCCGCGCCTCCGACATCCTGAGGCGGTCGGCGGAGGTCTTCTGCTGGTACCACTGCACCAGCTTCCGGTCCCACTCCCTGTGCTCCGGGTCCAGCACATCGCTGCCCTCCCCCCGGAGCAGGTAGTCCATCCGGCAGACCAGGCCGTCGCAGAGAACCGCCATGTACCCGGGCCGCTCCTTGAACAGGGCCTGGAGCCCCGAGAACACCGTGCCCGACTTCAGGGTGAGGCCGGAGCGGCTCTCCACGTCCGAGTCGTAGCGGGCCCGCATGCCCCGGACAAACTGGCGGTAGCTGATGTCCTCCGGCATGTACTGGAAGTCCAGGTTCTTCACATAGAAGTCAAAGAGGATGTTGAAGAGCTCAAAGATGCTGTCCTCCGGGGCGATGGCGTGGAGCATCAGGGTGGTGTAGTAGCGCAGGTATCCGCGGCGGGGCGCCTGGAAGCGCCTGTACGCCTCCAGGGTGTAGTTCACTGCATTGCCGAAGCTGCTCCGCAGCTTCCCCCGCAGGCTGTCCGAGTTGCCGGCCCGGAACCCGAACTGCCGGAAGATGCTGTCCCAGAAGGAGGGGATGTCCCCGCTCCCGTCCCGGACCCCCGGCCGGTAGGTCTTGCATATCTGCACCACGGCAAACGTCAGCACCACCCGCTGCCGGGGCGCCGGCTCCCTGCCGGCGGTGATCTGGTCAAAGACCCCCTGGGCGCTGTCGAATACGCAGCTGCTCTGTTCCGGCGTCAGCACCAGCTCGCCGGCCAGGGGGTACACCCGGAACGCATAGTCCGCAATCCGGAAGGCGTCCAGCTCGGCCGGCGGTTCCATGTCCTGGCTGTGGGCAAAGTCCGGCTCCACATAGCCGGTCTCCTTCCACACAAAGCCTCTGGAAACCAGCCACTCCCTGTTGGTCATCCCCTGTTCCCTCGCTGCGCTGACCAGCTCCTTCCGGAACCTGGGATATCTGCCCAGCTGCTGATACTTGTCGGTGTATACAGTTCTGCCTCCGAAGAACATCTCCAGCCTGCGTTCCAGATCAGATTCTGCCACTGCCGCCACCCCCTGAGTCTGAGTATATCACTCTGCGCAGTTCTGTGCAATGCAGAGTGCAGAAAGCTGTTCTGTCTCCTTTATGCATTCCCGGACATGTGGG
>CAYYHY010000123.1:0-8107 GCA_964471855.1 uncultured Oscillospiraceae bacterium | reverse complement strand
CGCTTCTGCGCCACCATCGTCCGGTAATACCGGTACAGTTTCGGCTGTCAAACCATAAAGGACCCGGCACACGCACTGTGTGCCGGGTCCTGCTGTCTCAAAGGACAAGGTCAAAGTCAGTTGGAATGCCGAGAAGCGTCTGTTCCGGCGTCTCATCTGTAAGGCTGGCAACTGTGTTCCTGTCAAGCAGCTCCTGCTGCTCCTCCGCTGAGAGTCTGCTGCGGATTGAGTCAATGACAGGTTTCTCCATGGTGCACACATACTGGATGCCGCTCATTCTGCAGGCCGTGGATACGGCCAGCAGGGCCTCTGCCCGCTGCTCCGGTGTCATCCCTGTATACAGGAAGCTGTCATGGGCCAGGAACTTGAGATTCTGGTTCCCTTCTGCAGCCAGCGTCAGGTCAAAGCAGAGGGTCTTCACCAGCTGAATCCCCGCCTTCGCCTCGGAGGACATGTGGATATCTATGCTGTACCGGAGGTTGTTCTTTCCGGTGTTGTTTTCGATCTCCAGTCTGACCTCGTTGCCGGGGTAGAAGATGGTCATGAGCGAACTGAAGTACTCGTCCAGCTCCTCCAGATGTCTGCTGATGGAGTCCAGGAAGATGTCCGTGACGGCGCTGGCGGATTCGATGTCCTCCCGGAGGCTCGCCTCGCTGGCGCTGTATGTGCTGTAAGTTTTCCGGTAGCTCTGGATGCGCCTGTACTCCTCCCCCCAGTCCTGCAGCTGTTTTTTCATGTCGTCCAGCGTCTCCTGGGGGCCGTGGGTCTTCAGGAAGTCCTCCAGCTCTGCCAGCCGCTTCTCAGCCGCCTGCTTCTGGGTGGTAAACCGGTTGCGGATGTCCTGCAGACTGCGCAGCTCCTGCCGCAGCCTGGCAGGCTTGTTGAGGATGATGTTTGTCTGGGTCTGGAGCATGTCATCAAACTCGCTGCTGTCCTGCTTCGGCGGCCGCCGGTTCAGGGGATTGAGACTCACAAAGTAGTCATCCTCCCGGACGATCGCGGTTCCGGCTATGGCGGCCTCCTTGGCCCGGATGTCCTGCCCTATGGTGGCCTCGTGGCTGGTCAGAACCTTGATCTCAAACCGCTTCCGCTCCGCCTCCTGCTTCAGCGCCTCACAGTCATCGGTGATAACGAAACTGCTGATGCTCTGCTCCAGGTCATCGATCAGGCTGGCCAGGACTGCTGTATCCTTCTCCGCGTCACGGAACCCGAAAAAGAAATCCCTGTACAGGCTGTCCTTCTCAAAGCTGCGGGAGATCCGCTTCAGAGATACCTGCCGGTTGCGCAGTCCCTTCTTCTCCTCCATCAGTTCCCTGTCCAGCCCCAGCAGGCAGCAGAGGGTCATCATGGAGGCGTACTCCGACTCTTTGAAACCGCTCCGGTCATAGGACCGGTAGCAGGGGCGGTTGCGCCTGGCGAAGCGGTAGAATACAGAGGGCCAGTTCGTGTCCCTGCGGCAGTCATCCTCCCCGAAGCAGAGACCCAGCATGAACTCCTGCATCTCATAGACAGTCATGTCGTCATCATTGACAGTAACAAGGTTGGGATAGTCCGTACTCCGGACCGCAGTGTACTCCTTCCCGTCCTGCTCAAAGACGAGGGTGAATTCCCACCCCTTCAGGCGCTGCTCCAGACTGTCCGGCACGGAAGTGCCCAGGCAGAAGTGCAGTATGGGAATCAGCAGATGGGAACCGGTGCTCTCCCGGGTCTCCGGGCCCACCTGCCTGCTTTCTATGATATTCAAACCGTCCTGAAAGACGACAGGACGGAACGAAGGCTGATTGGCATGGAGTGACAGCAGTTTCACGTTTCAGATCTCTCCTTCCGGAACTGCACGGCGCATGGCAAACCCGGGGATGGCAGACCGGACGCCTGTCCCCCCGGACTCTCACTGTATCAGAAAAGGCTCACCGGTCAGAAAATGTCAGAGGAGAGCGGCAGGTCCCTGCTCTCCCCTCTTCTGTCCCCGCCGCCTCTTAAAGTCTGGGACAAGTGATAAGACTTTAACACAAAACCCTTTGCCCGTAAAGGGGGCATGCAGATTTTCTGCGGCTGGTCAGACAGCGCCGCCGCCGGCTGCTGTCAGGTCCGGACGGATTTCCGTCTGCTTAATGCCCGGTCCCGGACCGTGCCGTCCCCTGGTCAACCGCCATAGACCAGTCTCCAGATCTGTCTGTTCCGCCCCGTGATTCTCTGCACCTGTCAGCGGGGACAGCTGCACCGATGCAGCCGCAGCAGTACAGGATATCCAGGCAGATGCCGGCTTAAGATCAGCTTCTTGTCCCGCGAGGCCCTGGAGCCTGCTCTCAGCTGCACAGAACGGGAAACCGAAGGCAGAGTCACAAAAGAGACTGCCCGTAAACTGCTCAGGAACGGAACTGGGCCTGAGCCTGCCGCTGACATGCGTGGTGAGCCGGACTGACGGATACCTTCCCTCTGCTCCCGGTCATCCTTTCCGGAACGCCCGGACTGCTGGCGGGCGAAGGCAGCTGCACTCCCTGCCGGCCGTTCTCTGAACTGCAGTCAGGTGCTGTCCTGCACCGCCGGGGCATCTGCCTGCTCTCCGCGGGAGGGAAGACCGCTCTGTTCCCCTGCCGGGTTCTCCTGCCGATTGACTTTTTTCGTATTTTGTGTATTCTTGCATTGTGCAGACATCGGCGGGGGGTTTGAGCACCGGCTGCGGACTCCCGCCGGCATGCGTATCCGCCGGGCAGGCAACGAAAGGAAGCGGCCAAGAATTTGACTCGCATGAAAAGATGGCAGAAGGTCGTTCTGGGGATCCTGTGCGCAGCTGCTGTCATCTCCCTGGGCTACTATCTGATCCAGCGGTTCTGGGCACACCGGAACGGGTACTTCACGCCAGACTATCCCCGGGTGGAGCTCTCCCAGGATTCGGACAGCCGGACCATCTTCCTTCAGACCGGACTGGGACCTTCAGCGGTGGAACGGCTGCTGTCCGAGGGCAATTTCCAGGCCATTCTGGAAGCGCAGGAGCTGTATTTCAATCCTCCCCGCCGGGAGTGCACCCCTCTTCTGGGCTGGTTCACCCGTCAGGACATGGTGGACGCCCCCGGTCCTGCCCTTGCGGACATACAGCCGGGGGATATCCTCATTACCCTGTCCACCCACACCATCGGCTGGCGCCACGGCCACGCCGGTCTGGTCATTGATCCCGATACCACTCTGGAGTGTGCAGTGCTGGGCACCAACTCGGATTACTTCCCCATCAGCCACTGGACAGACTATTCCTGCTACGCCGTCCTGCGCCTCAGGGATGCCGGTCCCGAGGAGAGGCAGCAGGTGGCAGACTACGGAGCATCCACTCTGAGGGGTGTACCCTATCATCTGACCTCCGGCTTCATCGGTCCCAAAGCGCCCGACCCCGATGACTGGCAGTTCGGTCTTCACTGCTCCTATCTGGTCTGGTATGCCTTTCAGCACTTCGGCTATGACCTGGACTCTGACGGCGGCCGGCTGGCCTCCTCCAGCGACCTGCTCAGCTCGGACCTGCTGGAAGTTGTGCAGGTCTACGGCATGGATCCCCGGCAGTTTCTGGACAGGGCAGCCTGACTCACCGCCCTGGATGCGCAGCCTCTGTCTGACCGCTTATTGTTCCACGTGGAACATTTTGACCCGGGTCCCGCCGGTCTGTTCATGCACTTGGGGGGCGGAGAGGCGGCTCTGCTGCCGTCCGGCCGCCGGACCGGAATCCATGCAGAGGCTGAGGCCCTCAAGGCGAAGCACCAGGACTGAACCGCTCCGGCGGAGCATCCGCTCCCGGCTGCTCTGCAGACACAGGGACGCCGGGGCGTCAGGGACTGATCTGCCGTCAGAAAAAGCCCGCAGGGCTCTCCGGAAGGG
The DNA here is from genome assembly GCA_964471855.1 of uncultured Oscillospiraceae bacterium. Taxonomy (GTDB): domain Bacteria; phylum Bacillota; class Clostridia; order Oscillospirales; family Oscillospiraceae; genus Lawsonibacter. Next base: position 4,246 of record CAYYHY010000123.1, on the reverse strand, counting down.
GAACTCTGCGGGCTTCATGCTGCTTTCCGGCGCAGGCTGTCAGGTCAGCCTTCCCTTCCTCCTGCGCTCCTTCTCATCCAGAACTCTGTCTCTGTAAATCCGGAAGAACTTCTCCTTCTCCCTGGCCTCTCTGATTCTGGACAGTGAGATGGACTCGCCGGTCCGGTACACATTCTTGCCCATGGGGAAGTACTTGTCCAGGATCCGGGTGCTGTACGCCGCCACCGTCAGGTCAAAGGCAAGCTCCTCGTCACTCCGGGCGCTCAGGAGTGTCGGCTCATCCAGAGAGTTCTCCAGAAGGGCGACAGACTTCAGCAGCCGCAGCTGCAGCCTGCTGAGGGCGGTTTCATTGGGCTTTCCGCCGGGCTCCGTCTCATAGACGAACGCCGCCCGCTCGCAGAGGTTGCGGCCTGTGCGGTACTCGGTCTCGCGGATCCACAGGTTCCAGTCGTAGTCGCCGCTCTCATCGCTGTCGAGATCCATGTTGAAAAACCGGTTGGGAGGCGTATCCAGCTTCGGGATCCTGTTGTCCTCGGAGTCAATGCCGGCCTTGATCAGCATGTCCACCGCTTCATTGAGGAAGTCGGGCAGCGTTCCGTTCTCCAGCATCTGAAAGAACTGCTGGCTCTCCTCCATGCTGATGAGCTCCTCCAGCTCCGGCACGCCGCTCTCTCCGCAGAGGTCCCGGAATTCCTCCATGGAGGAGTAGAACTCCTCCTTCGCCTTCTCCAGCTTCTCCTCGTCGTCCATCTGGGCGACATGGGGGTCCTCATCCAGGAGATCGCTGAACTCGTCGTGGAAGAGGTCGTTTCCCTCCATCTCCTCCCGGGCCGCTTCTACGGTATAGTAGCGGATAAAGGCGGCCGAGGCGACCCGGTTGTACATGGGAGTCAGAAAGACGTTCAGCTTCCGGTAGATGTCACAGGTGTTGAAATTGCTGCGGCAGTCAATGGAAAAGAGCATGAACAGGCACAGGTAGGCAGACTCGGCCATGTAGAGCTGTCTGGCCATGTTCACCACGAAGGCGGCATAGGATGCGCTCACGTTGTACATGGCGGCCACCAGGTTGTCCACCGCCTGGCGGAACCGGCGGCAGAATACGGCAAACTGCAGCGAACCCAGGACCTCCTCGTCGAAGCTGGCGTTCCCGCTGTTCAGCTGGCAGATTCTCTCCCAGCCCGGTCCCAGACCCGCCTCAAAGCCGGCATTCTTCAGCTCTGCATAGCCGGCATCAGCTTCTTCCGAAAAGTGGAGCAGCGCGGGCTGCAGCATCTGCACCGCAGAGAGCATCAGCCGCGCCTGGTGGTTCTTCGGCTCCATATCGACCAGGTGCAGGAGCGCGTTTTCTGCATATTCGTATTTCCCCGCTTCGGCCATCCTTCCGGCCTGGCCAAGCAGGTCCGCGGCAGACTCGGACCGCTTGTCCTGCACGGTCTGTACATACTCCCGGATCTCCTTCTCCAGTCCGCGGAGCACCTGTGAGCACACATATGCAGCCGGGAGTTCTCTCCTGCATATGCTGCAGATGATTTTGCCGTTCTCATGCAGGGCGGTGCCGGTTTCACCGCAGTGCCTGCAGGTAATGGGCATGGGCTTTTTGCCGCTCATCAGATACCTCCTTAAGCAGAAAGACAGACAGACGGTCCGCCGGGCGGATCCCCGCGGCGCCGCATCTGCCGCAGAAACTCTGTCCCCCTGGATCCAGTTCCCGTCTGGAGGACAGGACCCGGCAGGGACCTCAAAATGCAAACGGTACTATATCACAAACGGGCGGCGGGCACAACTGACATTTTCGCTCAATTTGCGGCTCTGCAGGTTCTCACCCTTCCTCCTCAAAGCAGAGAGAAGCCGCCCCCGGCATGCCGGAGACGGCCGTCTGTCAGTATGCAGGAACTTCCTCAGGCTCCGGGGCTGCGCTCCCGCAGGGTGTAGCGGTGCCCCGGCACAAAGCCCTGCCATGTGCTGGAGAGCACCGTCACCTTCCGGACTTCGCTCTCCAGCTCCAGCCGGCAGACAAGAAATCCCTGGGCCTGCGTCACCCGCTCCGCGCGGAGAAGCGTGAACCACTCCCGGTTCCCCCTGGCCCCCTTCACCTCATATCTGCCCAGTTCCGGGTCGGCGCTGAGAAACATGTCCAGCTGCCGGCTGCAGTGCCGGTACTGGAAGAGGTACTCCCGCAGACCGAAGAAGCGCAGGTAGAGCTCCAGCACGACGGCCGGCCGGCTCAGTTCATTCGGGGTGGTGCATACAAAGCGGGTGTAGCCCCGGGGCAGGTCCAGGTACCTGTCCAGCTCCTGCTCCTTAATGCCGTTGGCCACCACCAGGGTGCTGATCAGGGTGCTGAAGTTCCGGTAGTAGCCTCCCGGGTCCAGCAGATTCCGCTGCCTTGAAGCGGCCTCGTCCAGTGTCCTGCGCACCTGGCTGACATGGAGCCAGCCCCCGGGAGGGGGAGTCAGCGTTCCCCCGGGGGGCTCCCCTCCCCTGCTCTCCCCCCGCGGTCTGCCAAGGCCCGGAAGAAAGGTGGCGGGGCGCATGCTGTCTTCGGGACCGGTGCTCCGCTTCACCATCTGCACCAGCGGTCCCCCCTGTTCCGGCAGCAGCGCCTCCTGCCAGTCCGGCATCAGGGAGAGGGGCATCCGGAACCTCTGCTCAAACCGGTCCAGGGTCCCCCTGTCCGGCAGGGCCGCTCCGCCCCCGCCGCAGGGGGACAGGGGCGGCAGTTCCTCCTCCCTGCTGCAGGGGCTGCCGCCGCAGGCCAGCAGAAAATCTGCAGCCGGAAGTACAGCCCGGGTGTCCCCGGGTCCGGCAAAGGCCACCCTGTCCAGAAACCCGCTGCAGGCGGCCCGGCGGACCAGAGCGGTGAGGTCCTCAGCCGGCATCCCGCCGGCGGTCCACTGAAATCCGGGATTCTCCTGCTCCAGCGCCTGCGCTGTCCGGCCTGCCCTCTCCTCCGTCAGAAACACGGGGAGGGTCCGCGCCGGAAGCCAGGGGAAGACCCGGCCGTCTGCGGCATCCGCCGGGCGCCAGAGCACAATGCAGATCCGCTCCATGCGGCTGACGGCCCGGCACAGTCTCATGGCGGGCAGAAACCCGGCAGTACTGCCCCCCTGCATCTCCTCCAGCAGCCGGGCTGCTGATTCATCCCCGGGATCCATGTTCTCTCCTTTCTGTTTGTAAGACAGTCTGTCTGTCTCTTTGCCGGGCGGCTTCCCCCGTCTGCGGAAACCTGCGCGGGTTCCGTGCCGGGGGTCTTTCCCGTCCTGTCCTGCAGACGGCATGGCTGCGCCGTCCCTAGCGGATCAGGTGCATCCGCAGGTCCAAGACCGCTGGCGCCCCTTTTCCTCCGTTGATGTTGTACGGCAGACCGGCGGCTGCGGCCTTCAGATGTCCGGACCGGTCCTCCGGCAGCCAGACCACGGTCTTCTTCCGCAGGCCCAGCTGGGACTCTATCTTCCGCTTTCCCGTCTTTGCCCCGGGGTCAAAGCCGTTGACGGCAAAGGCGGCGTCTGCAAGAAGGAATCTCCCGGCGCTTCTCGCCGTGCGGGTGATGATCCGGGTGGCGGCCGCCAGGGCGCAGGGGTCCTGGTCCAGAACCAGCACCAGCTTCCCCGCCCCTCTGCCGCTGTACAGGGCGGCGTCCATGGCCGCAGAGTCGTCCGCCTGCAGGTCCAGCAGGACAAATCCGTATCCCTGCTGTTCCGCAAGGAAGGAGCGGAGCTCCTCCATGCGCCCCCTGGTCATGGGGATGCGGCTGTACTCCGGGGCGCTGCTGCTTCTGAGAAGGAAGTGGAGGCCTGGCGGCAGCCTGGCGCTGAGCCTCCGCAGGGGGCCGTCCGCGTTCTGCACGGCCATGGGCCGGAGTATGCAGCTCTCCGCCCGCTGGAAGTCCCCCTCCCCCAGGGCAGCGAACACATCGTCGGTGCCGGCGGACCACCCCTGGAGTCTGAGCCTGGTCCGCAGGCTGGAGGGCGCCGCCCCCAGCTCCACATAGCAGACCCGGTATCCGGAGCGGGCCAGCTCCACCGCAGTATCCAGTGCGATGCAGGTGCAGCCGCATCCCCGGACGGCGCCGGCAAAGGCCACGGTCTCCCGCCGGTCCCCGGCCCCGTACATGGGCGCCTGCAGGTCCATCTCCCCGCCGCCTGGAAGGTCATCCCAGTCCCAGCTGTCCTCCTCATCCTCTTCCCCGTACAGGTCCTCCCAGTCAGGCGGGGAATAAAGCCAGGGATCCGACCCGGTGCGGGGA
>CAYYHY010000122.1:0-8123 GCA_964471855.1 uncultured Oscillospiraceae bacterium | reverse complement strand
AGAAAGAGCGGGGCGGAGACCGGTGTCTCCGCCCCGCTGACAGTTTCGGGGATTATGTGCGCGGGATGATCACTTGTTCTCGCCGATGCCGGCGTCGGCACGGATCTGGCTCCAGTGATCTGCAATGGCGTCGTGGTTCTCGGTCAGGTACTGGACGTCACGCTCCACCCACTTGATATCGGAGGAGGGGGCCAGCCAGGCGCCCTCGGGGACCTCGTAGTCGGGGCTGGTGTAGCGGAGGGTGCCCTGCTGATAGGCGGCCAGAGCGGTCTCGCCCTCGGGGGAGCAGATGAAGTTGATCATGGCCTTGGCGTTCTCCTGGTTGGGGCCGTTCTTGACCAGAGCGGTGCCGAACACGGAGGCGGAGGTGCCCTCTTCGGGGTACTGGAGACGGACGTTGGTGGCGCCCTCCTTCAGGAGGTTGACGGCGCCGTCCTCATAGGTCAGACCCACAACATACTCGCCGCTGGCCACGGAGTTGAAGCACACGGAGGAGGAGTTGGAGATGACCAGCTGGGGCATCAGCTTCTCCACATAGGCCCAGGCCTCGTCGGAGTCAGTGCCGTATACGGACATGATGTTGCACAGGTTGTTCCAGGCGGAAGAGGAGCTTGTGGGGTCGGCGATGACAACCTTGCCGGTGAGGGCGGGATCCAGCAGATCCTCATAGGACTTGATCTCCAGGCCCAGTTCCTCCTCCAGGTCGGTGTTTACGCAGAACACCACGGTGGACAGGTGGTCCATGCTGTACAGGCCGTTGGGGGACTTGTACTCATCGGGGAGCTGGTCCTCGTAGTCGGAGAGCCAGGCCTCGAAGATGTCGGCGTTGACGTCGCCGTCGGAGTCGGCCATGCCGCCCCAGACCAGGTCGCCTACCGGGTTGGCCGCCTCGCCGCGCAGACGGGTGGTCATCTCGCCGGCGGAGCCGTTGATGATCTCAATGTTGATGTTGGGATACACTTCGTTGAAGCATGTGGTCAGGGCTTCCAGGTCGGCGTCGGTCATGCTGGAGTACAGGACCAGGTCGCCGCTGTAGTCCTCGGGGGCCTTCTCCTCGCCGCCGGGCTGGGAGCTGCTGCCGGAGCCGCTGACGCTTCCGCTGCCGGACCCGGATCCGGAACCGGCGCTCTGGGAAGTGGAGCCGCCGCCGCTGGAGGCGGAGCCGCCGGTGCCGCTGGAGCTGCTGCTGTTGCCGCAGGCCGCAAGAGCAAGAACCATGCTCATGGCCAGGGCGAGAGCCAGAACCTTTTTCATCGTGTTTTGAGTCCTCCTTAATACTTTCTTGCTGTATTTCCCCGCAGCGCGCAGGCGCTGGTACGGACGGGTCAGAGCTGCACGTCCTCAGACTTGCTGATGGCCAGGTACAGCACCAGGGACACGATGGTGACCACCGTCAGGATGGCGGCGAAGGCGCAGGCGAGGCCGTAGCTGCCGCGGCTGATGGCCACGTAGGTGCTCATGGTCAGGGTGATGTTGCGGTTGTTGTAGAGGATGATGCTGCTGGAGAGCTCGGTCACAATGGACACCCAGCTGAGGATGGCGCCGGAGAGGATGCCGTTGGACATCATGGGCACCGTAATGCGGGTGAAGGTCTTCAGCTTGGAGGCCCCCAGGCTGATGGCCGCCTCCTCTATGCTGAGGGGGATCTGCATCAGCGTGGCCGTGGCCGAGCGGATGGTGTAGGGCAGACGCCGGATGACCATGGAGAGGATCATGATGGCCAGGGTGCCGGTGAGGGCCAGAGGCTTCTTGCCGAAGGCCAGCAGCAGGGCCAGGCCGATGACGGCGCCGGGCATGATGTAGGGCAGCATGGCGATGGTGTCGATGGCGTTGTTCATCACGCTGCTGCGGCGGATGACCAGGTAGGCGATGATCACCGCCAGCACGATGATGATGGCCAGGGAGATGACGCCGATGAGGGCGGTGTTCTTGATGGAGCGGCCCAGCAGGCGCTTGGAGGCCAGCTCGTAGTTGCCCAGGGAGAAGCCGGGCTGGAAGGTGTAGCCCGTGCTCTTCCGGAAGGACAGATAGATGATGTACAGCTGGGGCAGGAAGGCCACGGCGCAGAGGCCGTAGCAGTAGACGTGCATGAGGATGCCGGCGATGCCCTTCGGCTCCTTCCGCTCCACGGGGTGGAGGGCGTTCATGGAAAACTTGAACTTGCTGGTGCCCCACTTCTGGAGGAAGAACACCAGGGCTGTGACGGCGACGGCGATCACAGCCAGGGCGGCGGCAAAGCTGTGGTTCTGCCCCGTCTCCCCCAGGAACTGGTTGTATATGAGCACGGGGAAGGTCTGGAAGTTCTCCCCCAGCAGACCGGGGGTGCCGAAGTCTGCGAAGGCCTGCATGAAGACCATGAGGGCGGCGGCCAGGACGGTGGGCATGGACAGGGCCATGACGATCTTCACCAGGCGCCGTACCCCGGTGCAGCCCATGTTGGCGGCGGCCTCCATGAGGGTGTTGTCGATGTTCTTGAAGGCGCCGTTCATGTATATGAACACAAGGGGGAAGAACTTCAGGCTCTGCACCAGCAGGATGCCCTTGAAGCCGTAGATGCTCCCGATGGTGATGCCCAGGGCCTTCTTAAGAAAGACGGTGATGACTCCGTTGCGGCCCAGGAGCATGATCCAGGCGTAGGCGCCGATGAAGGGGGCGGACATGCAGCAGAGGATGGACACCACAAAGAGGATCTTGCTGCCCTTCAGCCGGTAGAAGCTGTAGAAGTAGGCGAAGGGGATGCCCAGCGCCAGGGAGACCAGGGTCACCGCGACGGTGATCTTGAGGCTGTTGATGATGGTCAGATAGTAGTAGTTGGTAGAGAAGAACTTGGTGAAGTTGCTGAAGGTGAGCCCCCCGTCCTCCCCTATTACGGACTGCCGCAGCAGACCGAACATGGGGTAGACCATGAACAGGATGAACAGGAGCAGAATCACTATGCTCAGCACGGTCCAGATTTCGAATTTCCGCTTCTTCATGATGTCAGGACCTCCCGGCCTTCAGGTCCGCCAGATCGTTGCGGACGCCGGTGAGAAGGCTGGCGCTGCCGTCGTCGGTGAACACGTTCACCTTCTCGCTGTTGATGCCCAGGGAGATGTCGGCGCCGGGGGAGAGGGTGTCCTCGATGGAGGACTCCTGGATGATCTCCGCGTCCTCCCCGGTGGAGAGCTTGACAAAGTAGTGGGTGTTGAGACCCAGGAAGACCGCGTCCTTCACCACGGCCCTGATGCCGGGGGCCTTGGGGTCCCGGTTGAGGAGCAGCTCCTCGGGGCGGATGCTCACGGTCACGTCCTGGCTCTTCATGTTTTCCGGAGCCACCGTGTCCAGGGGGGCCTGGTGCCCGCACAGGTGGAGCACGGCCCGGCCGCCGCTGACCTCCAGGCGGCCCTTGAGCACGTTGGTGCGGCCGATGAAGGTGGCCACGAAGAGGTTGGCGGGCCGCTGGTAGATGCTCTTGGGGGTGCCCACGTGCTGGATGACCCCGCTGCTCATGACAGCGATCCGGTCGGACACCGCCATGGCCTCCTCCTGGTCGTGGGTGACGTAGACGCAGGTGATGCCCACGTTGTGCTGGATCTCCTTGATGACCGTCCGCATCTCCACCCGCAGCTTGGCGTCCAGGTTGGAGAGGGGCTCGTCCATGAGCAGCACGTCCGGCTCAATGCACAGGGCCCGGGCCAGGGCCACCCGCTGCTGCTGGCCGCCGGAGAGGCGCTCGGGCATGCGGTCCGCATACTCGCTGATCTGCATCAGGTTCATGAACTCCTGGGCCCGGGAGGTGATCTCCTCCTTGGGGAGCTTCTTGTTCTTCAGACCGAACTCCACGTTCTTGCGCACGTTCATGTGGGGGAAGATGGCGTAGTTCTGGAACACCATGCCGATGTTCCGCTTGGCGGGGTCCAGGTCGTTGATGCGTTTGTCGCCGAAGTAGAAGTCGCCGCCCTCGATGCTGTTGAATCCCGCGATCATCCGCAGCAGGGTGGTCTTGCCGCAGCCGGAGGGGCCCAGGAGGGTGAAGAACTCCCCGGGGTGGATGTCCAGGCTCAGGTCGGGGATGATGGTATTCTGCCCGTACTTTTTCAGGGCGTGGCTGATGACAATTCCAACACTCATGGCAGGCGGTACCTCCTTCAGATTCGTGACAGATCCAGCATGCGGCGCACCCGCATCAGGGTAAGACGGTTCCGGACCAGGGGGGAGAATTCCAGCAGCCGCTCACAGTCGCCGGAGGACACCCCGATGTCCTCCAGGGTCCGGCAGGCCCCCAGCTGCTCCAGAGTGCCGTACAGGGTCTCCGGGGAGGGGATCCGGCTGATGATGCTGCGGATTTCGGGCCAGGCCTGAACCAGGCGCTCCGGAGTTACAGAGGCCAGGCAGTCCTCCCGGTTCTCGGCCACCACGGCGTCCGCCACCTTCGGACCGAAGAAGGTCCGGCAGGCGGCCTCGTCCATGGGAGAGTAAGGAAGAACGTACGGGGCGATGTCCGGGATCTCCCCCAGCCGGTGGTACTCCCGGGCGGCCAGGACGGCGCCCACCCCGGTCTTCTCCCCGTGCATGGCGGGGAAGCGGATGTCCAGGGAGGCGGGCTCCATCTCGATGGTGTGGGAGATGTGGTGCTCCGCTCCGGAGGCGGGGCGGGAGTTGCCCATCATCTGCATGGCCAGGCCGCTGAGAATCAGGGCGGCGGTGACGCTGGTTACAGCCTCCCCGGAGCCGTTCAGCAGTCCGGGCACGCTCTCCATGACGGTGTCCACCGCCTGCTGCATCAGGTCCAGAATGCGGGGGCACAGGTACTCCCCGGTGAGGACATGGGCGATCTGCCAGTCCGCCAGGGCGGTGTATTTGGCCAGGATGTCCCCCACGCCGCTGCGGATCAGGGCCGGGGGCGCCTGGCCGATGATCTCGGTGTCGGCGATCACCGCCTCCGGGGCGATGCCTGGCAGGGTCTTCTTGAAGCCGTACCAGGTCATGGCGGAGACCGTGCTGCAGAAGCCGTCCACGGTGGCGGCGGTGGGAACGGATACAAAACGGATGCCCCGCTCCCGGGCGCAGTAGCGGGCGGTGTCGTGGATGGTGCCGCCTCCCGCGGCGATCAGCACCTGGATGTCCGGCTGCAGCTGCTCCAGCACCCGGGCGGTGGCCTTCTCGTCGGCGTGGAGGTTCACGGGGCTGAGGACGATCTCCTGGGATGCCCGGGGGCGCCGGTCTGAGAGCTTCTCCCAGGTGGTGCTGTCGTAGAGGACGCAGCGCTTCCCCTCCGTGCCGCACCCCTCCAGGATCTCGTCCAGTCTCTTCAGGCAGCCCGGCTCAATGACGGCGGTCTTTGTCACCATGGTGTGGCTGCGGCCGCAGACGCATGGACCGCTGTACCTGCGGCTGTCCAGTATCATGATTCTGTCACACCCTTTCCCTCTCTCCCCGGGAAGCCCGGGGCGGCAGTCAGAAATCCAGCACCTGCCGGAGGGTCTCCTCCAGCCGGGTGTAGTCGTCCACAGGGACGCAGGGGAAGTCGGACCGGAACACCGCCTCGTCGTTCCCCCCGGGACCCCAGTCGTCCCCCGCGTAGAGAAGCTGCCGGTGGAGAAGGCCGTTCTCCTGGCAGAAGCGGTCCAGGGCCAGGTACTTGCTGTAGGGGAAGGGGGCCATGTCGAAGGAGGAGGAGCCCCCGATGACCACATTGAAGTCCGGGAAGACCGCCTTCACGTCTTCGTAGATGGCGCTGCGCTTCCTCCGGTCCGGGTCGAACCGGAGCTTGTCCTCCAGGTCCGCGCCGGTGCCCAGCAGGGGGAAGGTGACGCAGCCGGAGGGGTGGAACTCCACGCTCTCCCCGGCGTAGCGGGTGTACCCGTGTTTCCGGCGCAGGGAATCAATCCGCGCCTCCACGCTGCCCCTGTCGCAGGGGATGCAGTCGTCCCGGACGAAGACCAGGGTTCCCCTGTCTGCATCATACCGGGCCTGCTGCATCCCGTAGTTTCCAATGATGTCCATGGGATATCCGCCGGTCTGGCGGAAGATCCGCCGGCAGGAGCCGGCCCCGGCGATCAGCAGGCGGTAGCGGCGGGACAGGGCGTCCAGCACCCGCCGGTTCTCCGGCCCCAGGGGGGTCTTGTGCTGGGTGAGGGTGCCGTCCAGATCGAAGGCCACGGCCCTGATATCCCCCGTCTCCATGGTCCGCCCTCCCCTGCGCAAAACGTCCGGACAGCGGCTGCGCAGACGGCGCGAACTTTGTACAATCTGCCCACTTCACACAGGCTCCTGACTTCCATTATTATACTGTTGCCACAGTGAGCGTGCAAGGTGTGGCGCACGGATTGCAAAACGAACAGAAACGATCAGAACCGGAGGGAGTCGCGCATGAAGGAAGAACGGCATCAGAAGATCCTGAATCTGCTGGCGGACGGGGAGTATGCCAGCGTGGAGTCCCTGAGCCAGCGGCTGTATGTCAGCATGCCCACAATACGCCGGGACCTGACGGAGCTGCAGGAGCAGGGGCTGGTGCTCCGCAGCCACGGGGGCGTGGTGCTCCGCACCGGCACCGACGAGCGGCCCCTGGCCTTCCGCTCGGAGCTGAACGCAGGGGTGAAGCTGCGGCTGGCCCGGGAGGCGGGGAAGCTCCTCTTCGACGACTGCGTGGTCTTCGTGGACGAGTCCTCCACCACCCTGCATATCATCGACTGCATGGACCGGTACCGGAACGTCAAGGTGGTCACCAACAGCATGTCGGTGCTCCTCCAGCTGACCAAGCTGAAGGTCCAGGCCTACTGCCTGGGCGGGGAGTTCAGCCGGGACACCATGAGCTTCTACGGCCAGGAGGCGGAGGACATGCTGGGGCGGTACTCCATCGACATCATGTTCTTCTCCACCTCCGGGATCAGCACCCGGGGGTGCCTGGTGGACTACTGCAGGGAGGCCACCTCCCTGCGGCGGCGGGTGCTGGACCAGGCCCGCTGCAGGGTCTACCTGTGCGACGAGACCAAGTTCGGGAAGCGGGGGGCCTACAGCCTGATGCAGGCGAGGGACGCGGACGTGCTGGTCTTCTCCGCCCCGCCCCCGGACTGGCTGGATACGGGGAACGCCCGGGTGATCGTGGTCTGAGGGGACCTGAGCGCCAGATTTTCTTCCCTCTGTACAGACGGAACAGCAAAAGGTGTACAGCTGAAAGGCCTTGTGCCGCACGGGACTGGCGGTTTTTCCCCCGTGAATGTACGGAACCGGTTCTGTACTTTGTTCTATATTGCGCAGGTTCCCTTCCGGTGGTAAGATACAGGGCAGTTTTGCCCCCGGAGGTCCGGAGGGCGGGACAAAACATATAGGAGTGTTACGCATGACAACTGCACAGATGTGCATCCTGGCGGTCATTGTCATCTACCTGGTGGCCATGATTGCCGTGGGTGTATACTACAGCAAGAAGAGCTCGGGCTCCTCCGCCGACTTCTATCTGGGCGGGCGGAAGCTGGGCCCCATCGTCACCGCCATGAGCGCGGAGGCCTCCGACATGAGCAGCTATCTGCTCATGGGCCTGCCGGGACTGGCCTACCTGGCCGGTCTGGCGGAGGTCACCTGGACCGTCATCGGCCTGGCAGTCGGCACCTACTTGAACTGGCTGATCGTGGCCCGGCGGCTGCGCCGCTACTCGGCCCGTCTGGGCGCCATTACGGTCCCGGACTTCTTCTCCCGCCGCTACAAGGATGACCGGCACATCCTGGCCTGCATCGCCGCCGTGGTCATCCTGGTGTTCTTCGTCCCCTACACCGCATCCGGCTTCAAGGCGGTGGGGACTCTGTTCGAGAGTCTGCTGGGGGCCGACTACCACATGGCCATGATCCTCGGCGCCGTGGTCATTATCGGCTACACCGTCATGGGCGGCTTCCTGGCGGTGTCCACCACGGACCTGATCCAGTCCATTGTCATGACCATCGCCCTGGCGGTCGTCATCGTCTTCGGCATCCAGCAGGCAGGGGGCGTGGGCAACGTGATTGCAAACGCCCAGGCGCTCCCCGGCTATCTGAATCTGACCCAGGGCTACAATGCAGCCACCCACTCGGCGGGCTCCTTCGGTATCCTGCCCATTGTCTCCACCCTGGCCTGGGGTCTGGGCTACTTCGGCATGCCCCACATCCTGCTCC
>CAYYHY010000121.1:0-8127 GCA_964471855.1 uncultured Oscillospiraceae bacterium | reverse complement strand
ACCAGCCGCAGGGCGTCGTCTGAGCCGGAGGCCCGCATGTTGGTCAGCTGCTTCTTCCTGCATACGTTGACCGTGATGTCCTCGGACTTGGGGCACTCCCCTACGATCATGCCCCCGTACACCATGGTGCCGGGCCCGATGAACAGGGAGCCCCGCTCCTGGGCGTTGAACAGTCCGTAGGTCACCGCCTCGCCGGTCTCGTAGGCCACCAGGGAGCCGGTGTTCCGGCGCTGGATCTCCCCCTTGAGAGGCTGGTAGCTGTCAAAGACGGAGGCCATGATGCCCTCGCCCTTGGTATCCGTGAGGAACTCGTTGCGGTATCCGAAGAGGCCCCGGGAGGGGACCAGGAACTCCAGCTTCATGCGGCTTCCCACGGGGGTCATCTCCAGCAGGTCACCCTTGCGGGAGCCGATCTTCTCCATGACGGACCCCACGTACTCGGCCGGCACGTCCACCACCAGCCGCTCCACGGGCTCGCACTTCACCCCGTCGATGGTCTCGTAGAGCACCCGGGGCGGGGATACCTGCAGCTCGTAGCCCTCCCGGCGCATGGTCTCGATGAGGATGGAGAGGGACATCTCCCCGCGGCCGGCTACGTTGAAGGAGTCCGTGGTGCCGGGGACCTCGGTGACCCGCAGGGATACGTCCTTCAGGGTCTCCCGGAACAGGCGCTCCCGCAGCTGGCGGGAGGTGACAAACTTCCCCTCCCGGCCGGCGAAGGGGGAGTCGTTGACCGAGAAGGTCATCTCGATGGTGGGGGCGGAGATCTTTACAAACTCCATGGGCTCCACGCAGTCGGGGGCGCAGATGGTGTCGCCGATGGTCACGTCGCCGATGCCGCTCATGGCGATGATGTTCCCGGCGGAGGCCTCCGTCACGGGGGTCCGGGTCAGACCGTCAAACATGTACAGGGCGGTGGCCTTCGCCTTCCGGGGGACCGCATCCGGGCTGTGGTAGTTGCAGACGGAGATCTCCATGTTCTGCCTGACAACGCCCCGCTCAATGCGGCCGATGGCGATGCGGCCCACGAACTCGTTGTAGTCGATGGAGGAGACCAGCATCTGGAAGGGTGCGTCCACATCCGCCTCGGGGGCGGGGATGTACTCCAGGATGGTGTCGAAGAGGGGCTTGAGGTCGGAGCCGGCGATGTCGGGCTGCACGGAGGCGGTGCCCTGGCGTCCGGAGCAGAAGAGCATGGGGGAGTCCAGCTGCTCGTCGCTGGCGTTCAGGTCCATGAGCAGTTCCAGGATCTCGTCGATGACCTCGTACACCCGCTGGTCCGGACGGTCGATCTTGTTGACCACTACGATCACCCGGTGGCCCAGTTCCAGGGCCCGGGAGAGCACGAAACGGGTCTGAGGCATGGGCCCCTCCGCTGCGTCCACCAGCAGGATGACGCCGTTGACCATCTTCAGGATGCGCTCCACCTCGCCGCCGAAGTCGGCGTGGCCCGGGGTGTCCACGATGTTGATCTTGACCCCCTGGTAGTCGATGGCGGTGTTCTTGGCAAGGATCGTAATGCCCCGCTCCCGCTCCAGATCGTTGGAGTCCAGCACCCGCTCCACCACAGTCTGATTCTCCCGGTATACGCCGCTCTGCTTGAGCATCTCGTCTACCAGCGTGGTCTTGCCGTGGTCGACGTGGGCGATAATGGCCACATTCCTCAGTTTCTCGTTCTGCATAGAAAGGTCTCCTTTGAGCGGCCTGGACCGGGTTCCTGCCGCCGTGCCAGTGTGCTGCCCCTCTGGGCGCCCCATTATACAATGAAACCCGGTCCGGCGCAACGGGCGGAAATGAAAAAAACTGTCATGAAACAGCGGAAAACCCGCCCCGGATTTGTCAGAAACGGCGGAAACGGCTGTCCCGGGGGGCGGGCATCCGGCGGAGGAGAAATCTTTTTAGAGTCCCGATTTCGGGACTCTGAGCCGGGTATACTCCGGATCGAAAATAACGAACGGGAGGTTTACATATGCAGGAGATGATGTTCAGCGGCAGCAGGGTCCTCTGGACCGAGGAGGACAGCCGGATTGTGGACCTGGGTCTGTACCGGGAGAGGCTGGAGGAGGGGTGGTCCCGCAGCGGGGCTCTGGAGGCCGCATCCCTGCCGGCTGACGCCGCAGTCCGGCGCCCCAGGCGGCGGCACCGGCGGGGAGGTTCCGTCCTTCTCCGGACCATCCGGGACTGGGGCGGATGGGCGCTGGACGTGCTCACCAGCGCCTGCCTGGCCATGACGGCTCTGGCCGTCCTTCTCTACATGGCGGCGGCGTGAGAGGCGGAATACAGCGCAGAAGGGAGCGGGCGGGACCCCGGGGGAGGGGCTCCGCCCGCTCTTTCCCTGCCCCGGCTTGACAATTCCAGGGGGACAGGCGATAATAGCGGAGGCTCTCCCGGACATGCCGGTCCGGAGCGGGACCTTAAGATGCAGGAAACATGCGAGGAGCTGTTCATATATGGTAAAGGTAAACGAAAACTATCTGAAGCTGCCCGGCAGCTACCTGTTCCAGGAGATCGGACGGCGCACCCGGGCCTTCCAGCAGGAGGGCACCCCCATGCCGGTCATCCGCCTGGGCATCGGCGACGTGACCCAGCCCCTGGCCCCCGTGGTGGTGGAGGCCATGGTGAAGGCCTCCCGGGAGATGGGTGTGAAGGAGACCTTCCGGGGCTACTGCGAGGAGACCTGCACCGCCTACGACTTCCTCCGCACCGCCATCCAGGATGACTACAGCCGCCGGGGGGTGCAGATAGCGGACGACGAGATCTTCGTATCCGACGGGGCCAAGAGCGACTGCGGCATGATCGGGGACATCTTCTCCGCCGACAACATTGTGGCGGTCTGCGACCCGGTGTACCCTGTCTATGTAGATACCAGCGCCATGGACGGCCGGGCGGGGGACTACGACGGGGAGCGGTGGACCCGGCTGGTCTACCTCCCCTGCACGGAGGAGAACGGCTTCATCCCCAGCATCCCCCGGGGACAGGTGCCGGACATGATCTACATCTGCAGCCCCAACAACCCCACCGGCGCCGCCGCCACCCGGGAGCAGCTGCAGGAGTGGGTGGACTATGCAAACCGGAACGGCTCCGTGATCCTCTTTGACAGCGCCTACGAGGCCTTCATTACCCAGGAGGACGTGCCCCACTCCATCTTCGAGATTGAGGGGGCCAGGACCTGCGCCATCGAGTTCCGCTCCTTCTCCAAGACCGCCGGCTTCACCGGCAACCGCTGCGCCTACACCGTGATTCCAAAGGATCTGGTCCGGGACGGCGCCTCCCTCCGGGACCTGTGGAACCGCCGCAGGGGCAGCAAGTTCAACGGCGTCCCCTATGTGATCCAGCGGGCGGCCGAGGCCTCCCTGACGGAGAAGGGCCGCAGGCAGACGGCCCGGGCCATTGCATACTACCAGAAGAATGCAGAGGTCATCCGCCAGGGGCTGGAGGCTGCCGGCCTCACCGTGTACGGCGGCGTCAACGCCCCCTACATCTGGGCCCGGACCCCCGGCGGCATGGGCTCCTGGGACTTCTTCGACCTGCTGCTGCACAGGGCCTGCGTGGTGACAACCCCCGGGGCCGGCTTCGGCCCCAGCGGGGAGGGCTACGTGCGCCTGACCGCCTTCGGGGATGCGGACGCCACCCGGGAGGCCGTGGAGCGCATCCGCAGGGCACTCTGACTGCTGACCGAAAAACAGGGAAAGCGCCCGGCCTTCGCGGCCGGGCGCTGAACTTGCAGATATTCCTTCAGCCGGCCCGGCAGGCGGAGACCTCCTCCAGGGTGGGCATGGCGGGGATGCCGCCGCTGCGGGTGCAGGAGAGGGCTGCGGCCAGACAGCCGAAGGACAGGATCTCCTCCAGTTCCTCCGTCCCCAGGTCCGTGAGGGGACCCTCCGGACGGCGGGCCAGGCGGCTGAGGACGGCGCCGGTAAAGGTGTCCCCTGCGGCGATGGTGTCCGCCACGGTGACCGGAACACCGGGCACGGTGCCCGCTGCGCTCTGCCAGCGGTAGAAGACTCCCTCGCTGCCCAGGGTGACCAGCACCAGGGAAATGCCCCGGTCCTGCAGCTCTGCGGAACCCCGCTCCAGATCCTCCGTGCCGGTGAGCAGGCGGAGTTCCTCCTCCGTGACCCGGATGATGTCCGCCAGGGGCAGGGGGATGAGCATCCACTGGAGGGCGGAGGCCGCCTCCGGCCAGAGGACGGGCCGGTAGTTGGGGCTGAAGCTGATGACGGCGCCCCCGGCCCGGGCCTCCCGGGCTGCGAAGATGGTGGCGGAGCGGGAGGGTCCTGCGGTGAGGCTGACGGACCCGAAGTGGAGGATCCGGGTGTCCCGGAGGGCAGCCTCATCCACATCGTCCACGGAGTAGTCCTGGTCCGCCCCCCGGGATACGCTGAGGGAGTACCCCCCTCCCGGGGTCCCGGACATGCAGGCCATGGTGGTGGGCCTTCCGCCCCTGCGCACGGCCTTGGTGCTGACACCGCAGTCCTGGAGCGTCCGGATCAGCATGTCTCCGAACACGTCCTGCCCCACCTTCCCCAGGAAGGCGGAGGATGCCCCCAGCTTTGCCGCTGCTGCCGCCACATTCGCCGGCGCCCCGCCCGGGCAGGCGGCAAATGTGGCCAGTCCCTGATCGCTGATTCCTGTCTGTATCATGTCAACGGATATCTCGCCTACAGATGTTACGTCGGTCATGTCGGGGCTCCTTTCCAGGGAAGCAGAGCGGATGCGGTGATGCGGGATGCAGAGGGGATCCGGGAACGTACGGACTGATGCCGGGGAGAGGACGCGGCGCCGGGCCGCTGAGACCGCCTCGCTTTCAGACAGGTAAACCATTTACTGGAACCTGTTTCCATTTTTTCCAGATTCTTGCGCCTTTGGATAACCGAATCAAAGAATTCGCTGCTTTTTTCTAATTTGACCCGCATATTTTACAGGATGATACCGGACAGTGCAAGAGCCTGGACCCCATTTTATTGCCGATTTGTACAGCAAAGTGTCGATATTTCTGCCAGTTTATGTAAGAAGTGTCCAGTCCCCGGAGGAGCGCAGGAAACGGAGGATGTCCTCCCGCCCCGCTTTGAGGGAGCCCTGGACGAATCCGGGCTTTCCGCCGCCCCGGCCGGCCAGGGCGCTGTTCATCTCCTTCACGAAGCTGCGCAGGTCCCCGGTCAGGGAGCCCATGGCGTATTTCCAGCCGCTCCCGTCGGATCCCGCGAAGCAGGCGCAGTCCCCGCCGCAGGTGTGGAGCACCGCGTCACAGAGGCGGCGCAGGGAGTCCGGGGCCCGGTCCTCCAGGAAGAGGACGGTGTTCCCCAGCCCGGCGCAGCGGCCGGCCAGAGAGGAATTCTCCCGCTCCTCGGCGGTCTGGAGCTTCAGCTTCAGGGCGTCCCGCTCCTCCAGCAGGCGCTCCACGGCGGAGCCCGTCTCGAAGACTTTGGCGGAGAGGAGCCTGGAGACCGCGTGGTTCTGGGCGTCGATCCGGTCCAGATAGGAGACGGCCCGGTTTCCGCAGACCAGTTCCACCCGCACCCCGTCCCGGAACTTCACGCAGCCCAGGAGGCGCACCAGCCCCACCTGGGCGGAGGAGGAGACGTGGGTGCCGCAGCAGGCGCAGGTGTCCGCCCCGGGGAAGGTGACGATGCGGACCCGCCCCGTGAGCTCCTTCTTGCTCCGGTACTCCAGGACGGCCAGTTCCTCCGGGGAGGGGTACGTGATGACCGCCGGGTGGTCCTCCCAGATGTAGCGGTTGGCGGTCTCCTCCAGCCAGCGCAGGTCCGCCTCCTCCAGGAGGGTGTTGAAGTCGATGGTGATCACGTCAGAACCCATGTGGAAGCCCATGTTGTCGCAGCCCCAGCGGGCGTGGGCGAAGCCGGAGACGATGTGCTCCCCGGAGTGGTTCTGCATCAGGTCGAAGCGGCGGTCCCAGTCGATCTCCCCGCTGACATCGCTGCCGGGCTCCAGGGGGCCGGAGCACAGATGCACCACCTGCTCCCCCCGCTCATGGACCTCCAGGACCCGGACGCCCCCCAGGGTGCCGGTGTCCCAGGGCTGGCCGCCCCCCTCCGGATAGAAGGCCGTCCGGTCCAGGGTGACCTCCCAGCCCCTCTTCCCCTGGGTGCAGGTCTGCACCCTGGCGGTGAAGGACTTCAGATACGGGTTTTCCTCATACAGTTTTTCCATGGCTGAACTCACCTCATGGCTTCCGCTCCGGCGCAGGACCCCCGGGAACAGCGGGCAGTGCCGGAACAGGTTTTCCAGATATAAAGATATGCCAAGTTTCTGCTAAGAAACAGGCAAAATACCGCAGGGGACGCCGGAATTCTGGTATACTGACATGTCAGCGACGGCGTGCCCCGGGGAAAGGAGCAGCTCGGTGCAGATGAACAGAGAAACCCTGAAAAAAGCTGCGGACGGGATCAGTGCCCTCTACAGAAGCATACCCAGGATTCCCAGGAGCATCCTGGTGACAGTCTTCTTCCTGGCGGCCGCCTACCTGATCAGCGACTTCCTCCTGGACCGCACGGGGGCGGAGAACAACTCCTCCCTGGTGTTCGTGCTGGCGGTGGTCTTCATCTGCATGCTCACCGACGGCTATTTCTGGGGCATCCTGGCCTCCGTCATCGGGGCGCTGTGCACCAACACGTTCTTCATGCCCCCCTATGCGGAGTTCTCCCTCAGCCAGGCGGGGTACCCGGTGGCCATGATCTCCATGATCACCATCTCCGTGGCGGTCAGCGCCCTCACCTCCCGCCTGCACAAGCAGGCGGAGACGGCCAGGCGCAGGGAGCAGGCGGCCCGGGAACTGATGGAGCAGAACCAGAAGCTGGCGGAGGAGAAGGCGGAGATCCAGCTGCGCACCGCCCAGGAGACCATCCGCAGCAACATCCTGCGGGCCGTGTCCCACGACCTGCGCACCCCCCTGACCGCCATCTCCGGAACGGCCTCCGTGCTGCTCAGCACCCCGGAGGTCTCCCCCCGGAACGTGTCCATGCTGCAGGACATCAAGAACGACGCCGACACCCTGATCAACATGGTGGAGAACCTCCTCTCCGTCACCCGCATCGAGGGGGGCACCGTGCCCCTGAAGAAGCGGCCGGAGATGCTGGAGGAGGTGGCGGGGGACGCCGTGCTCACCGTCCGCCGCCGCTACCCTTACTGCGGCGTGGAGCTGGAGCTCTCCGAGGACCTGCTTTACCTGCCCATGGAGTCCATGCTCATCAAGCAGGTGATCTTCAACCTGGTGGAGAACGCCATCAAGCACTCCGGGGATACACAGCACATCATCATCCGCCTGCTCCACCGGGAGCACTGGGCGGTTGTGGAAGTTCAGGACGCAGGGACCGGCCTCACGGAGGAGGTCCTGCAGGCGATCCGGGAGGGGACCCCTCTGGAGGTGGGCTCCTCCGCGGACTCCACCCGGGGCATGGGCATCGGGCTGTCTGTCTGCCAGAGCATCATCAAGGCCCACGAGGGATTCTTTGAGGCGGAGAATGTCCCGGAGGGCGGCGCTCTGTTCCGCTTCGGTCTGCCAATGGAAGAGGAGGTGCCCCTGGATGAGTGAGAAGAGAACAATTCTCGTCATTGAGGACGAGCATGCGATCAACAACTTTATCTGCCGCGCTCTGACGGCCAGCGACTACAAGGCGATCCCCGCCTCCGGCGGCAGGGAGGGACTGAGCCTCTTCTTCTCCCACGGACCGGATCTGGTGCTGCTGGACCTGGGCCTGCCGGACATGGACGGGCTGGATGTACTGGCCCAGCTCAGCGGGCTCCCGGGAGAGGTGCCGGTAATCATCATCTCCGCCAGGGACCGGGAATCCGAAAAGGTGCGGGCCCTGGACATGGGGGCCGACGACTACGTGGTCAAGCCCTTCGGGGTCTCGGAGCTGCTGGCCCGGATCCGCACCACCCTGCGGCGCTCCGACCGGCTCAAGGTCAGCCAGGGCATCCAGCGGGACGTATACAAGGTGAAGGATCTGACCGTGGACATCGCCCGGCACCAGGTGCTCAAGGGGGAGGAGCAGATCCACTTCACCCAGAACGAGTTCAAGATCATCGAGCTGCTGGCCATCTATGCGGGGAAGGTGCTGACCTACGACTTCATTCTGGAGCATGTGTGGGGACCCTACGGGGGCA
>CAYYHY010000120.1:0-8166 GCA_964471855.1 uncultured Oscillospiraceae bacterium | reverse complement strand
GTCCTGGAGCGGCTGATCTTTCAGTCGCCGAACTTCAGCGTTGCCATATTCAAAACCCGGGATGCGGTCCCCGATGAGGTCCGGAACGCCGGGAGCAGCAGCAGCGGCGGGGACAGCACATGCCGGTTCAAGGCAAAGGGCAGCAGCCTGCCGCAGGAGAAGGGACCGGAGTATACGCTGCTGGGGGCATGGCAGCCGGATTCCAGGGACGAGGGGAACCAGATCTTCAATGTGACGGCCTGGACCCCCCGCCTGGCGGCGGGGAAGGAAGAGACGGTCAAACTGCTCTCCTCCTCCCAGGTCAGGGGAGTCGGGAAGAAGACGGCAGAGAAGGTCTGGGACTGCTTCGGGGAGGATACGCTCAGTGTCCTGGCCGGGACGCCGGAGCGGCTGGAGGAGGTTCCCGGTCTTACAAAGGAGCAGCGCAGCAG
Organism: uncultured Oscillospiraceae bacterium; assembly: GCA_964471855.1. GTDB lineage: Bacteria > Bacillota > Clostridia > Oscillospirales > Oscillospiraceae > Lawsonibacter. The sequence goes on along the minus strand of CAYYHY010000120.1, from coordinate 7,735 downwards.
CCTGGAGAACAGCTTCTGTTCCGGTCAGCCCCTCAATGCGCTCATTCTCCTGCTGCATCCCTGCGGCGTCCCCTTCCGTGTCATCAACGCTGCCTGCAGGCTGTTCGGGGAGGATGCGGTGCAGCTTGTCCGGGCGGACCCCTACCTCCTCCAGCTGTGCGGTTTCAGCTTTGCGAAGGCGGACAGGACAGCGGAGAAGATGGGGTTCAGCAGAAACGACCCCGTCCGCATCAGGGCGGCCGTCCGCGAAGCTCAGCAGTCAGAGGGAAACAGATGGGGGCACATGTACCTCCCGCAGGAGGAACTTGTCTATGCGACCCTGGAGGTGCTCAACAGAGATGCAGAGAAGGACCAGCTGGTAACGTATGACGAGGTCCGGGGGAACATCGCCGGTCTCCTGCAGGAGGGGGCTCTGACCTGCCTGACTGCGGGAGAGGAGCAGCGGATCTACCGGTCCTACAGCCTGCTCTGCGAGGAGACAGTGGCGAAGGCGGCTGCCAGCCGCATTGGCGCCCTCCAGCCGGACGGGGACTGGCATGAGAGATGCCTGGAGACGGTCCGGGACATACAGGAGGAATACAGCATCCAGCTGAACGAGCTGCAGGAGAAGGCAGTGCTGACAGCTCTGGAGAGCAGCATCAGCATCATCACAGGGGGTCCGGGCACAGGGAAGACAACGGCCCTGATGGTTCTGGTGCGGGCAGTGCGGGCCCTCTTCCGGTGCAGTCCGGACCAGAGCCCGGTTCTCCTGGCTGCCCCCACCGGGCGGGCGGCCCGGCGCATGTCCGAGCAGACGGGAAACGAGGCCAGCACCATCCACTCCCTTCTGGGCATTACGCCTGATACCAGGACGGACTTTACAAAGGAGCGGAAGGTGGATCTGTCCGACGACGAGTCACCCCTGGAGCAGGCGTCCATGCTGATTGTGGACGAGGCCTCCATGGTGGACGCCCATCTGATGGCGGAGCTCATGTGGGCGCTCCCCTCCTCCACCCGGCTTGTGCTGGTGGGGGACGCAGACCAGCTTCCCTCCGTGGGGGCGGGAAATGTCCTGGCCCAGCTGCTGTCTGTAAAGGCCATCCCCCGGGTGCGGCTGGAGCATGTCCTCCGGCAGAGGGCAGACAGCGCGATCCCCGTCAATGCCGCCCTGGTGCGGCAGGGGGTGACAGAGCTGAAATACGACCGCTCCTTCCAGCTGATCCCCTGTGCAAACGAGGAGGAGGGGGCTGCCCTGATAGCCGCAAAGCTGAAGAGCGTCTCGGACCCCTCCGTCCTGGAGGAGGTCCAGATCCTGACGCCCCTGCGGGAGAAGGGGCCCTGCAGCGCCCGAAGCCTGAACCGCACCCTCCGGGACATCATCAATCCCGCTGCCCCAGGCAAACGGGAGATCCACTCCGGAAGAGCTCTGCTGCGGGAGGGGGACCGGGTGATGCAGACAGTCAACACGAAGTCTGCCTCCAACGGGGACATCGGAACCGTGGAGAGCATCACGCCGGTTCCGGACAATGACAGGACGGTGCTGAAGGTCCGGTTCCCGGACCGCCCGGAGCCGGCCGCGTATTCTGCGGAAGCCCTGGAAGATCTGGAGCACGCCTATGCGGTCACCATCCACAAGTCCCAGGGCGGGGAGTTCTCCTTTGTGATCATCCCCCTCTTCGACAGTGCCGGCGGTTTCCTCCAGAGGAACCTGATCTACACCGCCATTACCAGGGCGAAGAAGCAGGTGCTGCTGGTGGGTCAGAAGAGGGTCCTGGAGGCAGCCATCCGCAGAACGGACAACAGCCGCCGCAACTCCTCCCTGGCGGAGCTGACGGAGATGTACTGCCGCACGCCCCCCGGGGAACAGCAGAAACCAGAATGAGAGGGAAGACGGTCTTTCCGCCCCGGCACGCAGGGCAGAGGGGCCGTCTTCCCCGTCTCCGGAGACAGAAAAAGCCCCCTCCGGCAGGATGCCGGAAGGGGCTGAGAGAGATCAGATTTTTGTAATGTCGATGGGTTTCAGCTGACCGGAGCGGCTCTGCTGGCGGACGGTGAGGAGGGCGCGGGCGGTGTCCACGGCGGTTACGCAGCAGACGGAGTGCTCCACCGCGCAGCGGCGGATCTTGAAGCCGTCCGTATCGTGCATGCGCCCCTTCCTGGGGGTGTTGATCACCAGGCTGACGGTGCCGGAGGAGATCATGTCCAGGATGTTGGGGTGGGACTGGGAGACGCGGTTGACCCGGGTGCAGGGGATGCCGTGGCTGGTGAGGTAGTCCCAGGTGCCGGAGGTGGCGTACAGCTGGACGCCCAGGTCCTCGAACCCCTGGGCGATGCTCAGCATCTCCGGCTTGTCCTCGTCGTTTACGGTTATGATGATGCGGCTGCCGTGCTTGGGGGCCCGCAGGCCGGCGCCCTTGAAGGCCTTCAGCAGGGCCTGGGGGAAGGTTTCCGCCAGACCCAGCACCTCCCCGGTGGACTTCATCTCGGGGCCCAGACCCGTGTCCACGTCGGTGAGCTTCTCGAAGGAGAAGACCGGCGCCTTGACGGCATAGTAGGGGGCCTCGGGGTAGATGCCGGTGCCGTACTCCATGTCCTTCAGCTTTTCACCCAGCATGACCCGGGTGGCCAGGTCGATGACCGGGACCCCTGTCACCTTGGATATGTAGGGAATGGTGCGGGAGGAGCGGGGGTTGACCTCGATGACGTAGATGTCGTCGTTATAGAGGATGTACTGGGCGTTGATGAGCCCCACCACCCCCAGGTGCCGGGCCATGTTGCGGGTGTGCTTCAGGATCAGCTCCCGGTGGCGCTCCGTGAGACTGATGGGCGGGTAGACGGCGATGGAGTCTCCTGAGTGGACCCCGGCCCGCTCCACGTGCTCCATGATGCCGGGGATGAGGATGTCCTCCCCGTCGTAGACCCCGTCCACCTCCAGTTCCCTGCCCATGAGGTACTTGTCCACCAGGATGGGGTGCTCCTGGACGGTGAGGTTGATGATGCGCATGAACTCCTCGATGTCCCGGTCGCTGTAGGCGATCTCCATCCCCTGACCCCCCAGCACGTAGGAGGGGCGCACCAGCACCGGGTAGCCCAGCTCCCGGGCGGCCTCGATGGCCTCCTGGGTGGTGAACACGGTCTTCCCCTTCGCCCGGGGGATCCCGCACTGCTGGAGGATCTCGTCGAAGCGCTCCCGGTCCTCGGCGGCGTCCACCCCGTCGGAGGAGGTGCCCAGGATCTGCACCCCCATGTCCGTGAGGGCCTTGGCCAGCTTGATGGCGGTCTGGCCGCCGAACTGGACCACGGCCCCCCAGGGCTTCTCCTGCTCCACGATGTTCTGCACGTCCTCCGCTGTCAGGGGCTCAAAGTAGAGCTTGTCCGCCACGTCGAAGTCGGTGGAGACGGTCTCGGGGTTGTTGTTTACGATGATGGTCTCGTATCCCCGCCGGGAAAAGGCCCACACGGAGTGGACGGAGCAGTAGTCGAACTCGATGCCCTGGCCGATGCGGATGGGACCGGAGCCCAGCACCAGCACCTTCTTCCGGCCGGTGCCGGAGTCGGCGGCCTCGTTCTCCCCGTCGTAGGTGGAGTAGTAGTAGGGGGTCTCGGCGTCAAACTCGGCGGCGCAGGTGTCCACCATCTTGAAGGAGGGGCGGATGCCGTAGGACTCCCGCAGCTTCTTTACCTCCGCCTGGGACATGTGGAGCAGGGTGCCGATGTAGCTGTCGGCGAAGCACATCTCCTTGGCCCTGCGCAGCAGGTCCTCCCCGGGCACACCCCGGCACTGCTCCAGCTCCTTCTCCATGTCGATGATGCGCTTGAAGCCGTCCAGGAACCAGATGTCCATCTTGGTTATATGGTTGATCTTCTGGGGGGAGAAGCCCCGGCGCAGGGCCTCTGCCACGACGAACAGGCGCTCGTCGGTCACGTTCCCCAGCAGGTCCTCGATCTCGTCCGTGTACAGGTTCTCCAGCTTGTCCAGCTTCAGGGCCCGGACGTTCAGTTCCAGGGAGCGGATGGCCTTCATGAGGGCCCCCTCGAAGGAGTTGGCGATGGCCATGACCTCCCCGGTGGCCTTCATCTGGGTGCCCAGGGTGCGGCTGGCAGTGGTGAACTTGTCGAAGGGAAGACGGGGGATCTTCAGCACGCAGTAGTCGATGACGGGCTCGAAGCAGGCGGTGGTCTTCCCGGTCACCGCGTTGGGGATCTCGTCCAGGGTGTAGCCCAGGGCGATCTTGGCAGCCACCTTGGCGATGGGGTAGCCCGTGGCCTTGGAGGCCAGGGCGGAGGAGCGGGAGACCCGGGGGTTGACCTCGATGACGGCGTACTCGAAGCTGTCCGGATTGAGGGCGAACTGGACGTTGCAGCCCCCCTCAATCTTCAGAGCGGAGATGATGTCCAGGGCCGCGGAGCGGAGCATCTGGAACTCCCTGTTGGCCAGGGTCTGGGTGGGGGCCACCACGATGGAGTCCCCGGTGTGGACCCCCACCGGGTCGATGTTCTCCATGGAGCAGACCTGGATCACGTTGCCGGCGGAGTCCCGCATGACCTCGAACTCGATCTCCTTCCAGCCGGAGATGCAGCGCTCGATGAGCACCTGGCCCACCCGGCTGAGGCTGATGCCCCGGCTGGAGATCTCCCGCAGGGCGTACTCGTCGTAGGCGATGCCGCCCCCGGTGCCCCCCAGGGTGTAGGCGGGGCGCACGATCACCGGGTAGCCGATGCGGCCGGCGAAGTCCACCGCGCCCTCCACGCTCTCCACCACCTCGGAGGTGACGCAGGGCTGGCCGATGGACTCCATGCAGTCCTTGAACCCCTGCCGGTCCTCCGCCTTGCGGATGGAGTCGGGGCTGGTGCCCAGGAGCCGGACCCCGCAGCGGGCCAGGGTGCCGTCCTCGTGGAGGGCCATGGCCATGTTGAGGCCGGTCTGTCCCCCCAGGGTGGGGAGGATGGCGTCCGGCCGCTCCATCTCGATGACCTGGGTGATGGAGGGGATGTTCAGGGGCTCAATGTATACGTGGTCGGCGATGTCCTTGTCCGTCATGATGGTGGCGGGGTTGGAGTTGACCAGCACCACCTCGATGCCCTCCTCCTTGAGGGCCCGGCAGGCCTGGGTGCCGGCGTAGTCGAACTCGGCGGCCTGCCCGATGACAATGGGACCGGAGCCCAGCACAAGAACCTTGTGAATGGAGGGATCTTTCGGCATCAGTTGGCACCTCCCATGGATGCGGTGAAGCGGTCAAAGAGATACTCCGTATCCCGGGGTCCGGGGCTGGCCTCGGGGTGGAACTGGGTGGAGAAGCAGGCGGGGCGGCGGTAGACAAGCCCCTCGCAGGTGCCGTCGTTTACATTCACATGGCTGACGGCGGCGACCGCCGGGTCCACGGTCTCGGAGAGCACCACATAGCCGTGGTTCTGGCTGGTAATGAACACCCTGCCGGCCTGGATGTCCCGGACGGGGTGGTTGCCACCCCGGTGACCGTAGTCCAGACGCCCGGTCTCAGCACCCGTGGCCAGGGCCAGCATCTGGTGCCCCAGGCAGATGGCGTAGATGGGGATGGTGGAGTCGTAGAGCTTCCGGATCTCCCGGATGCATGCCGTGTTGTCCGCCGGGTCCCCGGGACCGTTGGTGAGCATGACCCCGTCGAAGCCCCCGGAGAGGATGACCTCCGCAGGGGTGCTGCTGGGGAAGACGGTGACGGCGCAGCCCCTGACCCGCAGGCACTCCAGGATGTTCCGCTTGACCCCGTAGTCCATGACGGCCACCCGGTGCTTCTGCTCCCCCAGAGCGGGGAGTTCCAGTACCTCCCTGCAGGTGACCTGTTCCACCGTGCCCTCCACCCGGTAGGCCCGGATGCGGGGGAGGAGGTCTTCCACATGAAAATGCTCCGCACAGGTGAGCATTCCGTTCATGCTCCCCTGACTGCGGAGTATCCTGGTAAGTGCCCGGGTGTCCACACCCTCCACACCGGTGATGTCATACTGTTTCAGAAAGGCGTCCAGGGTGCCCTCGCAGCGGAAGTTGCTGCCCCGGGGGGAGAGGTGGCGCACGACAAAGGCGGAGGCCCAGGGGTGCACGGACTCGCTGTCCTCGCTGTTGACGCCGTAGTTGCCGATGAGGGGATAGGACATCACGATCCCCTGTCCCGCGTAGGAGGGGTCGGTGAGGACCTCCTGGTATCCTGTCATGGATGTATTGAAAACCATCTCGCAGATCCGGTCGGCGGTGCCGCCGATGCTCCGGCCTGTGAAGACGCTCCCGTTTGCCAGAATCAATGATGCTTTCATGTCAGCTGTTTCGCCTCCGCACTGCATTCTCTGGTATTGTAGCGGAAAGTCACACCCCCCGCAAGGGGAGGACAAAGATTTTGCCGGCCCGGAGGGGCAGGATAAAGAGGAGCAGACGGCAGAGGGACCCCGCCGCCGCTCCTCTCTGAGCGGTATCCTCACTTTTCCCCCAGTTCCGAGAGCACCTGGCGGGCCGCTGCGGCGGCCCGGATGCCCTGGTCCATGGCCCGCTTCTGGATGGAGCGGTGGGCCTCCTCCTCGGTATATCCTCTGCGGTCCATGAGCAGCTGCTTGGCCCTGTCCACCAGGGCCTGGTCCTGGCTGCTGCGCCGGGGGCGCACGAAGCGCTCCATCCGGTGGCCGAACTGGAGCAGCAGACGCACCGTGGAGAGGGCCTCGTCCCTGCGCAGGGGGGTGGCCAGCTTGAAGATGTCCCTGGCGTCGCAGGCGTCCAGGACGTGCTGGGGTCCCACCACCAGCAGGGAGCACACCGGGGGGATGTCCTCGCAGAGCCACTCCGCCGGACCGTCGGGGAGATGGGGGGAGCACACCACGCAGTAGCAGGTCTGGCGGGCGAGGAGGCGCCGGATCTGGTCCCCGGTGCGGCAGGTGATGCAGCGGGCGGTGCCGGAGCTCTCCACCAGTTCGCTGAACTGGCGGCTCATCTCAGGCTTCTCAAAGGCCACAATGACGGTGTCCACGGGGTTCCCTCCTCTCCTGCCTCTTAAAGGGCATGCTCAGTAGGCCACAAGGTACTTGTCGATCTCCCAGCTGGAGACCCGGGTCTGGTACTCCTGCCACTCCCGGCGCTTGCCGGCGATGTAGTGCTCCGCAATGTGGCTGCCCAGCACGTCCAGGATCAGGGGGTCCTGTTCCAGCAGGTCCAGGGCCTCCTTCAGGCTCTCCGGCAGGGCCGTCAGGCCCATGCCCTCGGCCACCCCGGGCTCGTACATGTCCCCGGAGACCTCCGGCGGGGGCTCCAGGTGCCGGGCGATGCCGTCCAGGCCGGCGGCCAGGCAGACGGCGATGGCCAGGTAGGGGTTGCAGGCGGGGTCCGGGCTGCGCAGTTCCACCCGGGTGGCGTGGCCCCGGTCGGCGGGGATGCGGATCAGGGTGGAGCGGTTGGACGCGGACCAGGAGATGTACCGGGGCGCCTCGTACCCCGCCCCCAGGCGCTTGTAGGAGTTGACCAGGGGGTTGGTGAGGGCGCTGATGGAGCCGGCGTGGTCCAGGATGCCGGCGATGAAGCAGCGGGCGGTTCCGGAGATCCCCTTCTCGCCGCTCTCGTCGCAGAAGACGTTGCGGCCGTCCTTGAAGAGGGACATGTTCAGGTGCATGCCGGAGCCGGCCACCCCGTAGATGGGCTTGGGCATGAAGGTGGCGTGGAGCCCGTTCTTCTGGGCCAGGGTCTTGATGGCCAGCTTCATGGTCATGATCTTGTCCGCCCCGTCCAGGGCGTCCACGTAGTGGA
>CAYYHY010000119.1:0-8167 GCA_964471855.1 uncultured Oscillospiraceae bacterium | reverse complement strand
GGGTCATGGCCTCGGTCTGGTCGTGGGTGACGTACATGAAGGTGGTGTTGATGCGCTGGCGCAGCTTGATGATCTCAGCACGCATCTGGTTGCGGAGCTTGGCGTCCAGGTTGGACAGAGGCTCGTCCATGAGGAACACCTTGGGGTCGCGGACCATGGCGCGGCCGATGGCGACACGCTGGCGCTGGCCGCCGGACAGAGCCTTGGGCTTGCGGTCCAGGTACTTGGTGATGTCCAGGATCTGAGCGACTTCCTTGACCTTCTTGTCGATCTCCGCCTTGGGGACCTTCTTCAGCTTCAGGGCGAAGGCCATGTTGTCGTAGACGGACATGTGGGGATACAGAGCGTAGCTCTGGAAGACCATGGCGATGTCCCGGTCCTTGGGCTCCACGTTGTTGCAGAGCTTGCCGTCGATGTACAGCTCGCCGCCGGAGATGTCCTCCAGACCGGCCACCATGCGCAGGGTGGTGGACTTGCCGCAGCCGGAGGGTCCTACCAGAACGATGAACTCCTTGTCGGCGATGTGCAGGTTGACGTCGTGGACAGCAGTGACGCCGCCGTCATAGACTTTCTTCAGGTTCTTGATTACGACTTCTGACATGTCTCTCAGCTCTGACAGCCGGGCCTCCGCCCTGCTGCCTCGCGGCATCCACGAAGGATGCACCGCTTTACGGCAGGTCTCCACACTGCCGCACCGCGAGCTGCGCGGGTTCTCCTCCTGTTTCATGTGCGCCCGCCCATGGTGTGGAGTGGACGGGGGCCATGGAATTGGTCCGGCAGAAGCCTGCCGGCGGACGGAAGGGGGCGCTCCCGGGAGGGAGGGCTCCGGATCTTCCGGGAGTCATTGTAAAAGCGGGGACGGTCCCGGGTCAAGGGTAAAAAAATGACCTGAGAAACTGACCCGCCGGGGAAATCTGTGGGCAGTGTGCACAAACTCCGCCGGGGATAACTGTGCAGTTTGCCGAAATATCGACGACAATGGCGGGACCCCCTTGCAGGGGCGGGGGAGAAGTCAGTATGATAGTAGCGCCTCCCCCGTCCGGGAGGCAGATCCGAAAGGCGGCGATTTTCATGAGGCGCGCGGGCATACTGATGCCTGTTTTCTCTCTGCCCTCCCCCTGCGGCATCGGGACCCTGGGGGAAGAGGCGAGAAAGTTCGCAGAATTTCTGGTGCAGGCCGGCCAGTCCTGCTGGCAGGTGCTGCCCATGGGGCCCACCAGCTACGGGGATTCCCCCTACCAGTCCTACTCATCCTTTGCGGGCAGCCCCTACTATATCGACTTCGACGACCTGTGCAGCCAGGGGCTGCTGGAGAAGGAGGAGTACCAGTCCCTGGACTGGGGGGACGACCCCTGCCGGGTGGACTACGCCCTCCAGAACCGGCAGCGCTTCGGGGTGCTGCGTCTGGCGGCGGACCGGCTGGCGGAGCAGAAGGGGGAGGAGCTGGAGCAGTTCTGCCTTCAGGAGAAGGACTGGCTGGAGGACTACGCCCTCTTCATGGCGCTGAAGGAGAAGTTCGGGGGCAGGACCTGGACGGAGTGGCCGGAGGACGTGCGGCTGCGGGAGCCCTCAGCCCTGGCGTCAGCCCGGAAGGAGCTGGCGGGGGAGGTCCGGTTCTGGAGCGCGGTGCAGTTTATGTTCTTCCGCCAGTGGGAGTCGCTGAAGACCTTTGTAAACGGGAAGGGGATCACGGTTATCGGGGATCTCCCCATCTACGTATCCCGGGACAGCGCGGATGTCTGGGCCAGCCCGGACCAGTTTCAGCTGGATGAGCACGGCCGCCCCACGGAGGTGGCGGGCTGCCCTCCGGACGCCTTTACGGCGGACGGCCAGCTGTGGGGCAACCCCCTCTTCCGGTGGGACAGGATGAAGGAGGACGGCTACGCCTGGTGGCTGCGCCGCATCGCCTTCCAGTTCCGGCTCTATGACACCCTGCGCATCGACCACTTCCGGGGCTTTGAGTCCTACTACGCCATCCCCGCAGGGGAGAAGACCGCCCGCATCGGGGAGTGGCGGAAGGGTCCCGGGATGGACTTCTTTGAGGCGGTGAACAGCGCCCTGGGACGGCGGGACATCATAGCCGAGGACCTGGGCTTCCTGACGGAGGAGGTGCACCGGCTGCTGGCCGCCACCGGCTACCCCGGCATGAAGGTGCTGCAGTTCGGCTTCTCCGCCGACATGAGCGACAGCGCCTATCTGCCCCACAACTGGCCCCGCAGCTGCGTGGCCTATGCGGGGACACACGACAACGACACCATTCTGGGCTGGCTGAACACCATTACGCCCAGGGAGCGGAACTTTGCCCGCAGGTACATGCACCTGACCCGGACAGAGGGCCTGAACTGGGGGGTCATGCGCACCGTCTGGGCCTCCCCCGCGGACCTGGCGGTGGTGCAGATGCAGGACCTGCTGAACCTGGGCAGCGAGGCGCGGATCAACATCCCCTCCACCCTGGGGGGAAACTGGCAGTGGCGCATGGAGCCCGGCGCAGCCGGCGAAAAGCTGGCGAAGAAGGTCCGGAGCCAGATGCGTGTCTATCAGCGCCTGCCGAAGGGCAGGAAGTGACATGCCCTTCGGGGGCATGTCAGGAGGTATCTATGAACTGGAAAGAACGGTTTTATCAGCTGGCCGGCGAGCGGCATGGCCGCAGGCCGGATCAGTGCAGCGAGCGGGAGCTCTTTGAGCTCCTGATGACCGTGGCCCGGGAACTGGCCTGGAACCGGCCGGCCCCGGAGACCGGCCGGAAGCTCTACTACTTCTCCTCTGAGTTCCTCATGGGCAAGCTGCTGGACAACAGCCTGCTGGCCCTGGGGATCCGGGACGAGGTGCGGCAGACGCTGCTGGAGATGGGCCGGGATCTGAACGTGATCGAGGACATCGAGCCGGAGCCCTCTCTGGGCAACGGGGGCCTGGGCCGCCTGGCGGCCTGCTTCCTGGACTCCATCGCCGCCCTGGGCCTGCCTGGGGACGGCATCTCCCTCAACTGGCACTACGGCCTCTTCCGCCAGAAGTTTGAGCATCTCCGCCAGACGGAGGTGCCGGACACCTGGCTGGAGAAGGAGAGCTGGGAGCTCCCCGCCGGCAGGACCTTTGACGTCCCCCTGGGGGGCGGCAGCGTAAAGGCGGTGCTCTATGACATCCCGGTACCCGGAGCGGGGAATGAATACGCAGTGCGGCTGCACCTCTTCGACGTGGAGAACCCGGCTCCGGAGCCCTGGTCGGGGATTCAGTTTGACAAGGAGGATCTCCCCGGGCGCCTGACCTCCTTCCTCTATCCGGACGACAGCGACGAGGCGGGCCGGCAGCTGCGGGTATACCAGCAGTACTTCATGGTGTCCGCCGGCGCTCAGCTGATTCTGGCGGAACTGGAGGAGCGGGGGTACAGACCGGAGGAGCTGGCGGAGCACGTGGCGGTGCAGATCAACGACACCCACCCCTCCATGGTGATTCCCGAGCTCATCCGCCTGCTCCAGGAGCGGGGGCTGGACTTTGACAGGGCGGCGGACATCGTGTCCCGCACCTGCGCCTATACAAACCACACCATCCTGGCGGAGGCCCTGGAGAAGTGGCCCATGCGCTTCATCGAAAAGGCGGCCCCCGGCCTCGTGCCGGTGATCCGGCAGATGGACCGCAGGATAAAGGAGAAGCATCCGGATCCCGCCGTGGCCATCGTGGATGAGAACGACACGGTGCACATGGCCCACATGGACATCCACTACGGCTTCTCCGTCAACGGGGTGGCGGAGCTCCACACCCAGATCCTGAAGGACACGGAGCTGCACCCCTTCTATGTCCTCTATCCGGAGAAGTTCACCAGCAAGACCAACGGGGTCACCTTCCGCCGCTGGCTGGAGGCCTGCAGTCCGGCGCTCGCCGCCCTCATCGACTGCTGCATCGGCCCAGGCTGGCGACGCAGCCCCGAGCAGCTGGAGGGCCTGCTGGAGTACCGGAAGGACCCGGACGTGCTGGACCGGCTGCTGGACATCAAGGAGGAGAGCAGACGCTCCCTGTGCCGCCGCCTGTGGGTGGAGCAGGGGGTGGAGATCAATCCGGAATCCGTCTTTGACGTCCACATCAAGCGCTTCCACGAGTACAAGCGGCAGCAGATGAACGCCCTCTATGTCATCCGCACCTATCTGGACATCCTGGAGGGAAAGCTCCCGCCCCGGCCGGTCACGGTGTTCTTCGGGGGCAAGGCCGCCCCCGCCTACTACATGGCGAAGAACATCATCCACCTGATCCTCTGCCTGCAGGATCTCATCAGCCGCACCCCCGCGGTGAAGCCCTGGCTGCAGGTGGTCATGGTGGAGAACTACAATGTCACCTGGGCGGAGCGGATGATCCCCGCCTGCGACATCTCCGAGCAGATCTCCCTGGCCTCCAGGGAGGCCAGCGGCACCAGCAACATGAAGTTCATGGCCAACGGCGCCGTCACCCTGGGCACCATGGACGGCGCCAACGTGGAGATCGCCGGGCTGGTGGGACCGGAGAACATCTACACCTTCGGGAAGTCCAGTGAAGAGGTCATCTCCCTCTACGAGAAGGGCAGCTACCGCCCCAGGGAGATCTGCCACCGGGACGCGGTGGAGCCCCTGGTGGACTTCCTGGTCTCCCCGGAGATGCTGAAGACCGGGGACCCGGAGACCCTCTCCGTCCTCTGGCGGGACATGAAGAACAAGGACTGGTTCATGGCCCTGCTGGATGTGGAGGAGTACATCGAGGTAAAGAACCGGGCCATCCGGGACTGGGGGGACCGCCGGGCCTGGGCGGAGAAGATGCTGGTGAACATCGCAAAGTCCGGCTACTTCTCCAGCGACCGGACCATTGCCCAGTACGAGAAGGACATCTGGCACCTTAAGGGGAACTGATGGCCTGAACAGGGCATGAAAACAGGACCTCCGGAGAAATCCGGAGGTCCTGGCGTTTTGTACAGGGGCGGGTTCCGTCAGCCCTCATTGAGCGCCTTTGCAGCCTCGATGGCCTTGGCCTGGGCGGCAGGGGGGCAGTCCTCATAGCGGATGAAGTGGAAGGTAAAGGAACCCCGGGACTGGGTCATGGCCCGCAGGTCGATGGCGTAGGAGGACATCTCCGCCATGGGCACCTCGGCCTCCAGCACCTGCTCACCGTCGCCGGTGGGGTTCATGCCCATGACGCGGCCGCGGCGCTTGGTGATGTCGCCCATGACATCTCCCATGTAGCTGTCGGGGATGGTGACCTTCAGCTCGCCGATGGGCTCCAGCAGCACGGGGTTGGCCTCGGGCATGGCCGCCTTGTAGGACAGCTGGGCTGCGGTCTTGAAGGCGATTTCGGAGGAGTCCACGGGGTGGTAGGAGCCGTCATAGAGGACAGCCTTGAGGTTGACGACGGGGTATCCGGCCAGGGGACCGTGGAGGCAGGCCTCCCGCAGCCCCTTCTCAACGGCGGGGAAGTAGTTCTTGGGTACGGAGCCGCCGAACACCTCTTCCTCGAAGACCATCTGCTCCTCGTCCGGGTTGGGGATGAAGCGGATCCACACGTCGCCGAACTGGCCGGCGCCGCCGGTCTGCTTCTTGTGGCGGCCCTGCTTCTCCACTGTCTTGCGGATCTTCTCCCGGTAGGGAACCCGGGTCTCGGACAGCACGGCCTCCACATTGAAGCGGCTCTTCAGCTTGGAGACCAGGACGTCCACCTGGATGTCCCCGGCGCCGGTGAGCACCATCTGGTGGGTCTCGCCGTTGTTGGCAAGGGTGAAGGAGGGGTCCTCGTCGTTGAGGCGGTACAGACCCTGGGCGACCTTGTCCTCCTGGCCCCGCACCTTCGGGGTGATGGCCACGGAGTAGCAGGGCTCAGCGAAGGGGATGGGGGCAAACTCCACGCCGCTGCCGGGGGCGCAGAGGGTGTCGCCGGTCTTGATCCGGTCCATCTTGCCGATGGCGCCGATGTCGCCGCAGGCGATCTCCTTGACCTCCTCCGTCTTCTTGCCCCGCATGGTGTAGAGGCGGCCCAGCTTCTCGCTGGTGTTCGTGCGGGGGTTGTACAGAGTCAGGTCGGAGGTGACGGTGCCGGAGATGACCTTGATGAGGGTGTACTTGCCGTACTGGTCGGCCACGGTCTTGAATACGAAGGCGGCGGGGGCGCCGGAGGGGTCCACCGCCAGGGTGCCCTCGGATGTCTTCATGGGCAGACCCTCGGCGGGGCTGGGAGCCATGGCGATGAGGCTGTCCAGCAGCATGACGCTGCCCAGGCCGGTGACGGAGGAGCCGCAGAAGGCGGGAACCACGCTGCCCTCCAGAACGCCGATGCGCATGCCCCGGGAGATCTCCTCCGCGGTCAGTTCCATGGTGTCAAAGAATTTCTCTATGAGCTCCTCGTCCGTGCCGGCGGCGGCCTCCATCAGCTCGGCCCGCAGGTTCTCCGCGGCGTCCGCCAGGTCCCCGGGGACATCGCACGGAACCCGCTTGCCCTTCTTCATCTCATAGGCGGTGCCGGTGACCAGGTCGGCCACGGTGCTGCCGTCTGCAGAGGGGGCGTTTACGGGGGCGATGCTGCTGCCGAATTTCTCCCGCAGGGCGGCCAGAGTCCCCTCAAAGTCTGCATTCTCCTCGTCCACCTTGGAGATATAGATGAACCGGGGCAGGCTGCGGGCGGCGCAGTACTTCCAGGCCTTCTCCAGACCTACGGAGACGCCGTCCTTGGCGGAGCACACGATGACGGCGGCATCCGCCACGCTGAGGGCCTCCATGACCTCGCCGGAAAAATCAAAGGCACCCGGGGTGTCAATGATGTTGATCTTTACACCTTTGTATACGACGGGGGCCACGGCCAGTGAAATGGAGATCTGGCGACGGACTTCCTCTGCGTCGTAGTCGCAGGTGGTGTTGCCATCCGGTACCTTGCCCATGCGGTCAATGGCGCCGGTCGCAAAGAGAAGACTCTCGGCCAGCGATGTCTTGCCGCTGCCGCTGTGGCCCAGCAGGCAGATATTGCGGATGTTCTGGACAGAATAGCTCATAGCAGAAATGCACTCCTTAACAAATCAGCTTAAATCCGCCGCTGTGCCGGGCGGACGATTTCATGCTGTCAGCCATTATACACCGGGGGGTACTGCCTGACAACTGTTTTTTGCGTCTGACGTGCCCGTTCCGCCCCTGAACCGGCGCAGCAGGGGACATTTCCGGGAAGTTCAGACCAGTCCCGCCTGCTTCAGGAGGAAAATCCAGAGGAACAGGGTGAAGCAGCAGAGCATGGAGGAGATGACCACCGCCTGGCCTGTCAGTTCCCAGTCGCTGTCCATGACCATGGCCATGGGGTAGGCGGTGGAGGCCACAGGGGAACCCATGCACACCAGGATGATCCCCAGGTCGTCCCCGCGCAGGCCGATGAGCCAGCCCCCGGCCAGGGCCGCCAGAGGGGCCAGGATCAGGCGGATGCCCACGCAGCGCACCAGGGCGCCTGCATTCTTCCCCACCTCCCCGAACTCGAAGGAGGCGCCCAGGGCCAGCAGGGTCATGACGCTGCCGGCAGTGCCGATATTGGAGACGGCCTTCTCCACCGGCTCCGGCAGCCGGATCTTCAGCAGCATGCAGGCAAAGCCCAGCAGGCATCCGATGATCAGCGGATTGGTGAGGATGTTCTTTACGGCTTCCCGGAGGTCAATCTTACCGCCCCGGCAGGTCTCCAGGGTGACCACCGCCAGGATGTTGAACAGCGGGACCAGGATGCTGAGGGAGACAGCCATCAGGGCGGCGCCGCTGCTGCCCATCATGGACTGGGCCAGGCTGACCCCCACCACTGCGATGTTGGAGCGGAAGGCGCTCTGGATGAAGGCGCCCCGGCGCCTGGGGTCCGGCTCCCGGAAGCGGAAGTACACCCAGGCCAGGAGAAACCAGGCGACGGTCCAGAGCGGAAGGTACAGGGCCAGCTTCGGGTGCAGGGCGGAGGAGGGGTCGCTGGTGTATACGCTGTAAAACATGACGAAGGGAAGCAGGGCGCGGAAGGCCAGGGGACTCAGGTGCCTGATGACGGACTCCGGGACGACATGAAAGATGCGCACGCACATCCCCAGGCAGAGGGTGAGGAACATGGGCGTGACGCAGGACAGGGCGACAGTCAGATTTTCCATGGACAGCATCTCCAGTCTGTGCCCCGTATCTTAGCACGGCGGGGAGGGAAAGGGAAGAGCCTCTTC
>CAYYHY010000118.1:0-8198 GCA_964471855.1 uncultured Oscillospiraceae bacterium | reverse complement strand
GGCAGTAGTCGGACTTGGTGTTCAGCTCGGCGTACATGATGTTGTCGTAGATGAACCGCATGACCTGCAGCACAGCCTCCAGGTTGTTCTGCATGTCGGGCACCTCCACGTAGGAGATGGCGCCGCCCGGGCTGAGGCGCTGGAACTGGGCCTCAAACTTCAGCTTGTCGAAGGCGTTGATCTTCTCGGTGACGTGGACGTGGTAGCTGTTGGTGATGTAGCTCTTGTCCGTGATGCCCTCGATGATGCCGAAGCGGCGCTGCAGGCACTTGGCGAACTTGTAGGTGGTGGACTCCAGCGGCGTGCCGTAGAGGCTGAAGTCGATGTTGTGCATGGCCTTCCACCGGCGGCAGGCCTCGTTCATGTGCTCCATGATCTCCAGAGCGAAGGGGGTGGCCTCCGGGTCCGTGTGGCTCTTCCCGGTCATGTACTTGACGCACTCATAGAGACCGGCATAGCCCAGGGAGATGGTGGAGTAGCCGCCGTAGAGCAGCTTGTCGATGGTCTCGCCCTTCTTCAGGCGGGCCAGGGCGCCGTACTGCCAGAGGATGGGGGCCACGTCGGAGACGGTGCCCTTCAGGCGGTTGTGGCGGCACATGAGGGCCCGGTGGCACAGCTCCAGGCGCTCGTCGAAGATCTCCCAGAACTTGTCCATGTCCCCGCCGGAGCTGAGGGCCACGTCCGGGAGGTTGATGGTGACGACGCCCTGGTTGAAGCGGCCGTAGTACTTCGGCTTGCCGGTCTCCGGGTCCACATAGGGGGTCAGGAAGGAGCGGCAGCCCATGCAGGTGTAGCAGTGGCCCTCGCCGTTCTTGTCCACCTTCAGCTGGAGCATGATCTTCTCGGAGATGTAGTCCGGCACCATGCGCCTGGCGGTGCACTTGGCGGCCAGCTTCGTGAGGTAGAAGTAGGGGGAGTCGTCGTGGATGTTGTCCTCCTCCAGCACATAGATGAGCTTGGGGAAGGCGGGGGTGACCCAGGCGCCGGACTCGTTCTTGGTGCCCTCGTAGCGCTGCAGCAGGACCTCCTCAATGATCAGAGCCAGATCCTTCTTCTCCTGCTCGCTGCGGGCCTCTCCCAGGTACATGAAGACGGAGATGAAGGGGGCCTGACCGTTGGTGGTGAGGAGGGTGACGACCTGGTACTGGATGGTCTGCACGCCGCGGCGGACCTCCTCCCGGACCCGGTCCTCCACGATGCGGGAGATCTGCTCCTCGGTGGGATGGGCGTCAATGACCTCCATCTCGGAGAGCACCGTCTGGCGGATCTTCTTCCGGGACACGTCCACGAAGGGGGCCAGATGGGTCAGGGAGATGGACTGGCCGCCGTACTGGTTGGAGGCCACCTGGGCGATGATCTGGGTGGCGATGTTGCAGGCGGTGGAGAAGGAGTGGGGGCGCTCGATCAGGGTGCCGGTGATGACGGTGCCGTTCTGGAGCATGTCCTCCAGGTTGACAAGGTCGCAGTTGTGCATGTGCTGGGCGTAGTAGTCCGCATCGTGGAAGTGGATGATGCCCTCGTCGTGGGCCTTCACGATGTCCGGTGGGAGCAGGATGCGGCGGGTCAGGTCCCGGGAGACCTCGCCGGCCATGTAGTCGCGCTGGGTGGAGTTCACCACCGGGTTCTTGTTGGCGTTCTCCTGCTTGGCCTCCTCGTTGCAGCACTCGATGAGGCTGAGGATGCGGTCGTCGGTGGTGTTGCTCTGGCGGACCAGGGTGCGGGTGTAGCGGTAGGTGATGTAGTTCTTGGCCACCTCAAAGGCGCCGTGGGCCATGATCTGGTACTCCACCAGGTCCTGTATCTCCTCCACGGAGGGGGAACGTCCCATCTTCTGGCAGGCCAGTTCCACGCTCTCCGCGATGCGCTGGATCTGTGTCGGCGTCATGCGGATGGACTCGCCGACGGTGTTGTTGGCCTTGGTGATGGCGGCGGTGATCTTCGTAATGTCGAATTCGACCTCGGTTGCGTTGCGCTTGATAACCTTCATGCATCATGCCTCCTACATCTTGTGGTTTTTCACGGTGATTGTCAGTGTAGCACACCATATGTAGATTTGCAATAGGCATTTTGCCCCCGCTTTCCCGCCCTCCTGTCATCTTGCCGGAAGCCCCGGAGGTGTAAAAGGTTGGAAAAACCGGGCGAAGAGGCAGGAAAAAGGCCCCCTCGCCCTGGAAGAGGGACGAAGAGATGCAGAAGGCTCCGGCACAGGCGCTCATTTTTTGTTCAGTCTGCCGAAAAGGTTTCCCCGGGGTTTCTTCGCCGCCGGACGGGCGCAGGGGGAAGACCCTCCCGGGGCTGCGGCCGGTCCCTGTTCCGGCGTCCTCCGGCCGCATCCGGGTCCCCGGGACCCGGGGAACAGACCCTCCTTCCCGGCTGCCTCCGCAGGAACATCTGCATCCTTCGGCAGACTGCACATATGGAAGCACGGGAGAGGGATGTATTTCGGATGATATGGGGTTGACAGGGAGCGGGGGTTCAGCCTATAATCTAATTACCCAGTTACCTACAAAGTTAATGGGTAGAACAGCATAGCAGGAGGGTTTGCAATGGCACGCATATACACATCAGCGGACCAGCTGATTGGACATACGCCGCTGCTGGAGCTGAAGCGGGTGGAGGAGAAGGAAGGCCTGAAGGCGCGGCTGCTGGCCAAGCTGGAGTACTTCAACCCGGCGGGCAGTGTCAAGGACCGCATCGGAAAGGCAATGATCGACGACGCCGAGGCCCGGGGCGCCCTGAAGCCGGGCTCCGTCATTATTGAGCCCACCTCCGGAAACACCGGCATCGGCCTGGCTGCCGTGGCGGCGGCCCGGGGGTACCGCACCATCATTGTCATGCCGGAGACCATGAGCGTGGAGCGGCGGATCATCATGAAGGCCTACGGGGCGGAGCTGGTGCTCACCGAGGGCGCCAAAGGCATGTCCGGCGCCATCGCCAAGGCGAAGGAGCTGGCAGAGGAGATTCCCGGCAGCTTCATTCCCGGACAGTTTGTGAACCCCGCCAACCCGGATGCCCACCGGGCCACCACCGGTCCGGAGATCTGGGAGGACACTGACGGGGAAGTGGACATCTTCGTGGCCGGCATCGGCACAGGCGGAACCATCACCGGCGTGGGCGAGTATCTGAAGAGCCGGAAGCCGGAGGTGCAGATCGTGGGCGTGGAGCCCGCCGGCTCCCCGGTCCTCACCCAGGGCCGCAGCGGCCCCCACGGCATCCAGGGCATCGGCGCGGGCTTTGTGCCCGAGGTGCTGAACACCTCCGTGTACGACCGGGTGGCCACGGTGGAGAACGAGGAGGCCTACGAGGCCGGACGCATGCTGGGCAGAACCGAGGGTGTCCTGACAGGCATCTCCTCCGGCGCGGCCCTCCATGTGGCCATTCTGGAGGCGAAGAAGCCGGAGAACGAGGGGAAGACCATTGTGGCCCTGCTCCCGGACACCGGCGACCGCTACCTCTCCACCCCCATGTTTGCGGACTGATCCGGTCCCCTGGAGGGCGCACCTGTCCTCAGGAATATACAGACAGAACGGCCCCGGGGCGCTGCGTGCGCTCCGGGGCTCTCTGCGTTCCGGGAGGAAGATCAGTCGAGCTGGAACTGGCCGGTATAGAGCCGGTAGTAGCGGCCCCTGTTTTCCAGCAGTTCGCTGTGGCTGCCCTTCTCCTCGATCTCCCCGTGCTCGATGACTACGATGCAGTCGGAGTTGCGGACGGTGGAGAGGCGGTGGGCGATGACGAAGACCGTGCGGCCCTCCATGAGGGTGTCCATGCCCTTCTGGATGAGGGCCTCGGTGCGGGTGTCGATGGAGGAGGTGGCCTCGTCCAGGATCATGACGGGGGGATCCGCCACGGCGGCCCGGGCGATGGCCAGCAGCTGCCGCTGGCCCTGGGAGAGGTTGGCCCCGTCCCCGGTCACCATGGTGCTGTAGCCGTCCGGCAGGCGGCGGATGAAGGAGTGGGCGTTGGCGCTCTTCGCCGCGGCGATGCACTCCTCGTCGGTGGCGTCCAGACGCCCGTAGCGGATGTTGTCCATGATGGTGCCGGTAAACAGGTGGGTATCCTGCAGCACGGCGCCCAGGGAGCGGCGCAGATCGTCCTTGCAGATGGCGGTCACATTGATGCCGTCGTAGGTGATCATGCCGCCGTCGATCTCGTAGAAGCGGTTGATGAGGTTGGTAATGGTGGTCTTGCCGGCGCCGGTGGAGCCCACGAAGGCGATCTTCTGCCCGGGGTTGGCGTAGACAGTGACATCCTTGAGCACCTGCTTGCCGGGTATGTAGGAGAAGTTCACGTGGTCAAAGCGGACGGCGCCCCGGAGCTCCGTGAGGGTGAAGTCCTCCCCGGGGACGTTGCGCACGGCCCCGCGGATGAGGTGGAGCCGGATTCTGCCGCTGCTGTCCGGATACTTCCAGGCCCAGCCGTGGCCGGCCAGGAGGGCGGGGTCCATCTCCGTGAGGGTTCCGTCCTCCCCTATGGCGACCCAGATGCCCTCGCTGGAGTCTATGCCGGGGGCCAGGAGCTTCAGGAATCCCCTGTCCCGTTCCGCCTGTCCCAGTTCCGTGAGGTTTCCGTCTTTGTCCGCCAGGACAGGGACCAGGAACATGCCGTTGCCTCTGGGGGTCTTCCAGGCCCAGGTCCTGGGGCGGCCGCTTCCGCTGTATTCGGAGAGGGTGCCGTTGGCGTCCTTCTCGGCCCCCACCAGGGTGACGGAGCCGCTGTCCACCTCGGGCTTTGTGTCCATGACCTCGAAGATGCGCTCGGCGCCGGCCAGGGCGGAGAGCAGCATGGTCATCTGCTGGGAGATCTGGTTCAGGGGCTGGCCCACCTGACGCGCGTAGCCCAGATAGATGACCAGTCCCCCCAGGTCGAAGCCCTGGACCAGGGACAGGAAGCCGCCGAAGGCGGCGGTGAGGGCGTAGCTCACGTTCTGCAGGTTGTGGGAGATGGGCATGATCATGGTGGAGTAGAAGTTGGCCTTCTGGGCGGCGTCCCGGTAGGCGCAGTTGAGTTCCTCGAACTCCTTCTTTGCCTGCTCCTCGTGGGTGAAGGCCTTGACTACCTTCAGGCCCTCGATGGTCTCCTGAATGTAGCCGTTGACCCTGCCCAGAGCCGCCTGCTGCTCCTGGTAGTATCTGCGGCTGCGGCCGCCCAGGGCGGAGAAGACGAGCATGGTGATGGCGAGGATGACCAGGGAGACCAGGAAGAGGAGCCAGTTGGTAAAGAGCATGACGGCGATGAGCCCTACGAACATGAGACCGCTGGACAGGAGGGAGACCACGCTCTGCTCCATGGCCTGCATCACGTTGTCCGCGTCGTTTGTAAAGCGGCTCATGAGTTCGCCGTGGGTGTGTCTGTCATAGTAGCTTACAGGGAGGGTCTGCAGGGCCGCAAACAGCTCCCGGCGCAGGCGGGCGATCCCCCGCTGCGCCAGCTGGACCATGGCGGCGGACTGGCAGTAGGAGGCGACAACGCCGCAGGCGTAGACGCCCACCAGAACGCAGATTCCCCGGACCAGCCCGTCCATGTCCTTGAAGCCGGAGCTGATGAAGCGGTTGAGGATGGGCCGCAGCAGGTAGCTGCCCCCGATGTTGCTGAATACGGAGAGCAGCAGACAGAACAGGACAAAGACTACGGGAACCCAGTTCCCTGTCAGGTAGCTCAGCATGCGCAGGAGCGTCTTGCGTATGTTCTTCGGCTTGGGTCCGGCCCCCCGGGGCGGACGGCTTCCAGGTCCCGGCATTACTGCTTCACCCCTTCCTGCTGAGACTGGTAGATCTCCTGATAGATGGAGCTGGTGCGGAGCAGCTCCTCATGGGTGCCCCGGGCGGCGATGTGGTCGTCGTCCAGGATGAGGATCTCATCGGCGTACTGCACGGAGGAGATCCGCTGGGCAATGATGATGACGGTGGTGTCCTTCAGGTTCTCCGCAAAGGACTCCCGGATGGCGGCCTCGGTGGCGGAGTCCACAGCCGAGGTGGAGTCGTCCAGGATCAGCACCGCAGGCTTCCGGAGCATGGCCCGGGCGATGCACAGGCGCTGCTTCTGACCGCCGGAGACGTTGACGCCTCCCTGCTCCAGCCAGGTGTCGAATCCGTCCGGGAAGGACATGATGAACTCGTAGGCCTGGGCGTCCTTTGCAGCCTGGATGATCTCCTCCTCCGTGGCATCCGGACGGCCCCATTTCAGGTTGTCCCGGATGGTGCCGGAGAAGAGCACATTGGTCTGGAGGACCATGCCGATGCGGCCCCGGAGCTCCTCCAGGGGGTAGTCCCGGACATCCACGCCGTCCAGGAGGACCGCGCCTCCGGTGACGTCGTAGAAGCGGGGGATCAGGTTGACCAGGGAGGACTTGCCGGTGCCGGTGCCGCCGATGACGGCGGTGAAGCTGCCGGGCTTTACCGTAAAGCTGATGTGGGAGAGGACGTCGTCCCCTGTCCCGGTGGCCACGTACCGGAAGGATACGTCTCTGAACTCCACGCTGCCCCGGGGTTCGGGCAGAACCGCTGTCTCCTCCCGGTCCTCCACGGAGGGCTCGGTGTTCAGCACCTCGTTGACGCGGGTGGCGCAGGCCTGGGCGCGGGAGAACTGGAGCAGGGACATGGAGACTGTCATGACGTTCATGAGGATCTGGCCGATGTACTGGATGAATGCCTGCAGGTCCCCTATGAGGAAGGTCCCCCCGGCTATCATGCGGCAGCCCAGGTAGAGGACGGAGACGGTGGCAATGTTCAGAAGCAGGGTCATGAGGGGCATCATGGTAACCACACGCATGCCCACCTTCAGGCCGGCGGCGAGCAGTTCGTCGTTGGCATCGTCGAATTTCTTCTGCTCATAGTCCCTGCGCACAAAGGCCTTCACCACCCGCACGGCGATCAGGTTCTCCTGGACCGTGCTGTTGACGCCGTCGATCTTCTTCTGCAGCACCTCGAAGAGGCCGGAGCAGATATGGATCAGCAGAAGGATGCACAGCACCATGACCGGTATGATGACAGCCAGCACCATGCTCAGCCGCAGGCTCAGGCGCATGCAGATGATCAGGGAGCCGACCAGCATCACGGGGGCGCGCACCAGCATGCGCAGGCCCATGGACAGCATCATGGTCATGACGTTGACGTCGTTGGTTATGCGGGTGATCAGCGAGGCGGAGGAGAACCGGTCAATGTCGGCGAAGGAGAACTCCTGCACCTTGTCGAAGATGCACTGCCGCAGGTTGGCGCCGAAGCCCTGGCTGGCGTATGCCGCATATTTGGCCGACATGGTGCCGCAGAACATGGCAAAGAGGGAGAGGACCACCATCACGGCTCCCATCTTGAAGATGTAGGCGGTGTCGCCGCCGGGTATGGCTACGTCCACAATTTCTGACATGATAAGGGGCAGCAGGAGTTCCGTGAGGACCTCCAGCGCTATGAAGGAGGGTGCCAGAACCGCCTCCTTCCTGAACCCCTCCAGGTGTTTCAGGAAAAGTCTGATCAATGGGTATCGTCTCCTTTCTGGAGATTTGCCAGCATCCGCCGGCGCATGGAGATGAGCTGCTCCAGTTCCTCCCGGGTGAATCCGGCCGTCATCCGCACTGCGACCGTGCGGAAAACGTCCAGACACTCGTCCACAGCAGCCCGGCCCTTGTCCGTAAGCAGCACATGCCGGTGCCGGGCGTCCGCCGGGTCCGGCTGGCGCTCAATGTAGCCGCCCCGCTCCAGATTCTTGAGGGAGGCGGAGACGGAGGCGGGGGAGACGTTGAGCATGTCCGCCAGTTCCCTCTGCGCCCCGCAGGCCGCCTCCCGGGGCGCCCCCTCGGAGTTCCTCAGAATGGTGAGGAGCATGGGGTGACCTACCTCCCGCAGCCCCCGGGCGGCCAGTTCCGCACTGACTGCATTCCGGTGCGCCTGGTGGAGCTGCCCGTCCAGCAGCGCCAGATAGCCTGGGTCCTCATCCATGGAATCACCCCCTGCGGCTGAATCTCTCCCGGCAGTTTAAGAAATTGCTTAGCCTGCTAACTGTCAGGACCTTAACATTATAGCGCCGGTCCGGTTCCTGTCAACACTCTGGAGCGAAGTTCCTGTCAGGATGCGGCCGGAAAGCATAAACTCCCGTCTTCCCGGCTGCAGGGACAGCGCTGAACAGCAGAAGGAACATCCCGTACTGTTTCTGCAGACAGCCAGCCAGGCCCGGTTCGGACAATGGAGTCCAGTCAGGACTTCACC
>CAYYHY010000117.1:6198-8204 GCA_964471855.1 uncultured Oscillospiraceae bacterium | reverse complement strand
GCAGAAAGGGCAGAGTTTCAGTGCTTCAGGGCCAGGGAGGAACTGTGGTAGGCAGGGTCCCCGGTGACCTCCCGGATGACCGTGAACATCGCAGGGAGATGCACCTCCTCTTCCTCGCTGCTCAGTTCCACGTCCAGGATGGCCCGGTCCTTCCAGAAGGGGAAGATGTCGATCTCGAAGTACTGCCCCTCCCAGGTAAGACAGAAGCGGGTCTTGCGGATCTGGCGCCGGGAGGTGTCGGCCTGCATGAGCATGTCCAGATATTCCATCTGCGTCAGGCGGCGTTCGACCTCTACCCGTTTGACCGGGGTGACCTGGCGCCTGGTTGTCAGCGTGTATATGTAGTTTCCGTGACTGCCCCGCTGGCGGATCCGGGTCTCCGCGCCGTCCTCTGACTGGAGGTAGGTCTGGAAGATCTCGACCCGGCGGCAGCTGGGCATGCGCTCCAGTTCCTCCACATCCGGATATTCGATCAGGTACTTCCGCTCAATCTCCAGCGGGTCCGGCTCGCCGAGGAAGCTGGCGATCTCCTTCACAAGGCGGCGCATCTTGTCCTCGAAGCTGGTGGAGTTGTCGATCACCCGCAGATGGGGATGGCCTGTCCAGGCACTGATGATCCTGTCGTCCAGCTCTGCGGCCTGGTCCGGTGTCTCCGTGCGTGCTGTGTTGTTGTCCAGCGTGTAGTACTCTGCGGCGCCCTTCGCTGCGGTGACCAGATGGAAGACAGCGTCATATCCGTCCCGAAGCTGCACCAGGCTCCAGCCAGTGCTCTCCAGGACAGCCGCGAATTCCCCGTCATCCATGTAGGCCCGGTTGTCCAGCTGACCCCGGTCGCAGACAATGAGGACCTTGTCCTGCTTCATGTGCCGGGCCGCCTCTGTAAAGACGGCCTCCTTGTCCATCTGCAGCCGCATCTGACAGCGCTGGTAGTCCAGATTGGTCCGGCAGGTCCACGGAGCAACACCGCCGCTGATGAGTTCCGTGGCGGTCTCCGGGACAAAGAGCACTGCATATCCCTTCTGGGAGAAGGTGCTCTGGATCCAGCTCAGGGCAGTAGTCTTGCCTGCACAGGGACCGCCCGTGATGACAATCTTTGTGATGTCCGGCATCTGCAATCCTCCCTTCTGCAGTCTTCCGTTCCTGCAGTGTACCATACCCAGTCCGGGGTAGCAAGAGTCCGGCGGCGTGCAGAAAGGGCCGGAGCGGGGAGTGTTCCGGCGTACAGCCGCCTGTGTATCGAAACTGTATACAGACCATTGCATTTTCCTTAATCTTCCACTGCATGCCTTGCCCGCGCCCTGCCGCTGTGCTAGACTGACTGCATAACCACTGTACCGACATGGAGGTTGACGCCGCAGTGAAACGCTTTCTTCCCCTGCTCCTCCTCCTGGCCGCTGGCGGCGCAGCTGCTGTCTTCATGCATCCGGCTGCAACCCTGACCAATGCTGATTTCGGCATTGAGACCTACATCAGTGCCACCGACATGGACGGAGACGGCATCGATGACCAGACCGATCTGCTCCAGGGAGCCCGGGACTACGTGTCCACAAAGCCGAAATACGAGAGCAGGTACTACAATACGGGCTATCCGGACGACGGATACGGAGTCTGCACCGATGTGGTGGCCTTCGGCATGCGCAGTGCCGGCTACGATCTGCAGGCGCTTGTGGACGAAGATATCCGGCAGAACCCCGACGGCTATGATATCCAGACCCCGGACCGCAACATCGACTTCCGGAGGGTCCGGAACCTGAGCGTATACTTTGCGCACACCGCCATATCCCTCACCTGTGATCTGACAGATATCAGCGCCTGGCAGGGGGGAGACATAGTCATCTTCCCGGGGCACATCGGAATCGTGTCCGAGCGGAGAAACAGCAGAGGGATTCCCCTGCTCATCCACCACAGCAGCCCGCAGCAGCTCCGATATGAGGAGGATGTTCTGGGGAGACGGGAAATCATCGGCCACTACCGTCTGAGCTGAGAAAAGGGACCTGCACCGGGGC
>CAYYHY010000117.1:3601-6098 GCA_964471855.1 uncultured Oscillospiraceae bacterium | reverse complement strand
TGCGAAAACTGCCCTGCGGAATGTGTGTCCGCAGGGCAGTCTGTCTGGATTCCTCAGATGTACTGCACCGTCTCAGCCAGGTCCTTGCGGCTGGAGTGGTTGGGCAGGGGACGGGCGCCCGGAGCACCGTACCCCAGGTCCAGGAGCATGAGGATCTTCTCGTTCTCCGGCAGATGCAGAGCTTCCGCCAGGGCGTCGGGGTCGAAGTTGTTGAGCCAGCAGCTGTCCAGTCCGGCGTCACAGGCGGCCAGCATCATGTGCGTGGCGACGATGGCGGCGTCCTCCAGACCGGAGTCCCGGCGGCCGCCTGGATAGGTGAATACATTGCCGCTGTCGCAGGCAACTACCAGCACGCAGGGGGCGCCGTAGCGGCAGGGGGTGTGCCGGTCGATCACAGCCAGGGCCTCCGGTGACTCCGCCACGTATATGCGCTGCTCCTGCAGGTTCTTTGCAGTGGGGGCAAGGCGGCCTGCCTCCAGCACAGCGTTCAGCTGTGCCCTGTCCACAGGGCGGCTGTCGTATTTCTTGCAGGAAAACCGGTTCCTGACAACCTCGGTGAATTCCATGGGCTGCTGACCTCCTGTCAGGGTGCTGTCAGATTTTGAGGCTGGAAACCCAGTCCTGGACTTCCTTCCTGCTGGCGCCGGCTTCCATGCGGCGGCCGGGGAGCCACTTCGTCTCCGGTGAGGTGTAGGAGGGGAGGATGCTGTCTGCCCTCTCGATGCCGCTGCTGCCGGAGGTGGCGAAGGGGATGACAGTCTTGCCGGAGAAGTCGCCGCTCTCCAGGAAGGTGGCGATGATGCGGGGGGCCTCATACCACCAGATGGGGAAGCCTACAAACACGGTGTCATACTGCTCCAGACCGGGAACAGGCTCGGCCATGGGGGGACGGGAGGACTTGTCCTGCATCTCCAGGGTGCTGCGGCTCCCCTTGTCCATCCAGTTCAGATCCTTGCTGGTGTAGGGGGTCACGGGCCGGATCTCGAAGAGATCTCCGCCGGCAGCACTGGCCAGAGTCTGGGCCAGTTTCCTGGTCTGTCCGGAGGCGGAGAAGTATGCCACCAGTATCTTGCTCACTGTGAACGTCTCCTTTTCAACTTTCTGCCGCGGCGCGCCGGAGGGCGGGGGGGAATGACCTGTCTGCCGGGACAGACTCTCCACATCTGTTCCCCGGGTCTCCGGCGGTCTGGCTGTACTTAAATCATACCAGTTAAGCAGGTTGATGTCAATCAGAGGACAGAGCTGAAAGCAGCACGCTGCCTATATGAAATACCCCAGGAAGCGTCCGCGGTTTGCTGCAGTCACAACTGAAACATTGAAAAATTCTGCAACATTATTAATGTTGACGCGTCCATCAGCCAGACTGTCCTGAACTGCCTGCCAGTACAGAGCCTCCGGCATCAGCAGGGCAGCCGCAAACTCATTGGCCTGATATTCCTGATCAGAATATCCAAAGCGCATGTACTCAGACGTGCTCTGCCTGTTCCACAGCTCCACATTTGTCCGGAACCCCATATGCAGGAAGAGATGCCCCAGCTCGTGGGCAACCGCAAAGGTACGCCTGTGGGGAGACTGATCAGACGCAGCTGCAATCCGGAAGCCTTCTGCACCAACCCTGATTATGGTACCATCACGCATGCCGTTAAGACCCGCTTTCTCCTCAACAGTTCCGCCCATGCGCGCAACGATATCATCAATGTCTGTAACTGGGATGTCGATCCCATATTCATCGATTATCTCCTGAGTTATAAACTTTATGCACTCCCGTACTAAATTTTCCACAGAGACCTCCCCTTTATTTAATGAATGCCAGCAAACCAAATAAGCGGAATTTCCTGTTTACATGCCGCAGATTCGCACATGAAAGCAGAAATCCATGGCAGGTGCTGCAGTTTTCACAGAAATTAACAGCTGATTATCAGGGCTGAAACCCCGCAGGCACTGCTGACCAGCCGGAAATACCTGCCTGGCATCAGACCGTCTGCCCCCCGTGCACTGCATCACGGGCCTGACTGCCGTCTGGACAGGTGCGGCCCCGGGGGAGTATGATATCCTCCTGCGGGTCCTTCTGCTCCCTGTGCCGGCAGTGCGGAAGACAGAAGCCGGCCGGAGTACACAGGGAAAGACAGATGCCCGCAGCAGGCGGACAGATTCGGAACAGACTGAAGGAGTGAAGGTTGTGGAACGGGAAACGGCGCTGGGACTGGCGGCGGACTTCGCCGCTGCCGTGCGGCAGTTTATGCAGGTCGACGGGATCTGGGTCTTCGGCCCCTGGGCCGCAGGGACGGCGGAAGAGGATGAGGACATCGACGTGGCTGTAGTGGCGGCGGACCTGCCCCGGGAGTATACAGACCAGGACGTGAGCGTGGTCCTGTGGAGCATGGCGCAGGCTGTCAGCCTTTCGCTGGACCCGGTGCTGGTGCTGCTGGATACGGAGGAGTCACAGGCCTTCGCAGCGAAGCTGGAGCAGGAGGGGATCCCCCTCTGAAGGCGCGGG
>CAYYHY010000117.1:0-3501 GCA_964471855.1 uncultured Oscillospiraceae bacterium | reverse complement strand
GGGGGGAAACTCAGTTCAGCAGAGCCAGCAGGTCCTCCTGGGACATGCTGAGGATGCTCTGCTCGCTGCCGTCGGAGAGTGCATCCATGAGCCCTGCCTTGAGCTCCTGCATCTCCATGATCTTCTCCTCGATGGTGTTCTCTGCGATGAGCTTGTATACCTGGACGCTGGACTGCTGCCCGATGCGGTGGGCCCGGCCGGTGGCCTGGTCCTGGGCGGCGATGTTCCACCAGGGGTCGTAGTGGATGACCACATCTGCGGCGGTGAGGTTGAGCCCGGTGCCGCCGGCCTTCAGGGAGATGAGGAAGACGGAGGCGCCGCCGGCGTTGAACTCCTTCACCAGCTTGGCCCGCATCTCCTTGGTGGTGGAACCCTGGAGGGTGAAGCTGGAGATGTTCTCCTCGTTCAGGCGCTCCCGGATCCGGTCCAGCATGGTGGTGAACTGGGAGAACAGAAGGATCTGGTGTCCGTTCTCAACCATGCCGGAGCAGAGCTCCATGCAGGCGTCCAGCTTGTCCTCGGATCCCTCGTAGTTTTCGAAGCAGAGTTTGGGGTCGCAGCAGATCTGGCGCAGGCGGGTGAGGGCGGCCAGGATCTTCATCTTGGTGGCGTTCTGGTCCCCGCCGACGGCCAGGGACTTTACCGACTGCTGCACCATGGCCATGTAGACCTTCCGGGCGTCCTGGGACAGAGGCACGCGGTGCACGTGCTCGATGATGGGCGGCAGCTCCTTCAGCACGTCCTTCTTCAGGCGGCGGAGCATGAAGGGCTGCACCAGGCGGCGCAGCTGGGCCATGGCCTCCGGGTCCTTGCTCCGCACCGCCGGCTTCTCCAGCTTGTTGACGAAGGTGCCGTGGGTGTAGAGGTAGCCGGGCATCAGGAAATCAAAGAGGTTCCAGAGCTCGCTGAGCCGGTTCTCGATGGGGGTGCCGGTGAGGATGAAGCGCTGGGTGCAGTTGATCTGCTTCACGGCCTTGGAGGCCTGGGTGCTCTGGTTCTTTACGTGCTGACCCTCGTCCAGGATGCAGCAGTAGAAGGTGAGGGTCTCGAAGGTCTTGATGTCCTGCCGGAGCAGTTCATAGGAGGTGACCCACACGTCATAGTCATCGGAGGAGGCCTCCAGCTTCGCACGCTCTGCGGCGGTGCCCATGATGGCCCGCACCTTCAGGTCCGGGTCAAAGCGGGCAAACTCGTCCATCCAGTTGAGGATCAGGGAGGCGGGGCAGACAATGAGGCTGGGGTGCCCGGTCTGGCTGCGGTCCACCGTGCTCAGGTAGGCGATGGCCTCCAGCGTCTTGCCCAGGCCCATCTCGTCGGCCAGGATGCCGCCGAAGTTGCAGCTCTCCAGGGTCTTCATCCACTGGAAACCGATCTTCTGGTAGGGACGCATGACGGCGTCCAGCTTGTCGTTGACGCTGTAGTCGCTCTCTGCCACAGACTTGAAGGAGCGGATCATGCTGCGGAACTGCCTGTCGCGGGTGAGCTGGAAGCTGTCGTTGCCGGCAAGAACGCTGTCCAGGTAGAGGGCCCGGAAGGCGGGCACCTTCGCCTGACCCTTGGCCAGGTCCTTGGGGTCCAGCCGCAGCATGTGGGAGAGCTCGGCCACGGTCTCCAGGGGGGAGCCGTCCAGGTTGAGGATCCGGCCGTCCTTCAGCTTGTAGTAGCGCTTCTTCAGCAGCAGGCTGTCGTACAGGTCCTCCAGTTCCTCCGGGGGGAACTCGCCGGTGTCGATGTTCAGCATCAGCATGCCCTCGGAGACAGAGATGCCGAGAGCCGGACGGCTGGGGATGATCTGGTGCTTGCGGAGCCGGTCGGTGATCATGACGTCGCCGCGCTTCTGGAACAGCTCCATGTCCGTGCTGAGGAAGTCGCAGATGTTCTCCTCGCCCTCCAGGATGTAGTCCCTGGAGGTGGGGCTCATGAACTGGCTTACAAACTGTGCCGTCTCCTGCTCTCCCACCAGGTTGCGCTTGATGTCCGGCGTCCTCCGGGGCTGGGTGCCGGCGTTGACCTCCTTGTCCCCGTAGCGGTAGGCAACCCGCAGGGTGAGGATGCTCTCCTCGTCCTTGTTCTCCTCCAGGTCAAAGTAGAAGACCTCGGTGAACTCGTCAGGCAGGTAGTGCTCCAGCAGGTTCTGGGGGTCGTCCAGAGGGATGACTTCCCGCAGCTGCTGCAGAACCAGGTTGCTGAATGCAGGCATGTCCGCCGTGGCGATGTACATGGTGTTGTCGTCCTTGGTCAGGAAGGGGTAGACCTTCAGACGGAAGGTTTCGCTGCACCGCATCAGACTGCTGCCGACAGCACAGTAGAGGGTCTTGCGGCTGCCGAAGAAGATGCCCGCATCCTTGGACTTTACAGTCAGCCGGACCGTGCGCCGGGAGGTGGAGGGGTTGATGCTGACGGAGACCTCCGGGTCCTGAACTGTCAGGGTTACCTTCTTGCTGGAGTTGCTGCGGAAGTCCAGGGTCTCGCCCAGGAAGATGTCAAAGAAGCGGTCGAAGGCGTCGCCCTTCAGGGTCAGGATGCCCTTGCCCGCATCGTCGGAGATGACGCGGTCCTGCTCGTAGTCGCTGTGGGAGGGGTTCAGGGTGCGGAACTGTACAAACTGCTCCAGAACCAGGTCAGCCAGCTGGCGGGACCTGGGGTCAAATACCTCCATGCTGTGCTGGAGGGTGAGCATCTTGCCGTAGGAGAACGTGTTGTGCTGAATCACGTTCTGGGCAAAGTCCCGCAGGTTCTTGATCAGGTACATCCGGTCAATGCCGATGGAGAGCACAAGGGTGGGGTAGTGCCCTTTCAGGAAGGAGTCTATCTTGGGAATCAGCTTTACCGTGCCGGCGTTCTCCTGCTGTCCGGTCTGGTTCAGATAGCTGTTCATGACAGACTGGGCAAACTCGTCGCTGCCGGAGATGCTCAGTGTATTTGAAGAGCTCTGCTCGATAAATGCAATCATGGTGGCGGCTACATGACGGCACATGTAGACATCCTCATCCATGCGTTTTCCGTAGCAGGAGCACCAGGATGTCACATGGTCTCCCTCCGTGATGAAACGGACCTTGAGCCGGTATCCCCCGTCTACGACGCTGGCATCGCAGAGAATCCGGTCCTCGTCCTCATGGATGTCGGTGGTGAGTGCACTGACCTTGCCCTGAAGGTAAAGGTTCATGCCCTTGCTGTAGTCAGAGGCCGTAACAAGCTCCTGTATTTTATCTCTGGTAAATCTCATGGGGCACACATCCATTTCTCAGGTGAAATATCACGCATAATGCCTGAACAACTCATTATACTCTGCGCCATGTATCTCTGCAAGACCTCTCCTCAGCAAAAATGGAGCTGAAAGGTGTCCTCTCTGACACAGCACCCGGACAGCGGGGGCGGTACAGCCCGCTCGCATTCTTCCGGTGACGGCCGGGACACACAGCAGCGCCGGTGGAGAAAGAGGTATCCTGGCAGAATAACGGCCGGACTTGCAACTACGACTTTTGCTCCAGCCTGTTATCA
>CAYYHY010000116.1:0-8306 GCA_964471855.1 uncultured Oscillospiraceae bacterium | reverse complement strand
ATGGAGCCCACGGTGTTGGGCATGCCGCCGATGCCCAGCTGCAGGCAGGCGCCGTCGGGGATCTGCTCCACGATGAGCTGCGCCACGGCCCGGTCTACATCGGTGGGAGCGCCGCCCCCGCCCAGCTGGGCCACAGGGGGATTGTCCCCCTCCACCACATAGTCCACATCCGCGATGTTGATCTCGCTGCCGGTGAGACCGTACACCCAGGGCATGCTGCGGTTGACCTCTACGATGACGGTCTTTGCAGACTCCAGCATCTCCTCCAGGTGGGAGGCCGCCAGGGCATAGCTGAAGTTGCCGTGGCTGTCCATGGGGGTGACCTGGATCATGGCCACGTCCGTGGAGATGTTGCCGTCCCGGTAGAAGCGGGGCAGCTCGGAGTAGCGCATGGGGACGAAGTAGCCCATGCCCTTGGAGATGATTTTGCGGTCCACGCCGCTGCAGTGCCAGGAGTCCCAGGTGAAGTGGTCGCCGGCGTCCTCCGCTTTGGCGATCTCCGGCATCCACATGGTGACGCCGCCCCGGACCTTGACGTCATGGAGCTCGTCCTTCCGGGCGGCCAGGGCCCGGTCCAGGGCCACGGGGTGGTTGGTGCACCAGCCGTAGTCCACCCAGTCGCCGGACTTGACAACCTTGACCGCCTCTTCGGCTGTGGTCAGTTTCTGCTGGTAAAGAGCCTGATAATCCATACTGCCTTCCTCCAGTGCATCTTTATATTCATAACCCGGTCTGCCGGGGAGAGCATGAGGTCACGGGGACTGGCTGTCGCTGAGGTAGAAGGGCTTCATGAGGGTGGCCTGCTCCCCGGAGCGGGAGTCCCGGCCTCCGCGGCTGCGCTGTTTTCTGCCGCCCTGCTTCCCCTCTTTTGTTTCCGCCTTCGGCTTTGCAGGGGCGCTCTGCCCGGCTGCGGACTTCTTCTTCCCCTGCTGGGTCTTCACCGCCTGCTGCTGCTTCTTCCCTCTGTCCCTGTTCTGACCCTTTGCCTGTCCCTTCTCCTGCTTCGGAGCGGACTGGGCAGAGGGTTTTGCCGTCTCCTTCCCCTTCTTCGGCTGGGCCTGCTGCTTTCCGCTGCTCTGCCGGGCGGGGGGTTCCGCCTTCTTCTCTCTGGTGCGGCCGCGCTTTCCCCCCTGGGCAGGTTCCGGAGCGGGGGCCGGAGCCGGAGGTGTCCGGGGGGCCAGGAGCCGGGCGGTGGCGTCCATGATGGAGTCCCCGGCCAGGGGGTCCGGCCGGCTGAACTCCGTGTTGGGCATGGCGTCGCCGGTGTCAAAGAAGGTGCCGGGGCGGGCCTGCCGGGGCCGGGAGGCGCCGGAATACTTCAGGTAAGAGGCGTAGGAGTAGGGCTCGTAGTCATCCTCCCCGTCCTCCGGGAAAGAGGTCTCCGCAGGGGGCGGAGCGGGTTCTGCCGCCGGGGGTTCCGGTTCCCTGGCGCCGCTGTCCTTCTTCCTGCCCCTGTCCTTTTTCTTCTTCCCCTCCGCCGGGGCGGAGTCAGTCCGGGACGGAGTCTCTTCCGCTGCCGGCCTTCCGGTGCTCTCCTGCTGCCGGGGGGCGTCCTTCTGCTTCTTCCTGTCTCTGCGGCTCTTCCTGCCGCTGTCCGGTTCGGACTGGGAGAGGACCTGCACGGCTCTGGCGGCCGCCTCCGCGTCTTCCTTCCGCTTCTCCTTGGCGGCGGCCTTTCTGGCCTCGTCCTTCTCTCTGCGCAGTTCCCGGGCTGCCGCCCGGGCCTCCGCATCCTCCTCGTTTACGATGCGGCCGTTTCTGTCCCGGACCGGCTCGTCGAAGTTCTGCATGGGCCAGGGGTGGTCCTCCATGACCGGGACCGGGTGGCCCAGGAGCTTTTCGATGTCCTTCAGCATGGGGATCTCGCTGCTGTCGCAGAAGGAGACGGCGCAGCCGCCCCGGCCCGCCCGGCCGGTGCGCCCGATGCGGTGGACGTAGGTCTCCGGCACGTCGGGGAGGTTGTAGTTGAATACGTGGGAGAGCTCCTCGATGTCCAGCCCCCGGGCGGCGATGTCCGTGGCCACCAGGGCCCGCAGGGTGCCGCTCTTGAAGTCGGCCAGGGCCTGCTGGCGGGCGGTCTGGCTCTTGTTGCCGTGGATGGCGGAGGCGGCGATGCCCATCTTCTCCAGGTCCTTCGCCACCTTGTTGGCGCCGTGCTTGGTGCGGGTGAAGATCAGGGCGTTCTTTACATGGAGCTGCTCCATGAGCCAGGCCAGGAGCTGGGTCTTGCTGGTCCGGTCCACCATGCAGACCTGCTGCTCGATGGCCTCCACGGGGGAGGAGACGGGGTCCACGGCGATGCGCACGGGATTCTTCAGCAGGGAGCTCACCAGGTCGGCGATCTCCGGGGGCATGGTGGCGGAGAAGAGCATGGTCTGCTTCTTCCGGGGCAGCCATTTGAGGATCTTCCGCACGTCGTGGATAAAGCCCATGTCCAGCATCCGGTCCGCCTCGTCCAGGACAAAGATCTCCAGCCGCTCCAGGCTGACAAAGCCCTGGTCGTGGAGGTCCTGCAGACGGCCCGGGGTGGCCACCAGGATGTCGCAGCCCCGCTTCAGGGCGTCCACCTGGGGGTTCTGCCCCACGCCGCCGTAGATGACGGTGTGGCGGAGACTGAGATGTCGCCCGTAGTCCCGGAAGCAGTCATCGATCTGGATGGCCAGTTCCCGGGTGGGGGCGAGTACAAGGGCGCGGACGGGTCTTCCCTCCGCAGGGGAGGCGTCAAGCCGCTGCAGGATGGGGGCTGCAAATCCGCAGGTCTTGCCGGATCCGGTCTGGGCGCAGCCCAGGACATCCCGTCCCGCCAGAGCAGGGGGGATGGCCTGCTCCTGTATGGGGGTTGGTCTGGAATAGCCCTGCTCCTCCAGGGCCGTCAGAATCGGGGCGCTGAGCCCCAGATCACGAAACGTCATACGGTACAGGCGCAGGAGCCGGCAGGGGACCGGGAGAACTGCGCCTCTCCACTCCTTCCGCAGGGTATAGTATCATTACGCCGGCGGCAGGCTGCGGACCAGGGACAGGACCTCCTGGACCGTCTGCGCCAGCGTCTTTCCGTCGCAGTGCACCGTCAGGTCGGCGTACCGCTCATAGACGGGCTCCCTGTATGCCAGAACGTCGGCCAGTGTCTGGCCGGGCTCCATGGCAATGCCCCGGCTGTCCATGTTGTGGATGCGGGCCAGCAGTTCTTCGAGGGAGACTTTCAGGTAGAGAACGGTGCCCAGGCTCTTCAGGTGCCGGGCCGCCCTCTCCCGCAGGACCGCACTGCCGCCCGGCGCCACTACGGTGCGGCTGCAGTGCAGGGAGAGAACAGCCTCCTCCTCCGCCTGGAGGAAGGCGTCTGTGCCCCGGGTATTGATGATGTCCTGGAGGAGCGCGCCCTCCCGGCGCTGGATCAGCAGATCCACGTCCGTGAAATCATATCCCAGCGCCTTGGCCAGAAGCACGCCCACGGTGCTCTTGCCGGAGCCGGGCATGCCGATGAGCACAATACAGTTCAAAGTGACCGTCCTCTCTGCCGGAGAGAGCCGCTCTCCGGCGCTGTTTCAGGGTTCGCCGCCTGCGGGGGGCAGGGAGTCGTCCTCCCGCACCCAGTCCTCCACATGGACCACGGAATATCCGGTCTCCGAACTGCGGATGACAACCCGGCTGATGCCGGCGTTGATGATCACCCGGCGGCACATGGAGCAGGAGGTGGCGTCATGGAGCAGCGTGCCGTCCTTCGCCTCCCGGCCCGCCAGATACAGGGTGGCGTCCAGGGTGTCCTGCCGGGCGGCGGAGATGATGGCGTTCATCTCCGCGTGGACGGACCGGCACAGTTCGTAGCGCTGGCCGGAGGGGATGTTCATGGCCTCCCTGGTGCAGTACCCCAGGTCGATGCAGTTCTTCCTGCCCCGGGGTGCGCCGTTGTAGCCGGTGGAGACGATCTCGTCGTTTTTGACGATAATGGCTCCGTAGCAGCGCCGCAGGCAGGTGGAGCGCTCCAGCACGGTCTCGGCAATGTCCAGATAGTAGTTTTCCTTGTCAATGCGGTTCACAGCATCCGCCTCCTGGAACAGCGTGATAAAAATTATAAGCGAAACTGCCCCCGCTTGCAAGAGCGCACTGACAGTTTGACTGCATGGATTGATGCAGAGGGTTTCTCCCGGGACCGGTCCGGGCAGAAAGAAACAGACCGGCGCCTGTGCGCCGGCCTGCGGCAGGTCCGGAGCTCACCGGCTGCCCCGGACTGCGGAGGAGGCGGGCTCCTCCAGACGCCAGGACAGGGAGCCGTCCGGCGCCTTCCTGAACTTGACGGGTTCCAGAAGCTCCGGTATCACCGCGGTCTGCTCCGGGTGGGCGGCCAGGACGGTCTCCACGGCGGCCCTGCGCCCGTCCGTGTCCCGCTCCGGCTCCGGCAGGTGGGTGAGGATCAGCAGCTTCGGGGCCAGTTCCGATACCGTAACCCAGTTCTCCTCGGAGGCGGCGAAGAACCAGGGGGCGATGAGCACGTCCGGGAGGGGAAGACTGTACTTGCCCTCCACGTCCTGGTTGGGCTCCGCATCCCCCAGGAACCAGACACAGAGGCTGCCCTGGACGATGTAGTCCAGGTGGGGGGTGTTCCCGTACCGCTCCCCCTCGTGGCGGCTGACAACCGGCTGGATATGGATGCCGCTGATGCTGAGTTCGTCCGGCAGCACCATGCGGTCCGGCAGAGCGTCCGCCACGTCCTCCGGTCCCAGAATGATGGCGTTCTTCAGCCGCCGGGCCAGCTCCGGGGAGAAGTGGTCCGGATGGCTGTGGGTGAAGGCGGCCGCGCTGACAGGCTGGCAGGCCAGCCATGCAATGATGTCAGGGGGCGTGTAAGAGTAGGCGGGGGCGTCCGGAAACTCTGCGGTGGGCAGGCTGACCCCGTCCAGCAGAATCCGGACCCGGTCCAGTTCCAGAAGGCCGCCGGAACTGGATGTGCGTGTGAAGCCTGGCATGTACAATCCCTCTCTCTCCAGATGCAGTTCGATGTGCGCTCCTTCCGGCGGGCAGGAGCCGGTCCCTGCAGGGTCCCCGGTATGCGCCCTGTCAGGATTCCCCGCCGGAGTCAAAGATGACGGCCTCCGGGCAGTCCAGCCACTTCAGGTAGGTCTCCGGGGCTCTCAGCTGACCCACTGCGGAGAAGGCGGCTCTGTCCGGGCGGAAGATCTCCTGGGCCAGGTCCCGGACCTGCTCCCGGGTGACGGCGTCATACAGCTCGATCAGACGGTCCATGGTCTCAAGTCTGCCCTGGAGCAGCACGGCGTTGCCGGCCTGCTGGCATCTGGCGGACAGGGACTCCAGGCTCATGACCAGACTGGCCTTGGCCAGCTCCCGCACCCGGTATACCTCTTCCTCCGAGGGACCGTGCTCCGCCAGTTCCGAGACCACACGGCGCATGGCGTCCAGGCACTGCTCCTCCTGGTCGCTGCTGACCGCCGCATAGAGGCCGAGGAAGCCGGTCTCCTCGTGCTCTGCTGTAAAGGAGTAAACGTTGTAGCACAGCCCCAGCTGCTCCCGGAGAAGCTGGAAGAGGCGGGAGGAGGAGCCGCCCCCCAGTATGGAGCAGAGCACCATCTCCGCCTGGCGGCGGGAGTCCATGTAGGAGAGGGCCGGGTAGGCCAGCAGCAGGTGGTTCTGCTCGATGGGCTTTGTTTTCACGGTGACGGCGGGGCGCCAGACGGTCCGGGCCGGAGCCGGCAGGGTGCCGGGCTCCAGGTTCAGAAGCAGCCGGATGAGCTGGTCGATGTGGGACTGGCTGAAGCTGCCGGTCAGGCAGACGACCATGTTTCCCCCCAGGTAGTGGCGCTTCTGCCAGTCCCGGAGAAAGTCCCCGGTCATGGGCGCCAGGGTCTCCTCCGTGCCCAGCACCGGGCGGGCCAGAGGCGCGCCGCGGAAGACGGCGGCGCAGAGGCGCTCGGAGACCAGGTCCTCCGGGGTGTCCTCGTACATCTCAATCTCTTCCAGGATGACGCCCCGCTCCAGTTCCGTGTCCTCCTGGTCGAAGCGGGAGCAGAACAGCATGTCCCCCAGCAGGTCGATGGCGCGGCCGAGATGTTCGTCCAGGCAGTGGGTGTAAAAGCAGGTCTGCTCCTTGGCGGTGCAGGCGTTGAACATGCCGCCCATGAAGTCCATCTCTTCTGCAATCCGGGCGGCGGAGCGGCTCTCAGTCCCCTTGAACAGCATGTGTTCAATGAAGTGGGCGGCGCCGTTTTCCTCCGGTGTCTCGTCCCTTGTCCCCGCACCTGCAAAGAAACCCAGGGCCGCGGAGCGGAAGAAGGGGATCTGTTCGGTAATGAGGCGGACACCGTTGGAGAGAGTCTGAATCTCAATCATGGAAAAACCTCCCGGAAGAAAACCTGTGCTTCGGACATTCTAGCACACAAATCTTTCTTCGTCCACAGGCGCGGCGGACAGCTTTCCGGGCTGGAAAGTGCAGAAAACCGGGAAAGCCCCCGGGCGCGGGGGCCCGGAGGCAGAGCATCACTGTGCAGAGAAGCGGTAGAGGGTGGAGGAGCGCCAGGTTTCCCCTGCCCGGAGCACGCAGGAGGGGAAGTGGGACCAGCTGGGGGAGTCCGGGAAGTACTGGGTTTCCAGACAGAAGCCCCAGCGCTTTCCGTAGGGGGCGCCGCCCTTGCCGGCGGGGCAGCCGTCCAGGTAGTTGCCTGTATAGAACTGGATGCCGGGGAGGTCCGTCTCCACCTCCAGGGTGATGCCGGTGGCGGGGCTGAAGGCCCGGGCGGCGGGGCGCTGCACGCCGGTCTGGCCCCGGACTGCAAAGTTGTGGTCATAGCCGCCGCACTGGAGGAGGGCGGGGACCGGCTCGTCGATCCGGGCACCGATGGGGGTGCTCTGCCTCAGATCCAGGGGTGTGCCGCTTACGGACAGAATCTCCCCGGTGGGGATGGAGGCGCTGTCGGTGGGCGTGTAGAAGTCGCTGCACAGGGAGATCTCCTGGTCCAGCACGGGACCGGAGCTGTGGCCGGAGAGGTTGAAGTAGGTGTGGTTTGTCAGATTGCAGACGGTGTCCCCGGTGGACCTGGCCTCATAGGAAATCCGCAGGGCGGAGCCCTCCAGAGTGTAAGCTGTTCTGACCTTCATCTCCCCCGGGTAGCCCTGGTCCCCGTCCGGACTCACAAGGGAGAGGACCAGACGGGTATCGGAGGCCTCCTCCGCAGTCCAGACCTGCTGGCTGAACCCCCCGGGACCCCCGTGGAGCTGGTTCGGACCCTCGTTGGGGATCAGCTGATACTGGATGCCGTTAAGGGTGAAGACCGCGCCGCCGATGCGGTTGCAGCAGCGTCCCGCCACGGCCCCCAGGTACTTGTCCTGCTTCAGGCAGTCCTCCAGTGTCTCCATGCCCAGGACCACGTCCACCGGTCTGCCGCTGCGGTCCGGAACCCTGAGGGCGCGGATGCAGCAGCCGTATGTCAGAATATCGCAGGAGATGCTGCCGCTGTCCAGGGTGTACTGCTCCACCGGAGTGCCGTCCGGCATCCGGCCGAAAAGACATCTGTTCATGTTGCAATAGGCGCAGTGCCGGCAGAAGCTGCTGCGGCAGCGCCTGTGCCTCCTTTCATGCCGGCGGAAGAGGAGCCGGCTGGATAATGCTGAGATGAGTATACCACATCCGGCGGGGGCGGACAAGGAGGGGGACAGCCGCGGGAAGCCCGGACGGGGAAGAACAGGAAATGCGGAGCAGTCCGGAAGGGAGCTGCTCCGCATCTGCGGTCAGGCGTCTGTCAGCTTGTCCAGGAGGAGGGAGAGCTCCGCCAGAGTCTCCTCCGCCTCGCCGTTTTCCAGGGCCTCCCGGACGCAGCAGTCCATGTGGGCTCTGAGGACCAGGCGGTTGACCTTCTTGAGGATGGACTGGACGGCCATGAGCTGGTTGGAGATATCCAGACAGTACCGGTCCTCCTCCACCATCTTCAGGATGCCGTCCAGCTGCCCCCGGGCTGTTCTGATCAGAGTGGTGACCTGACTGTGGTCCGCCCTCATCAGGCTACCGAAACGACCTCGTAGCCGGCCTCGGTTACAGCGTCGGTGAGCACGCTGTCATCTACCGGAGAGGACAGAGTTACGGTGGCGGACTTGCCTTCCAGGCTGACGTTTACGTTCTCCACGCCGGGGACAGCGGCCAGAGCCTTCTCCACCCGGCCGGTGCAGTGGGCGCACATCATGCCGTTGATCATCATGGTTTTTTCCACAGCAGAATTTCCTCCTTGCAGGTTGTTTATACTCTCGCAGGCGGCAGCGGGCGCACTGCAGTCTGCGGGGGCGGACGGTGTAATGGAGACAGTCTC
>CAYYHY010000115.1:0-8405 GCA_964471855.1 uncultured Oscillospiraceae bacterium | reverse complement strand
ACACCGCCGCAGCAGCACCAGTAGATCTCTTTGAAGCCCATGTCCTTTGCCTTCTGGGTCACCTGGTCCATCAGCTCCTGGGGAAGTCCCTCGGCGTACACAAAGCAGAGGATGTCCTTGGACAGGTGGTAGTTCTGGGTGAAGTCATCCAGGAGGCGGGGGGCGATCTTCCAGATGCTGCCCCGGTACTTCTTTGTAGCCTTGAGAAGGCCGTCCTGGAGCTCGATCAGGGGGTGGAGGTTGAGGATCTTTGCCCCCAGGTAGGCTGCATTGCTGACGCGTCCTCCTGCCTTCAGGTACACCAGGTCCCCGGGGAAGAAGCCCATGCGGCAGGTCTCCCGGAACCGCTCCACTTCCTTCACGATGTCGTCCACGGTGCAGTCGGGATTGGCTTCAATATAGCGTGCCGTATGGAGGGTCACCAGGGTCTGTCCGCAGGAGACAAACTTGGTGTCGATGCTGGTGCAGTAGTCCCTGCCCTCCGCCGCGACGATGGCGCTCTGCATGGAGCAGGTGGTGGCTGCGGAGTAGGCCAGGTGGATGATGTGGGCCTCCGGGTACTTCTCATGGATCTGGTCATAGATGACAGTGAAGTCATCGGGGGCGCACCCGCTGGTCTTGGGCAGGATGCCGGTCTTCTCATAGAAATCGTAGAGATCCCGGATGGGGAAGGACCCGTCGTCCTTCGTTACATCTCCAAAGGTGACATGCATGGGCACCTTGAATACATTGTAGCGCTGGGCCAGTTCGGCGGGGAGGTCGGCACCCGTCTCCACCACCAGGATATACTTGCTCATAACTCATGACCTCATCTTTGTTCGTCTGAGACCGCCTGTAACGGGAACGGTCCCGGGGCACAGGGGACTTCCTGTGCCGTTCGTTTAGATGATACCATACCGTCATCTGAAAAACAATGGCAAATTATGAAGAAAATGAGCAGATTCCAGAGGGCTGGAAAGGGGAGCACAGGGCATGTACCGGAACCGTCCCCCCGCGGAACCCTTTCTCTGTGTTCCCCTGCCGGTTCTGTGCTATAATGGCAGAAGGAAACTGCGTCCCGGGGACGCAGGGGAGGGATGACAATGACTGAGCTGATCACAGGGCTGGACCGGGGGAGCCGGCAGAGGGCTCTGCAGGACCGGCTGGAGACGGCGGTGAAAGAGGGGAAGGAGAACCTGTACCTCATGGTGCCGGGTCAGATGATGCTGACCGCCCAGGAGGAGGTGCTGCAGAGGCTGGGACCCTCCAGCGTCCTGCAGCTGCAGGTGGTGAGCTTCCCCTCACTGGGGCGGCAGGTGCTGGAGGAGGCAGGAAACCGCACAGAGGATGCGGACGGGCTGGCGCAGATCCTGTTTGTCAGTGCAGCTCTGGAGCAGAGCAGCGGGGA
This sequence comes from uncultured Oscillospiraceae bacterium, assembly GCA_964471855.1. Lineage (GTDB taxonomy): Bacteria > Bacillota > Clostridia > Oscillospirales > Oscillospiraceae > Lawsonibacter. Next base: position 7,018 of record CAYYHY010000115.1, on the reverse strand, counting down.
GCTGAAGGCCTTCGGAAGGCTGGCGGAGACCCCCGGCTTTGCCGGCACCGTTCTCCACTCCATCCGCCGCTTCATGCGGGACGGAATGGGTGCGGACGACATGCTGAGGGCGGCCGGGCAGATAAGGGCTGAGGATGAAGGGCTTGCGGACAGGCTGGAGGATCTGGCGCATATTCTCAATACAAGCCGGGCGCTGACCCGGGTGGCGGGGCTGGAACCCCGGAGCACCATGGAGCGGCTCCCGGAACTTCTTCAGCGCTCCGGTTTTCTGAGAGGAACCCGCTGGTACCTGAACGGCTTTACGGACTTCACCGTCCAGGAGCTGGCGGTGGTGGACATGCTGCTCTCCGAGTCGGAGGGTGTCACTGTCTGTCTTCCCTGTGGAAGCCCGGAGGACACCCGGGCGGGATGCACGGCGGCGGCAGGGACAGCCCGTGTCCTGATGGATCACAGCGCAAGGCTGGGCTGCACCGTGGAAGTAACCAGGGCGGAGGACAGGACTGTGCCCGCAGCCCTCTCCCTGGTGCGGGAGAACCTGTGCGGCAGCCGGCCGGCAGCGGACACAGGCCTGAACCCGGGAGCCAGCCTGGCTGTATTCGAGGACACCACCATGGGCCGGGAGGTCCTCCACGCCGTGGGGGAGATACTGAAGGCGGTGCAGGGGGGCATGCGGTACCGGGATATCAGCCTGGTGCTCTGCGACTATGCGCGCTATGCCCCCACGGTGAAGCACCTGTTCAGGCAGTACGGGATCCCCGCCTTCTTCGGCGGACGGGAGGAGAACATCCTGGGCACCCCGGTGATCCAGACCGTGCTGTGCGCCCTGAACAGCGCCGCAGAGGGGCTGCGGACCGGGGATGTGCTGGGATATCTGAAGACGGGTCTCGGCCCCCTGTACCCGGAGCAGGCGGCCAGCCTGGAGCAGTATGTGCTGGCCTGGAACATCCGGGGGGAGGGGTGGAACCCGGGTCCTGAGGGCTGGACCCTCCACCCCGACGGCTTCATGGCGGAGCGGGACGAGAAGACTGCCCAGCGGCTGGAATACCTGAACGGCCTGCGGGAGAAGGGGGTTCAGCCCCTGGTGGATCTCCGGGATGCGTTTCAGAGGTGCCGTACCGTGGGGGACTTCACGGAGGCCCTCTATGCCTTCCTGGAGAAGACCTCCTTCCAGGAGAAGGCCCAGAGCGCCATCGACCGGCTGTGGAAGGCGGAGCAGGAGGAGGCCGCCCGGGACTGCGTCCAGGCCTTCTTTGACATGGACAAGATCATGGACGAGATGCGCTCCCTGCGGGGAAGCGACGCCATAACCCCGAAGCACTATGTGTCCCTCTTTGCCAGCCTCTGCGCCAGCAGGGAACTGGGGGTGAGCCCGGAGATCCAGGACCAGGTGAACGTATACAGCCTGGACAGGGCCCGGTTCTTCTCCTCGAAGCTGCGGCTGATGCTGGGGGCGGACAGCCAGACTCTGCCCTCCTTCGGGCGCCAGGACGGTCTCTTCTCCGCCGCAGATGCGGAGAAGCTGGAGCGGCTGGGATATCCCGTCTCCGGTACCGTGGAGCAGGGGATCGAGCGTACCCTGACAGAGATCAGCCTCACCCTGGAGGGTGCAAAGGAGCGGCTGGTAATGTCCTGCTCCCTGCAGAACAAGAGAAGCGCCTCCGAGCTGGTGCTGCGGATGCGGACCATGTTCCCCTCCCTGAAGCCGGAAGCGGGGGCAGGGGAGGACGGCATCTTTGATGCCCAGCTGATGCACCCCCTGCGGGCCGGGGAGCTGCTCTCCGCCCTGGAGTCCTCCCCCAGGCACAGTTATCTGACAGAGACCCTGAAGAGCCTGAATCTCCCTGCCCTGCAGGAGAGCGCACAGGGAACGAAGAGACAGAAGAAAGACGGGGAGGACGTGCTGGCTCCCGAGACCGTAGGGAAGCTGCGGGGGGACACCGTATGGCTCTCCTCCACCAGAATCGATACCTTCAACGCCTGCCGCTTCCAGGAGTTCCTGCAGCGGGTTCTGAAGCTGGAGGAGCCCCAGGAGTACGGGCTGGATCCCCTGGTAAAGGGAAGCTTCCACCACGGGGTCATGGAGCAGGTGTTCCGCACCCTGACCGCCAGACCAGGTGGACTGCAGATATCCGACGAGGACCTGCGGGAGCTCACCCTCCAGGCGGTCCGGGACTGGGAGCAGTCCAGCCTGGAGGGCCTGCAGGAGCACAGCGCACGGGACGCCTTCCGCCTCCGGGAGGCGGCTGGAAACGTGGTGGAGTCTGTCCGCACGGCGGTGGAGGAGGCCCGGAATTCCGGCTTCAAGCCCTCCCGCTTTGAGGTGCTGATCGGAGAGGGCGGGGACTTCTCCCTGCCGCCCCTGGGGGCCGGGGGCATGACAGCGAAGTTCACCGGAAGGCTGGACCGGCTGGATACCCTGGAGAGGGACGGGGAGACCCTGTTCCGGATCGTGGACTACAAGGCCAGCAGAAGGGAACTGGCTCCCGAGATGCTGCTGGCCGGCAGGGACATCCAGATGATGCTCTACGGTCTGGCTGTGCAGAACTCCGTGTCAGAGAACGGGAACCCCATGGTCCCCGCCGAGTACCGGTACATCCCCACGGACTGGCCCGTAGTGAAGATGTCCGGACGCAGCAGACTGGAAGATGTGGAGAAGGAGCGGGCAAAGAAGGTGCAGCGCACCGGCTATCTGGTCTCTGACTATGAGCCGGAGGCGGGCTGCACCGGAGACCTCTGCTCCTGGAAGGAAGACAGCCTGAGCTCCGGGGACATGGAGCTGCTGGGCCGCTATGCAGAGCATGTGCTCAGAGGGGTGCTCACGGACATGGGCAGGGGAGCGGTATCCCCCAGCCCGGTTGCCAGCAAGTCCTTCAATCCCTGCACCTGGTGTGCATACAGCCAGGTCTGCCACAGGGAACTTAAGGGTATCTCTGTGCGCTGGCTGGACCGGGTGAAGATGGAGGATGCCCTGCAGCAGATGCAGGAGATCCTGGACGAGGAAGAGAAGGACCCGGGTCTGGATGCCCTGGTGATTCTTAAGGATGCGTCAGAGAGCTCCGGCCTGGAGACAGAGGGACGCACCGGCGGCAGGAAGGAAGACAGCAGAGCCGGCGTGGGCCTTGTTGGCGGCCTGCGGCCGGCAGGAGAGGAAGAGAAGGAGGCGGGACTGTGAACCCTACACCGCAGCAGTACGATGTCATCCACAACAGAGGGGGCAACCTTCTGGTATCGGCAGCCGCCGGGGCGGGGAAGACCACCGTCCTGGTGGACCGGATCCTCAGCCGCATCCTGGATGAGGGGCAGGACATCAGCCGCTTCCTGATCATCACCTTTACCAACGACGCGGCGGCGCAGCTGCGCAGCCGCATCTCCCGGCGCATCGCCCAGCGGCTGGAGGAGGACCCGGACAATGAGTCCCTTCTGCGCCAGGCCCGGCTGGTCCATACAGCCCAGATCTCCACCGTCCATGCCTTCTGCGGGGAGCTGCTGAAGGACTGTGCGGCGGAGGCGAATCTGCCCCCGGACTTCCGCATCGCCGACGAGAACGAGTGCTCCGTGCTCCAGGCCTCCGCCATGCAGCAGGTGCTGGAAGAGGTGTACGAGAAGGCGCCGGAGGACCCAGGCCTGACGGCCCTGCTGAACCTGATCCCGGAGCGGGAGCTGGAGAAGACCCTGCTGAAGGTCCACGCCTCCCTCCAGAGCCACACCTGGCCGGAGCAGTGGGCGCAGGAATGCCTGGAGCAGCTGCAGGCGGAGGGGGTCACCGACATCTCGGAGACCATATGGGGCGGCAGCCTGATGCAGAGCACCCGGGAGAAGACCCGGCACCTTCTCAGGCGCCTGGACGAAGCCATCCTCCGCAGCGCCGATGACCCGGCGGTATGCATGAAGTGCTCCCCGGTCCTGAAGAGCGACAGAAAGAGGCTGCAGCAGATCGCCGAGGCCTCCGACTCCTGGACAGACCTGGCGGAGCTGAAGGGGAGCGGAGAGCTCTCCCCCTGGATGCGCTGGACCTCCCCGCCCCGGAGCGCAGGGGAGAACGCCGTGCAGCTGGGCAGGTCCCTGAAGGACACCCGGGACCAGCTGAAGAAGGACACCCAGGGTCTGGTGGGGGAGATCAGCTCGGAACCCTCGGATGAGGCCCTGGAGGACGTGCGCAGGACCGTCCCTGCCGTAAGGAGCCTCTTTGCCGTGACCCGCCGCTTTGCAGAAGTGTACGGGGAGAAGAAGCTCAGGGAGGGCGTCCTGGACTTCTCGGACCTGGAACACGGGGCAGTGAACCTCCTCCTTGACCCTGTTACAAAGGAGCCCACCCGGACGGCGAAGACCGTCGCCGGGCGCTATGCAGAGATCCTGGTGGACGAGTACCAGGATACCAACGAGGTGCAGGAGGCCATCTTCAACGCCATCTCCGACGGCACCAACCTGTTCATGGTGGGCGACGTGAAGCAGTCCATCTACGGGTTCCGCCTGGCGGACCCCACCATCTTCCTGCGGCAGGCTCAGAAGAGCAGGCCCCACACGGAGGCCGCACCGGGGGAGCCGAGACGCATCAGCCTCACCTGCAACTTCCGCTCCCGCCCCGGGATCCTGGATGCCGTCAATACGGTGATGCGCACCTGCATGTCCCCGGAGGCAGGGGAGGTGGAGTATACAGATGAGGAGGCCCTGATTCCCGGCCGTGTGGGCGAGCTGGGCTTCCCGCCCCTGGCGGCCCCGTGCGTGGAGCTGGATGTGCTGATGACTTCGAAAGAGGACGGGGAGGACAGCGGCGTCTCTGACTGGGAACCCCGCTATGTGGCAGAGCGGATCCGGGACATGATCGGCAGAGAATATGTCTATGATGACCGGGAGGGGCGCATGCGCCCCGTGCGGGCCGGAGACATCTCCATTATCATGCGGGCCGCCAACCGGTCCGGAGGGGCCTACGCAGAGGCCCTGGCGGGGGTGAACATCCCCAGCCGCTTCCTCTTTACCGGCGATCTCCTGCAGACAGACGAGATTCTGACCATGATCTCCTTCCTGCAGATCCTGGACAGTCCCCTGCAGGACATCCCCCTGGCCGGGGTTCTTACCTCCCCTCTGTTCCAGTTTACCCCCGAGGACATGGCCCAGGTGCGGCTGTGCGGTCAGGGACCCTTCCTCCGGGCTCTGCGCAGCGCCGCCGGCTCCATGCCGAAGGCGGAGCAGTTCCTGGATGTCTATGACCAGCTGAAGATCCTCACCGGCGCCGTGAAGCCCTCGGAGCTCTACTATGCCGTACTGGAGAAGACCAGCGCCCCTGCTATCTACCGCTGCTGTCCGAACGGGGAGCAGAGGGAGGCCAACCTCTACGAGTTCGGTGCCGTCATTACAGACTTTGAAAACCAGGGCGGCAAGGGGCTGCGGCAGCTCCTGTCCTGGCTGCGCATCCTGCCGGAGGGGAAGCTGCCCCAGGCGGCGGTGGGCACCGGTTCCGATGCAGTCACCATCACCACCGTCCACGGCAGCAAGGGGCTGGAGTACCCCGTGGTGTTCCTCCCCGACCTGTCCCGGAAGTTCAACCGCATGAGCAGCATGGAGCGGGTCCTCATGGACCGGACCATGGGAGCCGGCGTCTGCGTATACGAGCCGGAGGGCCGCTACATCTATCCCGGGGTGGCCTACCAGGCCATCCAGAAGAACATCGACCGGGTGTCCAAGTCCGAGGAGCTCCGGATCCTCTATGTGGCCATGACACGGGCCCAGCACCGGCTGGTGATGACCTGCACATGTACGGAAAAGAAGCTGGAGCAGCTGGCAAAATCAGCCCGCTCCCCCATGGACCCCGCGGACGTGCTCAGGTGCACCTGCCCCGGGGACTGGATCCTCTCCACAGCCCTGACCCTTCCGGAGTCCGATCCCCTCTGGCAGGAGATGCACGGCGGTCCAGGTGTGGTGCAGAGACAGACAGGGGAGCCCTGGCGCATCCGGGTGGAGCACCCGGTTCCCCCGGCAGCAGACCAGGACGATGCACAGGAGCCGGACCCGGACACATTCTTCCCCGCTCCGGACCGGGAGCAGCTGCGCAGACAGCTCACCTTCCAGTACGCCTACGGGGACGCCTCCCGTACCCGGGCCTCCGTGTCCCCCACGGGTCTGGGCAAAGTGGGCGGCCTTCCCAGGATCTCCTTCCAGCAGTACGGCGCCAAGTCCGCCTCTGCGGCAGAGAAGGGCACCGCGGCCCACCTCTTCATGCGCTACGCTGACTTCCAGCTCTGCGCCTCCCGCCGGGACGGGGTGGACAGGGAGATTGAGCGGATGGTAAAGGGCGGCTTCCTGCTGAAGGAAGACGTTTCTGCCATCAACGTCCCCATGCTCCGCCGCTTCTTTGCCTCCCCTCTGGGACAGCGCATGGCCCAGTATGACCCGGCTTCCATGCACCGGGAGTTCAGCTTCGCTGTCCAGTTCCCCGCCTGCGATGTGCTGCCGGACACCGCCTCCGCTGATCCCGTCACCATCAACGGCATCGTCGACTGCTATGTGGAGACCCCGGATGGCATCGTCTTCTTCGACTACAAGACAGACCGGGTCAGGGACGACGCCGATGTCAGCAGCCGGGTGAAGAAATACACGCCCCAGCTGACCATCTACGCCAAAGCACTGGAGGCCATCTGCGGCAGACCCGTGAAGGAGAAGTTCCTCATCTTCCTCCAGACCGGACAGGCTGTGCCTGTCTAGAAACAGACGAAATCAGGCGCCCTGGACCCGTACTGAGTCCGGGGCGCCTGCCGGCCTGCAGTCCGGCCGCAGCTGCAGTTCCAGAAAGAGCAGGATTCTCACACCCGCCCGCTGCTGTCCAGCGACATCGCTGTGCATTCGCACGGTCTTCAGGAACCCTCCCCCGGTCCCTCCGGGGACCGGAAAAACCATAGTTTGCTGCCAGGTCTCCCAGATCGTGCCGAAAGACGGGACCATGGACCAGACCAGCGTGTCCTTCCCTCTTTACAAACCCTTGGGCTCCACCCTGTGCAGCCAGGAACCCGGCAGATGGGGGACC
>CAYYHY010000114.1:0-8445 GCA_964471855.1 uncultured Oscillospiraceae bacterium | reverse complement strand
TCCATGAAGGACCCGGACCTGGGCATCTTCCCCATGACCACCTCCTCCCACACCCTGGCCGGCTTCGGCTGCGTGGGCGCCCCGGTGCCCCCCTCCGCCATTGAGGACGTCATCTGCGTAACCAAGGCATACTCCTCCAGCGTGGGGTCCAGCGCAGAACCCTTTGTCAGCGAGATCACCGGAGAGGCGGGGGACGAGCTCCGCCGCCGGGGCGGCGACAGCGGGGAGTTCGGAGCCACCACAGGACGGCCCCGCCGGGTGGGCTGGTTCGACGCCGTGGCCACCCGCTACGGCTGCATGGTCCAGGGCGCCACCCAGGCTGCCCTTACCTGCCTGGACGTGCTGGGCTATCTGGACGAGATCCCCGTCTGCACCGGCTACGAGATTGACGGAACAGTGACGGACATCTTCCCTCCCACCCCCGCTCTCATGAGAGCGAAGCCGGTCTTCACCCTGCTCCCCGGCTGGAAGTGCGACATCCGGGGCATAACCGACTACGAGGCCCTGCCCCTCCGGGCCAGGGAATATGTGGACTTCCTGGAGCAGCGCATCGGCGTGCCCGTGACCCTGGTCTCCACCGGACCGAAGCGCCACGAGATCACCCGGCGCACTCCCAGGCTCTGATCTGGCTCGCCGGGTCTGCTGGTTCCGCCCGGCAGGACCCGGCGTCAGCACATGCAGACTGAGAATAAAAATATGATGAGGTTTTTTTAAGATGAAGAAAGCTGCATCCGCCGTCCTGGCTCTGGCCATGGCGGCCTCCCTGCTGGCGGTCCCCGCCTCCGCCCTCACCCTGGAGGAGGCCCGGGAGCTGCTCCGTACAAACTATGTGGACACCATCCCGGAGGACATCCTCAATCTGGACTCCCTGGACAAGATCCTGGAGGCTCTGGGGGACCCCTACACCGTGTACATGACCGCGGAAGAGTATGAGCAGTTCCTCTCCCAGGTCAACGGAGACGTGGTGGTGGGCATCGGCGTCTCCATCTCCACTGCCTATGACAGCGGATTCCAGATCCTGTCCGTCCTCCCTGACTCCCCGGCCCTGGAGGCCGGGCTCCAGCCCGGGGACGCCATCATGGCGGTGGACGGGGTGGAGCTCTCGGAGACCTCCGACGTCCAGGGGATGGTGGCCGGCCAGGAGGGCACCCAGGTCACCATCACCGTAAAGCAGGTCAGCGACGGCACCCGGAAGGACTATGTCCTGACCCGGCGCACCGTGCCCATCCCCATCTGCACCTACCAGAAGAACGGCAACATCGGCTACATTGACTGCGACAGCTTCGGGGACGCCACTGCAGACATCATTACAGACGCCCTGGAGGAACTGGACGACGAGGTGGATGTGTGGATCGTGGACCTGCGCTCCAACCCCGGGGGAACTGTCGTCTCCGCCACCGGCTCCTCCGGCGCCTTCCTGGGGGGCGGCAAGACCATGATCTACCTCCGGGATGCAGCGGGGGGCCTCCAGTACTACTACACCACGGACAAGTGCCCCGATCTTACGGACAGACCGGTGATCATCCTCACCAGCGCCTACTCCGCCAGCGGCGCGGAGGTCTTCTCCGGGGACGCCCGGGACTACGGCTTCGGCATCGGAGTGGGCCAGCGCACCTTCGGCAAGGGCATCGCCCAGACCGTGTACGAGGAGAGAAACCGCCCCGACCTCTTTGACGGGGACTGCTTCAAGATCACCACCGACCGCTTCTTCTCAGGAAACGGCACCACCAACCACCTGGTGGGGGTGCTCCCCACCCTCCTCATCTCCCCGGAGAACACCCAGAAGGCAGCGGAGCTGCTGTGCGCCGCACCCCCGGAGAACCCCGCCGGATTCATCCAGGTGCAGCTGGCCGGCTTCACCTTCTATGTTGATACAAAGGAGGCCGTGAAGGAGGAGAACGCAGCCGCCTTCTCCGAACTCCTGGCGGCCATGCCCCCGAAGGCGGTTCTGAAGTACAGCACCGGCACGGCCTTTGAGAGCACGCAGCCCTCCACCCCGGACCAGATCGCCTCGGACCTGAAGCTGACCTTCCAGAGCCGCTGCGGGTTCCCCGACCTGGACAGCTCGGAGCGCTCCGACAAGATCCGCACTCTGGCTGTATACGGCATGGTCCGCGGCAATGAGGACGGAACCTTCGCCCCCGGCCGGGAGATCACCCGGGCCGAGTTTGCTGCAATGCTGGCGGGAGCCCTGGACCTCCCCGTCCCCGAGACGGCCGCCCCCTTCTCTGACGTCCCCGCAGACAGCTGGTATGCAGGGTCCGTGGCCGCCCTCTACAACCGGGGATTTGTAAACGGCTGCGGCGACGGAACCTTCCGTCCGGACAGCCCCGTCACCTTCCAGGAGGTGTGCAGAACCCTGGCCAGCGTCTCCGCCTGGGTCTCCATGGACGCCTATGACCTGGCCACAGGGGAGATCCCGGAGCAGGAGACCGCCCAGTACACCGGCTTCGCCCCCTGGGCCCGCAGCTCCGCCTGGCTGCTGGAGAAGCTGGAGATCCAGCTGGAGGCAGCCGATCCCCTGGCCCCCGCCTCCCGGGGCACCTGCGCCTCCATGATCTACGACATGGCTTCTGCCTGCGGTCTCTTCTGGGGCGCCTGACGCCCTCCCCAGACTGCGCAGCTCCAACGGACCGGAAGGGACCTCTTCTCTTCCGGTCCTTTTCCAGACTGATCCCTCCCGATCGAGAGCTCATATTTATTATTTCGAAAGGAAATGACTGTTCCCATGACCAAAATTGACATCGTGTCCGGTTTCCTGGGTGCCGGCAAGACCACCCTTATCAAGAAGCTTCTGGAAGAGTCCTTCCAGGGGCAGAAACTGGTCCTGATTGAGAACGAGTTCGGCGAGATCGGCATCGACGGCGGCTTCCTGAAGGACGCAGGCATCCAGATCACCGAGATGAACTCCGGCTGCATCTGCTGCTCCCTGGTGGGAGACTTCGGGGTGGCCCTGAAGCAGGTCCTCACGGACTACGCCCCCGACCGCATCGTCATCGAACCCTCCGGCGTGGGCAAGCTCTCTGATGTGGTGGCCGCCGTGGAGCGGGTGCAGAAGGAGGCCCCGGACCTCCACCTCAACAGCTTCGTCACGGTGGTGGACGCCTCCAAGGCGAAGATCTACATGAAGAACTTCGGCGAGTTCTTCAACGACCAGGTGGAGCACGCCTCCGCCATCATCCTCTCCCGCACCCAGAAGATCAGCCAGCAGAAGCTGGAGACCGCCGTGGCCCTGCTGCGGGAGAAGAACCCCAAGGCTGCCATCCTCACCACCCCCTGGGACCAGATCGGCGGCGATGTCATCCTCTCCGCCATGGAGGGCGGCCAGTCCCTGGCCGGGGAGCTCATGGCCGAGATCGAGGCCTCCCATGCGGGGGACGACGGTCACAACCACCATCATCACCATCACCACCACCATGATCATGACCACGAACACGAACATGACCATGAGGAAGAGGAAGAGGAAGAGGAACACGGGCACCACCACCATCACCACGACGAGGATGAGGAAGAGGAGGAGCATGAGCACCATCACCACCATCATCACCATGACGGGGAGTGCGAATGCGACGACGACCACGACGCCGACGAGATCTTCATCTCCTGGGGCGTGGAGACGGCCCGCAGGTACACGGAGGAGGAGCTGAACGACATCCTCTCCGAGCTGTCCATGGGCCTCGGCCAGGGCGTGGTGCTGCGGGCCAAGGGCATCGTCCCCGCGGCGGACGGCCAGACCTGGTATCACTTCGATCTGGTGCCCGGGGAGTACCAGGTGCGCACCGGTCCCGCGGACTACACAGGCCGCCTGTGCGTCATCGGTTCCGACCTCAGCGAGGAGGAACTGGGGCACCTCTTCCTTCTCAACTGATCCCCTGCGAGGTGCAAGTCTATGGAAGAAGACAACCGGATCCCGGTCTATCTCATAACCGGATTTCTGGACAGCGGCAAGACCACTCTGCTCATTGACACCATGAGCATGGACTACTTCAACGACGGGGAGCGCACCGTGCTCATCCTCTGCGAGGAGGGGGAGACGGAGTACGACCCCTCCTTCCTCTTCCGCTGCAACTGCGCGGTGGAAACGGTGGAGAACATGGAGGACCTGAACCACGAGTTCCTGTGCGAAATCGACAGGAAGTACCAGCCGGAGCGCATCCTCATGGAGTACAACGGCATGTGGCCCATCCAGCACCTCCGGGACCTGCAGCTGCCGGACACCTGGGGTCTCTACCAGGTCATCGACATGATCGACGGCAGCACCTTTGATGTATACCGCGCCAATACCGCCATGCAGTCCATGATCATCGACATGGTCACCGATGCGGACCTGGTGCTGTTCAACCGCTGCACCGGGGACATGCCCCTCTCCGCCTGGAAGCGGTCCATCCGCGCCGTCAGCCGCATGGCCACCATCGTCTTCGAGGACGACCAGCAGAACGAGTTTGAGGTGGAGGACATCATCCCCTACTCCCTGGATGGGGACAGCTTCGAGGTGGAGGATGCGGACTACGGCATCTGGTACCTGGATGTCCAGGAGCACCCGGAGCGCTACCTGGGGAAGAAGGTCACCTTCAAGGCCCTCACCATGACGGGGACCAAGCTCCCCGGCGGCTCCTTCATACCAGGCCGCCACTGCATGACCTGCTGCGTGGAGGACATCCGCTTCTTCGGCTACCTCTGCTACTGGCACAATGCCCCCGCCCTCCGCAAGGGGGAGTGGGTGACGGTCACCGCCCAGATCCGCTCGGAGTACTCCCCGGTCTACGAGGAGGAGGGCGTGGTCCTCTACGCCGACCGGGTGGTCCCGGCCGCAGCCCCGGAGGACCCCCTCATCTATTTCCGCTGACTGACAGTTTCTGCCCCTGCCGGCGCCGGATTTCTGTGCAGTTTTCCATGCCCCTCTGCTCCCCTTCCCCTCTTGCCACCAAAACACCTGTCGTGTATAATCAGTTCCGCCGGCGGCAGGCCGGCAAAACATACTGCTGGAGGGCATATGGATAAAGACGTTATCATCTCCATCAGGGGGATGCAGGAATATGCCGACGCGCAGACCGACGAGGTGGAGCTCCTCACCCCGGGGCGTCTTTCCCAGGGCGGTGCAGGCTACACCCTCACCTACAGCGAGAGCTCGCTGACCGGACTGAGCGGCACAGTCACAAGCATCTGCATCAGCGGACCCAGGGTGACGGTTCAGCGGGAGGGCACAGTCAACACCCAGGTGATCTTCCAGAGCGGGAAGAGGCACCTCTCCATGTATGACACACCCGCCGGTCCCCGGGCCGTGGGCGTCAGCACGCGCCATATTGCAGCGGACATGGACGAGCAGAGCGGCAGGATCGAGATCGACTACGCCATAGAAGTGGATCACGCCCTGAAGGGCCGCAATGTGTTCCAGATCAGCTACAGGGAGCAGGAAGGGGAGCCCCGCAGGAGCACCCCTCTCATGCCCCCGCCGCAGGTGCAGCCCCAGTCCCGGCCGCAGCTGCGGATCTGAGATCCGCTTTCCACTGTCCCGCCTCCGGGCGGGACATGTCATTATTAAGTAAGGGGATATCTCATGAGCAATCTGATTGTACAGGCCAGACTCCAGGCAGCCGAACTGACGCAGAGGGCCTATGAAAAGGCGGCTGCAGCAGGTCTCCTGCCGGCCGGCGCCGAGGTGAAAGGCGGCGTGGACATCCCCAAGGTGGCCAGCATGGGGGACTTCGCCTCCTCCTTCGCCATGGCGGGAGCCCGGGTCCTGCGGAAGAAGCCCATGGACATCGCCGGAATCATCGCCGGCTGCATGGACCTGGAGGGCAGCTACTTCCAGAAGGTGGAGGCTGCAAAGCCCGGTTTCCTCAACTTCACCCTCGGTCCCCGCTGGTACGGGCAGGTCCTGGCCGACATCGAGGCGGAAGGACCGGAGTACGGCGCATCCGATGAGGGGAAGGGCAGGAAGGTGATGGTGGAGTTCGTCTCCGCCAACCCCACCGGCCCCATGCACCTGGGCAACGCCCGGGGCGGCGTCCTGGGGGACACCCTGGCCAGCATCCTCAGCCGCGCCGGCTGGGACGTGTGGCGTGAGTTCTACGTCAACGACGCCGGCAACCAGATCCACAAGTTTGCCGTCTCCATCTTCGCCCGCTGCATGGAACTGACCCCCGGTCATGAGGACTTCCCCTTCCCGGAGGACGGCTACCAGGGGGACGACATCCGGGAGCTGGCCTCCTCCTTCCTGGCCCGCTGCACGGAGGAGTTCCCCGGCACAAAGCCGGAGGAGCAGTGGATGGAGGAGATGTCCGCCTACGGTCTCTCCGTCAACATCCCCCGCATGAAGAGCGACCTGGAGAAGTACGGCATAACCTACGATGAGTGGTTTCTGGAGTCCTCCCTCCATGAGAGCGGCTACGTGGCGGAGACCGTGCAGCTGCTTGCCGACCGGGGCTGGACCTATGAGAAGGACGGAAGCCTGTGGCTGAAAACCAGCGAGCTGCTGCGCAGGCGGGCCATGGCGGAGGGGAAGACCCGGGAGCAGGCGGAGAAGATGGACTTCAAGGACGACGTCCTCTGCCGCTCCAACGGCTTCTATACCTACTTCGCAGCCGACATCGCCTACCACCGGGACAAGCTGGAGAGGCGGGGCTTCGACATCGCGGTCGACGTGTGGGGCGCTGATCACCACGGCCATGTGGCCCGCCTTCAGGCGGCCCTGGACGGTCTCGACCTGGACGGCTCCCACCGGCTGGTGGTTGTCCTCATGCAGCTGGTCAAGCTGCTCCGGGACGGGGAACCGGTCACCATGTCCAAGCGGCACGGAACCGCCATCGCCCTCAACACCCTGCTGGACGAGATCAGCGTGGATGCGGCCCGCTACTACTTCAACTCCCACGCCGCCGCCACCCCCATCGACTTCGACCTCTCCCTGGCGGTGCGCCAGGACGGGGAGAACCCTGTCTACTATGTACAGTACGCCCACGCCCGCATCTGCTCTCTGGTCGCACGTCTGGAGGAGGACGGGCATCCAGTGCCCGCCGCGGCGGACATCAATGCCGCCCTCCTGAACACGCCGGAGGAACTGGCTCTGATCAAGTCCCTGGCCCAGTTCCCTCAGGAGCTGATCCTGGCCGCCCGGGAGTACGACTCCAGCCGCATCAACCGCTTCCTGGTGTCCCTGGCCGGCGACTTCCACCGCTTCTACAACGCCTGCCGCATCAGGGGCGAGGCCCCGGACGTGCTGGCCGCACGGCTGAAGCTGGCGGACTCCGTCCGCTCCGTCCTGGCCAACGGCCTGGGTCTGCTGGGCGTCACAGCCCCTGTCAGGATGTAGCATATCCTCTCCCCTCCCCGCCTCCCGGGGAGGGGAAGTCTGCAGAGAGAAGGTCTGAGCCGTGGTTGATCTGAGCCGGATAGAGCGGGCGGTCAGAGCCCATGTCCCCACAGTGATGGACACGGTCCGGGAGTACGCTGTCCTCGTCCCCCTGGTGGAACACGGCGGCGAGCTCTGCCTTCTCTATGAGGTGCGCGCCCGCACTCTCCGCCGCCAGCCGGGGGAGGTCTGTTTCCCCGGGGGCCGCATGGAGGGCCGGGAGACCCCGGAGGAGTGCGCCCTCCGGGAGACGGGGGAGGAACTGGGCATCCCTCCGGAAGCGGTCCGCATCCTGGGGCGGCTGGACACCATCGCCCACCGGGCCGGCTTCCTCATGCATCCGGTCCTGGGAAGCGTCACCTCCGCCGCAGCGGAGGCCATCGTCCGCAGCCCTGCGGAAGTGGATGAGTACTTCTTCATTCCCCTCTCCTGGCTCATGGACCACCCCCCGGCAGACTACCCCTGCCGCATTGTCTCGGAGATGCCTGCCGACTTCCCCTATGAACAGGCAGGGATCCCCCGCTCCTACCAGCGCCAGCCGGGCCGGGACAGCATCCCCGTCTACCTCTGGAAAGATCATGCCGTCTGGGGCCTGACGGGGCGCATCACCCGCCACCTTGTCTCCCTGATCCAGGACTTCCAGGAGGCCTGACCCTGCATCCAAAAATCTGACGCCGCCGTTCCTGCTCCTCTTGATTTCTCCTCCTTTTTCTGCTAATCTTGGAATGCAGCCGGCGGGAGGAACACCGGTCCCTGCAGGAATCCGGCCGCAGCGAAAACTGAATACGGAGGTGTATCGAAGCGGTCATAACGGGCCTGACTCGAAATCAGGTAGCCCTCACGGGCTCGTGGGTTCGAATCCCACCGCCTCCGCCACACGACGCACCCGCAGAAGCAGGAATGTTTCTGCGGGTGCCCTCTTTTATCCCTCACATGTCATGACATCTGTCAGGTCATATTTTGAGCCGCAGGCACGAAGTCTGCGGCTCTTTTTCTGCCTCCGGACGGCTTCCCGGCTGAACGGAAGGGAGAACAGCATCCGGACCTCAGCATCTGCAAACCGCTGTGGCACTTGAAGCTGCAGCAGCAGGCAGCAC
>CAYYHY010000113.1:6670-8459 GCA_964471855.1 uncultured Oscillospiraceae bacterium | reverse complement strand
GCCGTACCCGGCGGGACAGGCTCCCGGCTCAGCGGATCCAGACTCTTCCCCGGCTCAGTTCCTTTCCGCCGGGCGTTCGGAGGATCCATCTGTGCCATCCCCTCCGCATGTCGCTGGGGATCTCGGCTTTCGGGTTCCCCTCTGTCAGGGGCATGGATGCGATGACGTACGCCTTTCCTTCGTCCGGCAGGAGATCCAGGACATAGGACGTGTCCGGCCGGCCGTAGAAGGTGCCTCCCAGGTCGCAGACGAGCCAGTTGCCGCACTGGCGGACCCGTGCCTCCCGAAGCAGAATGTCGTCCCAGCAGATGCGGACCAGGGTGACTCTGCACACCGGCGTACTGCCTATGCTGAGCTGCAGGTCCAGATCCGATATCCTGTCGGGATCCGCCGGTCTGGAGGCAAAGAACTTCCGCCCCAGCTTCAGGGGTTTCCCGCAGCCGCTGTCCAGAAGCTCATCGTCCAGCAGGAGTTCACAGTAATAGTCCATGCAGCGGGGACCGGTGACGTACACTTCGCTCCAGGGCGGAATGAACCAGGCGGAGCAGACCGAACCCTCGCCCCTGAGCCATGTGCCCGACGACTCCCGGACCCAGAGCACAGGGACAACCTGGCGGAGATATCCGCCTTTCCAGGGAAGGCAGGTCTCCAGGTCCCCCGGCGTGATCTCCTGGTAGATCCTCCGGCCGCACCCGTCCCCTATCCAGAGGGCCCTGTGCCAGTCCTGCTCCGTGATGAAAATGCTGCGGCTGAACAGGGCGTGCACCGGACCGGCATCTGCCAGCTCCCGCACATACGCCGTCTGATCGCCCCCGATGCTCTCCACGGCGATCATGCAGATCCCGTCTTTATTAAACTTGAGGGGGCATTCCTCCACCCGGGGAGCTCCCTTGCGTCCCCTTCTGGTTTCGCGGGAGGTCTGGAGTTCCCCGTTCCGGTACAGGTCGTAGTTCCGCCGGGCCACTCTCTGCCAGAAACCGAATTCCAGCCGGCACTGGCAGCTGGTGTCCGCCGGAATATAGAAGAGTCCGCTGCGTTCCAGAAACAGGTCCATGGGTCCGGTTCCAGGGAAGGACACAGTGAAGAACCTTTCCTGCAGGCTGCGGGTGTCCTCCGCCAGTATCATCTCCCTGCCCTCCACGTTCATGGTGCATCCGCGCCTGAAGGCAATCGCACTGCTTTTCATGCCCTTTACAGCCAGCTTCGGCCACGGTCCCGCCAGAACCTCCCTTCTCCCTGCTTTCAGACTTGCCTCGGCCGGGGCCGCTATGACATAGGTGCCCGGTCCCAGGGATGCCGGCGTAATCTCCCGGCCCTCATAGAAGCAGAGGATCCTCCGGTACAGGCTGTCCCCCGAGTCGTACACGGTGTTCTTCCCGCAGGTGATCTGCACCCGCAGGGCAATCTCCTTCCCCTTCACGTCCGGCATGGGGAGCTCCGTCCTCTCCGCGGTCCGGCAGGGGCCGGCGCCGTACACGGGGAGCAGCATGCTGAGCACCTTCTTCCCGTTCTGCCACAGGGTCGCCCGGGGAGCACCGTGTGCACGGAGACGGAAGGCGGGGATCTCCAGGACGATGCGGCGGTCCCAGGTGAGGCGGTAGTGCACCTGGATCCGTTCCGCGCTGCTGCAGGGGAGCTGCCGGGGCGGCGCAAAGGGGGTATCAAAGATGGGAATCTCCTGGATCTCCATCCACCGAATGACCAGCCGGGCACTCACGGTGTCGTGTCTGAAGCGCCTGTGCTCCCGGATGTCGTCCGCCAGCAGCATCAGCTGTCTGATGAGCGCCGC
>CAYYHY010000113.1:0-6570 GCA_964471855.1 uncultured Oscillospiraceae bacterium | reverse complement strand
GGTCAGTCTCGTCACCCGCCGGCACCAGGTCATGCACCCTGCCGCGTATCCTTCTCTGTCTGGCCTCCGTCAGGAGCTGATCCAGCATGCTGCCGGGCAGCAGGGCCCAGGTTCTCGGGGGAACAGCCGGGGGAGCGGGTCTGGGGGGCGTCTTTCCCAGGGTGAGCCCCATGCCTTTCAGAAGGTCGTTCAGACTGACACCCATGATCTCCGCCGCCTGCTGCGGCCACACGGTGTCCTCCGGGATGCAGACGGCGCCGTTCTCCACAAGGGGCTGCAGCTCCAGCTCCATCAAATCCTCCGTCAGCAGGGAGTGCCCGGTCCAGGCCCTGCAGAACTCCCCCGGGGTCATGTCCCGGCTCTCCTCCAGATCCTGCGTGCTCTCCACCGGCCGGCAGCAGACGCCCCCGGGGAGCACCGCTGCGCGCCAGTGCACCGGATGGTCCTTCTGACCCCGCATGTGCCAGCCGGCCTGCAGAACCGCATCCTGCAGTTCCGGCGTCAGCCTGTCCAGCGTAAAGCAGCTGATGCACTGTTTGTCCCTGGTGAGGAAGACAAAGCTCCCCCGCCTGGTATTGAGGCAGAGACCCCGGACGAGCTCCCCGTTCACCTGCTCTTCCAGCGCCATCTCCCCCAGCCAGATCATGCGCCCCAGGAGAATCCTGTGGACCTCCCGGAAGGGGTGCATGACCCACCTGTCCCGCTTCTCTTTTGGAGTGAAGTACATGAGCTGCGCATACTTCTCCGGCTCCAGCCCCAGGAATCTCTGCAGCACTCCGTCGCTCAGGTGGTACTCCGCCTTCAGCCGGAGAACCAGGAAGAAGTCAAATCCCCTGGTGACGGCGCTGGGCTTGAGCTGGAACAGGGGAAACCGCAGGATGGGCCGCGTCTCCCGGTCCACATTCACAGGCATTCTGCCGGTGGCCAGAGAGCAGTCGATGAATCCGAGAATCCCCTGGCGGGAGTCTTCACAGATCCTCGTGAAGCAGTACAGCCATCTTCCGCACCTCTTCAGCATGTCCTGCAGGTTCCCTTCCAGCAGATCCATGCGGGAGATCTCCTGATGGTTGAAGCGGGCCTTTACCAGGGGCACTTCCGGCACGCTGATTTTCCCTTCACAGGCAGCGAGCCCCGTTTCCTCCAGAATCTGCTCGTATTCCAGGAACTCCCCGAGCCAGTCCAGACAGAATGACAGCTCCCCGTACTGGCCGACAGTGAACGTGCGGGTGGTGGCCAGCAGCAGGGGGAGCATGGCCAGCAGTTCCCCCAGGGTCTCAATCTCCAGGGGCTCCATCTTCTCCATGAGCTCGGTGGAAAACTCCAGCGCGCACAGGGGAAGATCCAGGAACTGGGGCGCCGTCTCCCTCAGCCGCCTCAGTTTTTCTGTCGGACTCCAGGCACCACCTCCTCCCGGGACTGCAGGAAACCCGCGTTCCGCTCCTCTTCCGGTCTGAACTCTGTCATCTGCCGTTCCTCCCTTTTCCAGTTTTTTCAATCTTCTGCACGCTGATTCTGATCTGCTGAAAGAATATTTTGTTATGAATATACTCCTCTGGGCACAGAAATGCAAGCTTTCTTATTAAAAAAGGAGGCCTCCCGGCCGGGAGACCTCCAGAATCCGTATCCGTGCGTCAGGAAATGAACATGGCGTCGCCGAAGGAGAAGAACCGGTACCTCTCCCGCACAGCCTCCTCATAGGCAGCCAGCACATGCTCCCGGCCGGCGAAGGCGGAGACCAGCATGATGAGGGTGGACTGGGGCAGGTGGAAGTTGGTGATGAGTCCGTCCATCACCTTGAACCGGAAGCCCGGGTATATGAAGATGTCGGTCCAGCCGGAGCTGGGTTTCATGGTGCCGTCCTCTGCGGCGAAGCTCTCCAGGGTGCGGCAGGAGGTGGTGCCCACGCACAGGACCCGGCCTCCGGCGGCTCTCGTCCTGTTTACAATGTCCGCCGTCTCCTCCGGGACGATGCAGAACTCGCTGTGCATCTGGTGGTCCTGGATGTCCTCCGCTTTGACGGGGCGGAAGGTGCCCAGACCCACGTGGAGGGTGACGAAGCAGGTCCGCACCCCCATGGCCCGGATCTCCTCCAGCAGTTCCGGGGTAAAGTGGAGCCCCGCCGTGGGGGCGGCCGCGGAGCCCGGGGCCCGGGAGTACACCGTCTGGTAGCGCTCCCCGTCCTCCAGCTCCGCCTTGATGTAGGGGGGCAGGGGCATGCGGCCCAGCCGCTCCAGGATCTCCAGGAAGATGCCCTGGTACTGGAAGCGGACCAGCCGCCGCCCGTCCGGGAGCTCCGACTGGATCTCCGCCGTCAGCTCCCCGTCTCCGAAGATCACCCGGGCGCCGGCCCGGAGCTTCCTGCCGGGGCGCACCAGGCACTCCCAGCAGCTGTCCCCCCGGTCAGTGAGCAGGAGCACCTCGCAGGCGCCCCCGGTGGGCCTGCGTCCGATGAGCCGGGCCGGGAGCACCCGGGAGTCGTTCATCACCAGGCAGTCCCCGGGGCGCAGGAAGCGGGGCAGGTCGTGGAAGTGCCAGTGGGATGTCTCCCCCGTCCTCCGGTCCATGACCATGAGCCGGGAGGCGTCCCGCTGCTCCAGAGGAGTCTGGGCGATCAGCTCCTCCGGCAGATTGTAGTCAAAGTCTGCAGTTTTCAAGGATTCCTCTCCAGCTCAGCCGAGGGTCAGCTGGGTGCCCGGGAAGTAGAAGCGGACGATCTGGTCGTAGGTGAAGCCCCGGTTGGCCATGGCGTAGGCGCCGAACTGGCTCATGCCGATCTGGTGACCCCAGCCGCCGCCGTTGAAGACGTAGGTGCCCGCGGAGACAGACACTGTATTGCCGCTGATGGCGGCGGCGTAGGCCGGGGCGCTGCGCAGGGTGTCCTCCTCCGCCTTCGCCTTGGTGCCGCTGCCGGTGATGATCCAGGGCTCCTCCCCCGCCGCTGCGGTGGTGCCGGAGCCGGAGATGGTGTAGGTGCCGCTGAGGCTGGACAGGCTCTGGTTCCCGTTTACGGGGAATCCGCTCTGGGGCAGTCCCGGGCTGCTGCCGGCCCCCGGGGAACTGGAGGCGGGAGGCAGCTGGGGCTGGGCGGTGACCGCCGGAGCCTGGCCGTTGACGGTGAAGTGGATGGAGCGCAGACCCAGCACGGAGCGGATCTGGCTGGCGTTGAAGGTGTTGCTCCTGCCGTTTGCGTATACAGCGGTCATGGAGATCACGTTCCCCGTGGGGGAGTAGGTCAGGTCCAGCCTGGCCACGGAGGTGCCGGCGCAGTAGCCGCTCCTCTGGAGCTGGCTGCTGAGGGACTGGGTGGTGAAGGTCACCGTCCAGGGGGACATGCCGTTGATCCCGTCCGCGTCCTTCTCATAGGGGTCCACCACCCCCCGGAGGTAGGGGTAGGCGGTGGTGGTGTCGGTGCCCCAGACGTTGGCTGCGTTCTCGCTGGCGCCGCCGAAGCTGGAGGAGTAGGGGGTGGTGGCCAGTTTGCCGTTGTAGCGGACCACGATCCCCGCCGTCTCGTCGCAGGCCCGGTCGCTGTTGGCGGAGGGGCCGTAGCCGGCCTTGCCGTTGCCCATGCCCCGGTAGACCTGGCTGTAGGAGCTGTTGCTGACGTCAAAGCCGTAGGAGCTGTAGGAGCCGATGTTGCTCAGGGCGAAGGTGCGGGCGCAGACCGCCTGGGCCTTCAGGGCCTCCAGGGGCCAGCCGCTGCTCATCTCGTAGCAGACGACCCCCTTGACGTAGGTGTCCACGTCCAGCACGTTGGCCACGGTGATGTTCCCGCCCCCGATGCGCTGGCAGGAGAAGCCGCCCCGGTACAGGTAGCCCTCGTGCCAGGAGGCGGGGTCCGGGGCCCCGGTGACGTCCGGCATGATGCCGAAGAGCCGGGAGCTGTCGTCAAACTGGAAGAGAATCCCCCCGCTGACGGTATGCAGCAGGGTAAGGGCGGCGCTGCTGACGGTCTCCGTCCTGCCGCTGACCCCCATCTGCTGCATGGCGGCCTCCGCCTGCCCCTGGGAGCCCCAGGAGCCGATGCGCACCTGATAGGCATCGCCGATCCAGGCGGGAAATCCCCCGTCATGCCGGGCGGCCTCTGCGGAGGCCTCTGCGAAGCTGCTCCAGGACCCGCTGAGGACGATGTGCCAGGTGCCGACCGCCTTCTGGACCGTCACCTCGGTGATGTTCGCCCCCGTCCGGGCCAGTTCGATGAAGTTCAGGCCGCTGTCGTACCAGCCGAAGCGGTAGCCGGCCCCCGTGCCCTCCCCGTTCTGGAAGCGGGCGTCCACCAGGGCGCTGCCGCTGGTGGCCCTGGAGGTGGAGTTCAGCCCGACGCGCACCATGGTCCGCCCCGCACTGTCCGTGGCCGCCCGGGCCACGGGCACCGATGCAAGGCACACCGCAGCCGCCAGAACCAGTGCAGCCATCGCTGTCAGTCTCTTTTTCATGGCATGTGTATCTCCTGTTAAGTATTTTCCTCTGTATCCCTCACTTGACACCCCGGCGGAAACGTGATAGCATGAGCAAAACCGCTAGATAGAGGCGCGGTTCGCATCAGTACCGTCAGCAAGGGGTCCGGCCCCGCAGGAGCTGAGGGGAAAGGGCGCACCGCCGAAGGGCGACCCGCCGGTCCGGGGCAGCCCTGGCCGTCATGGTGAAGAACCTTTCGGCTGTCACCGGGAGCGCCCGGTGGAGAGCTGTCTGCTTTTGTCATACTGTCCCGGAGATTCTGCTCTCCGCCCGACATTATAGTACAAAATCAGCTGCTTGAGAAGCGCTGATTATTTTTTTGCGCTGGGGACATGCGGCGGCGTGTTCCGCAAACGGCGGTTTCAAGCGCGAGTCCTGCAAGGAGGTAGTTTGCAATGGAGAAGTACAGGGCCGGCGTCATCGGCGCCACCGGCATGGTGGGGCAGCGTTTCGTCACCCTTCTGGAGGGGCACCCCTGGTTCCAGCTCACCGCGGTGGCCGCCAGCCCCCGCAGCGCAGGGCGGACCTACGGAGAGGCGGTGGCCGGCCGCTGGGCCATGAAGACGCCGGTCCCCGCTGAGGCGGCAGACCTGACAGTGCTGGACGCCGCGGCGGATGTGGAGAAGATGGCCTCCCTTGTGGACTTCGTCTTCTGCGCCGTGGACATGCCGAAGGAGCAGATCCGGGCCCTGGAGGAGACTTACGCCCGGGCGGAGATCCCCGTCATCTCCAACAACTCCGCCAACCGCTGGACAGAGGATGTGCCCATGGTGGTGCCGGAGATGAACCCGGAGCACCTGCAGGTCATCCCCGCCCAGCGCAGGCGCCTGGGCACAGAGCGCGGCTTCATCGCCGTCAAGTCCAACTGCTCCATCCAGTCCTACGCCCCTGCCCTCCATCCCCTGAGGAAGTACGGCATCGAGAAGGTGCTGGTGTGCACCTACCAGGCCATCTCCGGGGCCGGGAAGACATTCGAGCGCTGGCCGGAGATGTTGGACAACGTGATCCCCTACATCGGCGGCGAGGAGGAGAAGAGCGAGCAGGAGCCCCTGAAGGTGTGGGGCACCCTCCGGGACGGCCGGATCGTGAAGGCGGAGCGCCCCCTGATCACCGCCCAGTGCCTGCGGGTCCCCGTCTCCGACGGCCACACCGCCGCCGTGTTCGTCACCTTCCGGGACAAACCCTCCCTGGAGCAGATCAGGGCGGACTGGGCCTCCTTCTCCGGACGGCCCCAGGAGCTGCACCTCCCCTCCGCCCCGGAGCATCTGCTCCATTACTTCGAGGAGCCCGACCGGCCCCAGGCCCGGCTGGACCGGGACCTGGAGGGGGGCATGGCCGTCAGCCTGGGCCGCCTGCGCCCGGACACCCAGTACGATTATAAATTTGTAGGCCTGAGCCACAACACCCTCCGGGGCGCTGCCGGCGGCGCCGTGCTGCTGGCGGAACTGCTCTGTGCGGAGGGGTACATCGAACGCGCCCGCTGACATACATTCTGGAAAGGAAGCGCTGCTATGAGAACCCCTGTTTTTACCGGCTGCTGCCCCGCCCTGGTCACCCCCTTTGACCGCAGCGGGAACATCAACTACGAGGCCTTCGGCCGTCTCATCGACGCCCAGATTGCCGCCGGCGTGGACGCCGTCTGTGTCTGCGGCACCACCGGGGAGTCCGCCACCATGTCCATCCGGGAGCACATCGCCGCGGTGGAGTACTGCGTGAAGAAGGTGGACCACCGGGTCAAGGTCATCGCCGGGGCCGGCAGCAACGACACCTCCGCCGCCGTCTACCTCTCCCGCCACGCCCAGGAGTCCGGGGCCGACGCCCTGCTCCACGTCACCCCCTACTACAACAAGGCCAGCCAGACCGGCCTCATCCGCCACTACGAGTACATCGCCGACCGGGTGGATCTGCCCATCATCCTCTACAACGTGCCCTCCCGCACCGGCGTCTCCTTTACGGCGGAGACCTACCAGACCCTGTCCCGGAACCCGAAGATCAACGGGGTCAAGGAGGCCAGCGGCAACTTCTCCCTCCTGGCCCACACCCGCTTCCTCTGCCCCGACGACTTCTACATCTGGTCCGGCAACGACGACCAGGTGGTGCCCATGATGGCCC
>CAYYHY010000112.1:0-8490 GCA_964471855.1 uncultured Oscillospiraceae bacterium | reverse complement strand
CGGAGCTGGCAGAAACTGTCATTGACATGGGCACCGCCTGCAGGTAAGATAGGGGAGCAGCGGCTGGCAGAAGCCAGTCCATCCGGCAGAAGCCGGTCATGAGCGCAGACACAGGAAGCAGCGCAGGCTGCTGGAAATACGGAAGGCAAAGATGCCATGAAGGCGTCCGGTATCCCCACGGGGATACTGGGCCTTTTTGTTTTTCTCAGGATTCTCCGCCCCGGGGGCGGACAGAACAAAAGGAGTGAAGTCTGATGGCAGAAAGCGGAAGCGGGATGCAGAGCAGCGCTTCCCTGCGGACACGGAAGCTGGTCTGCTCGGCCCTGTGCGTGGCGGCCGGATACCTGCTGCCCTACCTGACAGGGCAGATTCCCCAGATCGGACAGCTGCTGTCCCCCATGCACATCCCCGTCCTGCTGTGCGGGTTTCTGTGCGGCTGGCCCTGGGGGCTGGTGACAGGGTTCCTTCTCCCCCTGCTGCGGTCCGTCCTCACAGGGATGCCGGCCATGTACCCGTCGGCTGTGGCCATGGCCTTTGAACTGGCGGCCTACGGCGCGCTGACGGGAATCCTGTACCATCTGCTGCCCAAGAAGAACTGGGCCATCTACGTCTCCCTGATCCTGGCCATGACCGGCGGGCGGCTGGTGTGGGGTGCAGTCCGTTTTGTCATGGCTGGGCTGGACGGAACCGAATTCCCTTTCTCCGCCTTTATTGCCGGGGTCGTCACAGGTTCCATTCCCGGCATCATCCTCCACATCGTCCTGATTCCGGTGCTGGTCATGGCGCTGAAAAGGGCGGGGCTGGTGTTCAACAGATAAGGGAAACAGCGCCTGTGCGGGCATGCACGGGCGCTGTATGCTGATGGGTGCATCAGGATTCACCGTCTTCCGGACCGGGCCCGGTCTGCTCCTCCGCCGGGCGGGGCTTCCGCCGGCTGCGGTCCGGACGGCCCACGGGGGGAAACTCCGGCTCCTCCTCCATGGGCTCCCTGACGGCCACGCAGCGGCAGATGGGGGTGCCCTGGCGGAAGAACTTCTCCTCGTAGTCGGTCATGATCCCCTGGACTCCATGCTCATGGAGATTCCTGGTGACCTGCTCCAGACGGAACCCCGCCTTGGGGAACTGGAAGAGGGACCACTCGAAGAGATTGCGGTTGTCTGTCTTGAAATGGATCTCGCCCCCGTCCCGGAGGATGCGCCGGTAGATGCCCAGGAAGCTGACATGGGTCAGGCGGCGGCCGGCGTGCTTTGCCGAGGGCCAGGGGTCGCAGAAGTTGATATAGAGGATGTCAATCTCCCCGGGGGCGAACCAGGTGCACAGGTCGGCGGCGTCCGCGTCGATAAAGAAGACATTGTCCAGCCCCAGGTCCCGGCACCGCTCCATGGCAATGACCATGGCGTCCGGCACCCGCTCCAGGGCGATGCAGAGGGTGTCCGGGCAGGCCCGGGCGGTGGCGGCGGTGAACTGCCCCTTGCCGCAGCCCAGCTCCAGGCTGACCCTGACGGCGTCCGGCTTCAGGCTGCGCCAGCTGCCCCGCAGGGCGGCGGGGTCCTGGATGAGCAGACGGGAACAGCGCTCCATCCGGTCCGCCAGGTTGTGTTTCTTTCTCATGCGCACGGCGATCACCCCGTCCAGATATTCGCTGTATCTTACCACAGTTCCGGAACAGGCGCAACGGGCTGGCAGAAAATGGAAAGGATGATCCGGAAGGAGCGGAAATGTTCCCTTCCGGCGGATAAAAAGTGCAGGTTTTGGCTATTTTTTCTGTTCAAAGGTATTGACACCGGGTTACAGCAGTGTTACCATTGTTACAGCTCCATTACAGGCAATTTTGTGCCCTGAAAGACCGAGGAGGGACATCAGTGCCGGCAGACAGCATTCCCCTGACCTACAAGGGAAGACCCCTTCGCAGGAAGGACAATCTCATCTATTACGGATCCATGTCCGATAAATACATCATCATGTTCCAGATCCTCTCATCCAAGAAGGTGGGTGACCTGGATGTAGCGGACCACGTTTCGGTGCAGCTGCAGCTCACAGACCCGGACCTCAAGAGCCGGGACCGTGTAGTGAAGCGTGGGGAGAAGGACAGCCTCTACGCCGCCATGGACCTTGCGTCCGTGTGGCTGGAGAGGGCCCTCAGTTCGAAGTAGACGCTGAATCCACATCCGGGGAGGATACCAGGAATGCACTTGAAAAAAGCCGCGGGCAGAGTTCTTGCCGCACTTCTTGCAGCAGGCGCCATTACGCTCCCAGCCTTCGCCGTGGCCGGCACCGTCAATGCCGGCGGGGACCACCTCAATGTGAGGGCGGGGGACAGCACCGGCACTGCAGTGATTGGCCAGCTGGCCGACGGGTCCCAGGTTGAGATCCTGGAGGACACGGGGACCGGCTGGTACAAGATCAGCCTTGACGGACAGACCGGTTTCGTATCCGGTGACTATGTGACTGTGACCGATGCAGGCGCGCCTGCAGCCCAGGCCCCGCAGGCCGAGGCGCCGGCCGCCGACCCGGCGGCGGTTCCCCAGACTCCCGCTCCCGCAGCGGACGGGGGGACCTACGTGCAGGTCACTGCCGCTGTCCTGAATGTCCGCTCCGGTCCCGGCACCGAGTATGCTGTGGCAGGAAAGCTCCTGGCCGGCAATGTGGTGCAGGTTCTGGGGACAGAGGCCAACGGCTGGTACAGGCTGGATACGGGATACATCAGTCCCGACTACGCCGTGAAGTGCGACGCCCCGGCGGCGTCCGTGGCATCCCAGGCTGCAGGGAGCGCACAGGTTGCCAGCAGCTCAAAGGGTGCACAGGTTGTCCAGTATGCCCTCAAGTTCCTGGGCTGCCGCTACATCTACGGCGGCTCCAGCCCGGCGGGCTTTGACTGCTCCGGCTTTACCTCCTATGTATACCGCCAGTTCGGCGTGATCCTGAACCGCTGCGCCTCCGACCAGCTGGACAACGGCATCCCGGTCACAAGGGACCAGCTCCAGCCCGGCGACCTGGTTATCTTCAAGAAGGGCTACTCCTCAGCCCGGGCCACCCATGTGGGTCTGTACATCGGGAACGGCCAGTTCATCCACGCCTCCACCCCGCAGTCCGGCGTGAAGATCAGCAGCCTCAGCGAGTCCTACTACACCACCGGTCTGGTGGGCTGCCGCCGGATCTTTACAGACTGATTATTAAAGGCTTCAAAACCCGCTCCGGTTTTCCGGGGCGGGTCTTCTTATGCAGACTGCAGGGTTGCGCGGAGGTCTGCGGGCATGTAGAATAGGGGCAGAAACAGAAAGCGGGGACATGCACCATGTATCTTGTTGACTGCCACACCCACAGCTGCTGCTCCTTTGACAGCGAAGCGCCTCTCTCAGAGATGGTGCGCGCCGCCCGGGAGGCCGGGCTGAAGGCCCTCTGCGTCACGGACCATCTGGATATCCAGCTGGAGGACGGCACCATCCTGGGGGAGTGGGACTGGGCGCCTCTGCTGAAGCAGTACCGGGAGACGGCGCCTCTCTCGGAGGACGTGGAGGTTCTCCTGGGCATCGAGCTGGGGGGCGCCAATACGGACCCGGAGCGGGGCTCCAGGCTGCTGGAGGGGATCCCCCTGGACTTTGTCATCGGCTCCGTCCACAACACCAGCCCCTCCATGGGAAACCAGGACTTCTACTATATGGATTTCACAGACCGGGACCTGGCGGTGCGCACCATGGACGACTACATGGCAAACCTGGTGACCCTGTCGGCCCTGCCCTGCTACGACGCCCTGGGACACATCATCTACCCCCTGCGCTACATAAACGGCAGAGGGGGGCAGAACCTGAGCCTGGACACCTGGCGGGAGCAGACGGACCTGGTGCTGCGCACAGTGATTGAGACGGGCCGGGCCATCGAGCTGAACACCCACTGCGGGGAGGAGGTCCTGCCCTGGATCCCCGTTCTGAAGCGCTACCGGGAGCTGGGCGGGGAGCTGATTACCCTGGGTTCCGACGCCCACACCCCGGAGAATGTGGGAAAGGGTCTGCAGGAGGGGGCGCAGCTGCTGCGGGAGGCCGGGTTCCGCTGGCTGACTCTTTACGAGAAGCGCATTCCCCGCCAGATTCCTCTCGGATGACTGGAAAAGGAGGCAGCTGTTATGGCTGACATGCCGGACTACGTCCGGGACTTTCCAAGGGACAAATCCAGCACCCAGATCAAGCATATCCACAGCGGCTGGTACCTGTATGAGGTGAAGCGCGTACGCGACCCGGAGACCGGGCGCCTGCGGAAGGCATCCGGTCCCATAATCGGAACCATCACGCCCCAGGGGCTGGTGCCCTCACGGCACCGGAAAAAGGCTGAGGCTGACGTCCCGGAGGAGCAGCCGGCGGCAGCCGGTGCTGCCCCGGAACCGGAGACGACCGGGGATCAGCCGCCCGCTCAGGAGGAAGTGCAGACCGGAGCTCCCTCTGTGCCCGGCCCCTGCGGCCCGGTGGAGGCAGGCGCCTGTGCATTCCTGCACCAGCGCACGAAGCGGATCCGGACACTTCTGGAGAAGTACTTTCCGGACTGCTGGACGGAGATGTACGTCCTGGCCATGCTGACGGCGGTCAGCAGCGGGGAGGGGGGCCTTGCCAGCGCAGAGGCCAGGTACCGCCGGTGCCTGCTGCCACAGCTGTATCCTGGTCTGGCGCTGGACAGAGACAGCATTGCCCTGCTCATGGAGAAGCTGAGTCAGCGGCGGGAGGCGGCGGAGAGCTTCATGAAGGAGGCGGGTGCCGGCCTCCGGAACTGCATGGTGACCTGGCCGGAACTGCTGAAGGAATCTGCGCCGGGCCGCAGGTCCGGACCGGTGCTGCAGTCCGGGCGCCTGTACATATTTGGGATGAATGCATACGGGACTGCCGTCCCGGCCTTCTGCCGGCTGTACGACATGGATACGCCGGCCGCGGAGGCGGCAGCTGCTCTGCTCAGGGAGACTGGAGACGCCTTCGGTCCTGTGGCTGCAGCCGGCGACCGGAATGCAGCAGGTCAGGCGCTGTGCAGGCAGATGACCGACGCAGGGCTGGACTATGTTTTTACCCTGGAGCGGGGGAGCAGGGAGACGGCGGGAAAGATCCCCGCTTCCTTTACGGGCTACGACAGTCCGTTTGCCTACCGGAACAAGGGACTGATGTACCATGTGATCCCGAAGCGCGGCCGCCGCGTGGTGGTGTACCTGGATTTCATGCAGCTCAACGATGAGGCTGTGGTCATCGTCGACCGGAACAACGAGATGTCCGCGGCCAGGATGAAGGAGATGGAGGAAATCATCTCCGGGCTGGAGGAGAGCATCACCCGGGCACAGAACGAGGGAAAGCAGGCGCTGGAAGGGGAAGCGGAGGCCCTCCGGCAGGCCGCAGACCTGCAGGCAGCCGGCCGGGAGGAACTGCGCAGGCAGGCCATGGACCGTGCCCGGGACTGCAGGAAGGAGGCCGCCCGCGCAGCGGCCGCGGAAGAGCAGGCCAGGGAGGATCTGGAGACAGCCAGGCAGCACGTGGAGTATCTCCGTGCCTGGGCCGCGGCCGCCAACAGCGGGGAGCAGTCGGAAAACCGCATGAAGGCGAGGAACACAGACTGGAAGACACCCGGAAAGAAGGTCGCAGGCAGGTCCCTGCCGGACCGGCCGGACTATGAGAATATTACTGAGGAGACAGGGACAACTGCCGTTGTCACCTCACTGGTGAAGGTCCCCGGGGATGTGCCCTTCCGCATCATCAAGGTACTGGAAAGCGCAGAGAAGATGATCGGCGCCTTTGACGCTGCCCTGGAGCCTGACATCGCCTTCCTGGGGGACAGCTTCAATGCAGAAGCCTGGACGCTCCTCAGTCACGTCGCAGCCCTGCTTGCGGTGCCTGTATACAACGAGCTTTCCATCATGAAGCGGCTGCGGGGCACTGCCTGCAGGGAGGTGCTGGAGCAGCTGTCCTCCATCCATGCTGTCCCGCTTCCGGACGGGAGCGGGTGGGCGGCGGAACCTCTCAGCGAGGACCAGTCTGAGCTCTGCCAGAACCTGGGATTCGACCCGGAAAGGATCGTTCTGGAGTGAGTCTGTCCTGACAACCAAAGCATGAAAAAAGCGGACTGCCGGGAAAACCGGCAGTCCGCCTTCGTAATGTTCAGGCCTCCTTCAGCGGCTGAGGAGCTTCTTCATGCCCTCCTCCAGACCGTCCACGGTCAGAGGGAACATGGGGTAGACCCGGGCGATGTCGTCGTAGGTCTCCGCCCAGTAGTCGCCCCAGGAGGGGCGGTCGCTGGGGTTGAGCCAGATGGAGCTGCGGTAGCGGGACCGGAGCAGCTGCAGCCACTCCAGACCGGTCTGGGGCATGTCCGGCTTGCGGGTGGGGGTGAAGTAGCGGGAGTGGAGCTCGTAGGGGGCCATCTGGGCGTCCCCCACAATGATGACCTTGTACTCCGGGGACAGGTTGGAGAGCACCCACTCGGTGGAGGTGGAGTTGCGCTGGTAGAGGGTGGGGTCGTTGTACAGCCTGCCGTAGATGCAGTTGTGGAAGTAGTAGACCTTCAGGTCCTTGAAGTGGCCGGTCTTGCTCACGGCCTGGAAGAGGGAGGAGCAGAGGGTGCTGTAGTAGTCCATGGAGCCCCCGGAGTCCATGAGCAGGAGCACCTTGACGGTGTTCTCCCTGGGGCGCCTGTAGCGGACCTTCAGCAGGCCGCCGTTGTTGGCGGTGTCCCGGATGGTGGCGTCCACGTCAAACTCCGTGGGAGGCAGGTCCACCAGGCCGGAGAACTGGCGCAGGCGGCGCAGGGCTACCTGGAACTGGCGGGTATCCAGAGTGTTGTCATTCCGGAAGTCCCGGAACCGGCGCTCGCCGGCCACCCGGAAGGCGCTTCTGTTCCCTCCCTGGCCGCCGACGCGGATGCCCACAGGGGACATGCCGGAGTTGCCGAAGACGGACATGCCGTGGGTTCCCACCCAGTGGCTGCCGCAGTTGTGCTGCTCCCGCTGCTCGTTCATCCGCTCCTGGAACATCTGCTCGATCTCGTCCATGGACAGCAGCTCGTTGAGCTCCGCCTGCTGCTCGTCGTAGGCGCCCTGGCCGGCGTCGGGCTTGTCCAGCCAGTTCAGCAGCTCCTGGGAGACCTCCTGCTGGAAGGGGACGTCCTTGAAGTATTCCAGGAAGCAGCGGTCAAAGGTGTCGAAATCTGCCTCGCTCTTTACCAGCAGGCAGCGGCACAGCTGGTAGAATCCGGTAAAGCTGGCCTCGTGGAGGTTTTTGTCCAGGGCTTCCTGGAGGGCCATCCACTCGGTCATGGAGACCTTGAGACCGGAACCCCGCATCAGATAGAGGAAGTCCTCAAACATGCTCTCACCGCCAGTTTTTCCGCAGGACGTCGATGTCCTCGTTCTTCTTCAGCAGGATGCCCAGATAGGGGATCTCCTTCATGACCCGGTCTGCGTCGATGCCCGCATAGATCAGGGCCTGGAGCCAGTCGATGATCTCGCTGGTGGAGGGCTTCTTCTTGATGGCAGGCAGGGAGCGGATCTTGTAGAAGGCGTCCAGCACCTGGTCCAGCAGGTGCTCGTCCAGGTCGGGGATGTGGACCCGGACAATCTCAGCCATCAGCTGCTTGTCGGGGAACTCAATGTAGTGGAACACGCAGCGGCGCAGGAAGGCGTCGGGGAGCTCCTTCTCCGCGTTGGAGGTGATGATCACCACCGGGCGGTGCTTTGCGGTGACGGTGCGGCCGGTCTCCGGGATGTGGAACTCCATCCGGTCCAGCTCCCACAGCAGGTCGTTGGGGAACTCCAGGTCCGCCTTGTCGATCTCGTCGATGAGGAGGATCACCTGCTCGTCGGCGGTGAAGGCGTCCCCCAGCTTGCCCAGGTGGATGTACTTCTCGATGTCGTCTACGCCCTCGCCCCCGAACTGGCTGTCGTAGAGACGCTGCACCACGTCGTATACATAGAGGCCGTCCTGGGCCTTGGTGGTGGACTTGATGTTCCAGATGATGAGCCGCTTCTGAAGCGCCTCGGCGATGGCCTCGGCCAGGACCGACTTGCCGGTGCCCGGCTCTCCCTTGATCAGCAGGGGCTTCTCCAGAACCATGGCGATGTTCACCGCCTGGAGCAGTTCCGGCGAGGCGACGTAGGTCTGGCTGCCTTTGAACTCTTGCATAGTCAATTCCTTCCTGGCGGGGAGGCCGCCTGTGTGATTTACAACATTCTACCTGTTTGGGGTCTGGAATGCAAGGTCCCCCGTTGGCGGAGAGTTGGAGAAAGATGACATGGAAGCCAAAAAAGGGACCCGGAGGTCCCTTTGCAGCACTATTTTCCGCCTTTCAGGGCGCGCATCCGGTCGGCGTGGTCCAGCAGGCGCTTGCGCAGGCGCAGGTTTTCAGGGGTGCACTCCAGCAGCTCGTCGTCCGCCAGGAACTCCAGGCACTGCTCCAGGGAGAGGATCCGGGGAGGCACCAGCCGCAGGGCGTCGTCTGAGCCGGAGGCCCGCATGTTGGTCAGCTGCTTCT
>CAYYHY010000111.1:3810-8540 GCA_964471855.1 uncultured Oscillospiraceae bacterium | reverse complement strand
CTCGAACAGCGCAGCGGAATCACAGCTGCAGTCATAGTATGCTGTCAGCATGTCCGCCGCAAAGGTCTTCCCGAACCCCGGGGGCATTGATATGCACCACAGCGACATGCTGGAGTCCAGCACCTCATTGAAGCGCGAAATCAGACCTGTTTTGTCCACGTACTGCTGAGAGATATCCCTGGCAAAAGCACCGCTGCCGGGATTGAAAAAACGTCCCATGCTGCACCTCCAGATCTGCAGTCGCCCCTCCGCCCGGAAGGGCGGCGAGGGACTGCTTTCTGCTGCCGGATCTGCTCCTCTGCCTGTGCAGACAGAGGCCGGAACATGTCATGCACATCCAGCACACAGAATTATACATGTTTTCTGACCGGCCCGCAATATTAAACCGGCCTGTTCATCTGCTTTTTCTGCATGGAGCTCCGGAATCCGTCATGCTTCCCCTGATGCCTGCCTGTCCCCCAGGCGGCAGCCTGCGGCTCCCTGCCGGTTTCTGCCCCGGGGAAGTCAGGAATGCTGTCTCCTGTCCGGCGGCCGTCTCTGTACTCCTTTATAAGGAGAAGCCGGACGGTCCGGCTGGGGAACGGTTCCTCTTCGCTCTCAGCAGGAAGTGCAGTCTGAGGCTGCGTGAATCCGGTCCCTTGCCGGGAGGGAGAGACAGCGGAAGACTGCGCCGCTGCGGCGGACCCGCCGCTCCACCTCGCCGCCGGGCACCGCCCAGATCTGGAGATTCCGGCTGCACCCGGCAAACACCCTGCCGTCCAGCTGGGTATCCGGGTTGAGGAAGGTAACACGCCTGAGGGATACGCACTCCCTGAAAGCGTCTGTCCCGACCCGGGTCACCCCGGGAGGCACGATGATGGAAGTCAGGCTGGTGCACCAGCAGAACGCGCTGCTCTCAATCCGCTCCAGGCTCTCGGGGAGACGCACCTCCCGCAGTTTCCTGCATCCGCTGCAGGCTCCGGACCCGATCACGCGGATTCCCTCTGAGAACTCTACAGAGGTCAGACCGGCCCGGCCCTGGCGGATGCTCTCCCTGGTGTAGCGGCCGTGGGGACTCATGCACAGCGCCCCGGCAGCGGTGACCAGCCGCCTGCCGATCTCGCCGGGGACAGAAACCTCCGGTTCCGACCCCTTGAAGGAAGTCAGCTCCAGCGTGCCGTCCTCCAGGACACGGGAGGACCAGATCCTCCGCAGGGCCTGGGTGTTTGTCATGTACAGGCTGGGGGCATCCAGTTTTCCGTCTTCACCGCTGAGGAACTCAAGAATCGCAGCGGTCAGATCGGCCCGGCCCGCTGCGGAGGCCTCAGCCATCATCCGGTCCAGGGTCGCTGCATTCAGCATGTGCGTCTGGAGCATGATCTCCAGGAGCGGCAGTTCCGTCCACAGTTCTCCCCTGTGCTGCCTGATCAGGTTCATGTACGGCGCCATGCTGGCGGTGTCCCCCGCAGGACACCGTTCGGCGGCGCCCCGGAGCGCAGGCACCCGCAGTTCCCTGGGGAACTCCTCCGGAAGCATGCCGGGGGCATCCACCACAAGCTGCCTGTTCATGGTGCCGAACAGCCCTGTGGGGAAGTGGACCCCGCTCCCCCGGACCGTCACCCGCCGCAGCCCCGGTGCAGCGAAGGCCCCCGCCCCGAAGGTGCGCACCGTGGAGGGGATCTCCACCGTCTGCAGGGCGGACCCTGCAAAGGCGTCCCGGCCGATGACCTCCGTGCCCTCCGGGATGACCACATGCTCCACGCCGCTCCCGGCAAAGCACCTGGAGCCCAGTTCCCTGAGACCCGCCGGCAGGACAGCCTCCTTCAGGCTGACACAGCCCTCAAAGCAGCGGGCCCCGATCTTTGCTGCAGAGCCCTGGAAGACCACCCGCCTCAGCTCCGCAGAACCGGCAAAGGCCTCGATTCCCAGCCGTTCCAGCCCGGCAGGCAGGACGACGGACTCCAGGCTGCTGCCATAGAAGGCCTGCCTGCCGATCCCGGTCACCTGCTCCGGCACTGTGAATTCACCGCCCCTGGCCCTGGGGAAGGCACGGAGCGTCCGCCCGCCGTCCCCGCAGAGGGCCCCGTCCACCACGGGAAACGCCGCGCTGGAGGAGACAATCCTCTGCAGGGCGGGCAGTTCCGCCAGGGGGTTGCCCTGCAGTTTCCGCAGGCCCGCCGGCAGGACCACGGTCTCACAGCAGCTGCACCCGCGGAAGGCGTGCTCCAGAACCGACGTCACCCCGGACTCCAGTTCCACCGTCCGCATGTCCCGGCAGCGGGAGGCGAGGCTGTCCGGTCCGGCCTCCCACGGACCCGTCCCCCTGTTCCTGTTCTTTTTCCTCTGTCCGCGAACCTCTTCCTCTGTGTTCTGAGTATCCAGCATTGATTTCCTCCTGTTCGCTGATATCCTGGTTTGCCTCTCGAATCCGCTGGACAGTCTATCATGCGGCCAGGCCCTGTTCAATATATTTATGTGGAATTAGTTATCTTAAAGCCATGTTTTTTACGGAATCAATAACTTTTTATCTGCATTCCTGTGCAGAACAGCTTATTTTGTTCCCGTGTCCCGCAGCTGCGCATTTATTGTTCCCGTGTCTGTGCAGGCGCACTTTTCCTGTTCCCGAACAGACCCGTGCATGCAGAAAGACCGCAGCCGTTCAGGCTGCGGTCTCTCTGTTTCTGTATGCCGGAACTACGGATCTTCTGCCGGTGCCGGACCCTGGACAAACTCTGCCTCCAGGACCGGGCTCGCCTTCGCTGCATCCAGGACAGTCTCTCTCAGCCGGGCACCGTAGGGACCCAGCTGTTCCAGCGCCTCCGAGCAGATGAACACCAGACGCAGAGGCGGGGTGGATGTGAGCATGTCGTAGAGGGCATCCAGGTTCTTTCCGTACCAGCCGGGAAAGGAGAGCTTCTCCGCCAGGCAGCGGTGGGCTTCCTCCCGGCCGGTCATCTCCCGGCAGTCTATGACGCAGACGGGCTTCTCCCCACTCACTCCCAGAGCACCTCTCCGTTCTCCACCCAGATCTGGGTGAAGGTCTCATAGTGGTCGCCGGTGTAGTAGTACTCGCCCTGGTCCGAGAAGACAAGACGTTCTGCACCCCGGCTGTCGCTGCCCAGGGTGTTCAGGTCGCACTCCGTGTAGTTTCCCTCCGGGAGCAGACCCTCCCGGTTTCCGAAGGTGTCGCCGCCGATGGCAGCGCCCTCCTTGACCTGCTCCACGGAGCCGCCTTCCCATCCCAAATCCCGGGCCTCATCCTTGGTGATATAATTGGGGGGCAGTTCTCCGTAGGCATCCAGATACAGCACCACGTGCTCCAGGTCGTAGTAGGGTTCCCCTTTCACCGGACCGCTGCGCAGGAATTCCTCCGGATCATCTGCGCCGCTGCCGGGGTCCCCGGAGCTGTTCCCCTGGCTGGAGGCGGGGCCGGATCCGGGCTTTCCCGGTTCAGACGTGTCTTCCCCGCCGGAGGAACTGGCGGTTCCGGATACGGAGCCGGAACTGGAGCTGGAGCTTCCCGGCTCAGATGCATCGTCCAGGCTGGATGAGCTGCCGGAGCCGGACACGCTGCTCCCCTGGGAACTGGAGGAACTTCCTCCGCCGGAGGATGCGTCGCCGCTGCTGGAGCAGGCCGCCAGGGACAGGGCCATGACGAGGGCCAGCAGCAGGGCTGATATTCTTTTCATTTTATTTTACCTCTCTGTCGGCTGCAGCGGACGTCTGCCGCCCCTGCAGCAGGTTGTATTGCCGGACCGCCCCTATTGTACAGGACCGGCGCTGCATTTGCAAGGCGGAGCCGGAAGCAGGTTCCGGGGAATCATGAGCCGCTCCCGCCGTCTGAGTCCTCCCTCTCCCTCTGAAGTACCTGGGGAATGAACCTTCCGGCAAAGCGGCCGGTGCCCCGGTTCTTCACGTAGAAGAAGCCGATGATGGAGAAGACTACAGCTCCGATGAAGTTGACGATGAGATCCTTCATGGTATCCAGCAGGCCGACATCCAGGTATCCGCCCAGCCCCAGAGAGATCTCCTCCCCGCCGGCGCACACGATCACATCCGTAATGCCGCGGATGGCCGTCGGTGTGTTCCCCCCGGCCGGATCCAGCATCACGCTGGAAATCTGCGTCACAATGGCGTCCTTCTGCATGTCCAGGTGCAGAACCTGGTCCACGGAGAACTCGAAGAACTCCCACAGCACCCCGATAGTCATGGAGAAGCAGAAGGCCACGATAGCCATGAAGACAGGGGACAGTCTGAGGGAGAAGCGCTCGCTCCGGTTGAACATGTCCACCAGGGAGAACCCGATCGCCGCGCACAGGAACCCGTTGAGGGTGTGGAGCATGGTGTCCCAGCCCAGGTAGGTTGTGTAGAATGCGCTGATCTCCCCCAGGATCTCCGCTGCAAAGATGAACAGCAGGATGATGATCTCCAGGGTGTTGGGCAGGTCCACCTCCAGCCGGTGCTCCACAACCGTGGGCAGCAGGAACAGGATGAGGGTCAGAAGGCACAGGAACACATTCTCAAAGCGGCCGGTGAAGAACTGGCGGACCATGGTGATCAGCACCAGGAAACGGAGAAGGATGTATACACCGGAGACCACCGGCTTCCTCTTCAGTTCCTGGCGGGCATCCCGCAGCATCTTCCTCAGACCGGTCCGGGGCTTCCGTTCCGTACTCCCGCTGTTTGCCATGCAGCACCGCTCCTTTGCATTTTCTTCCATTATACCACACCCCGGCAGACCAGAAAACCTC
>CAYYHY010000111.1:0-3710 GCA_964471855.1 uncultured Oscillospiraceae bacterium | reverse complement strand
ATCATGATACTGCATTCCCCGCTGCCGGTCCTCACCCGCAGGACCTCCGGACCCCAGGACGCTGCCCCGCCGGCGGCCGCAGTCTCTTCCCCAGGTACCGGCGCCCGCTTTCGTCCCTTTGAAAATCTCCCCTCCCGGGGGCTGCAGGACTTCGCCCTGCGCACCATGCCCCTTGTACTGGGGGAGGGGCAGGAAAACGCCCTCTTCTCGCCTGTATCCCTCTGGCTTCTCCTTTCCATGCTGTCTGTCTGCACCGGCGGGACCTGCAGGGAGCAGCTTCTGGATGTGCTGGGAGCGGAAAGCACAGAGGAGGCATGCAGACTGGGCCGCATGCTCACCGGCCGTCTCGCCTTCCACAGGCACGCCCTCCAGTTCGGCTCCTGCATCTGTCTCTCCGACAGCCTTCCGGTCTCCTCCCTCAGTACGGACACACTCACCAGGCTCACCCGCTCCTTCCATGCCGACCGGTACCGCCTCCCCATGGGAACACCATATGCAGCGCATGTGATTGCCCGCTGGCAGGCGGCGAAGACCCGCATGGCCCCCGGTCCCTCTTCTCTGCCGCAGGCCGGACAGAATACCGCCCTCATGCTCCTCTCCGCCATGCACTGGAAGGCGCCCTGGGTGGTCCCCTTCAGCCGTTCGGATACCTTTCCCGCCACCTTCCGCTGTGCAGACGGCACCGGGGAGAAGGTCCCCTTCATGCACGTCACAGTGAAAAGCCCCATGCGGGAAGAGAAGACCTGGACCGCCGCCTCCCTGTCCCTCAGGCCCGGCACTCTGACCTTCGTTCTGCCGGCGGAGGGTGTGCCCCCGGAGGATCTGCTGAACAGCCCCGATGTTCTGCGGGCGGCTGCCGGGGGCAGGGGATTCCGGCCTGTCCTGACTGCATGGTCTCTTCCCCGCTTCCGGAGCAGGTCCTCTACGGACCTGACAGGTGTAATGGAGAAGCTTGGATGCGGCATCCTGCTGCAGCCCTCCGCCGATTTCCGTCCTCTGTGCTCTGTCCCCGTCTCCCTTGGCACAATCGCCCAGGATGCGCAGATGACCGTCACGGAAAAGGGCGCGGAGGCCTCCGCCGTCACCTCCTGCAGTGCCGTTGCTACCGGCCTGCCTCCGGAGCCGAAGTACATGGTTCTCAACCGCCCCTTCCTGTACCTTCTGTCCGTGAACGGTCTTCCCCTGATGAGCGGCATCGTCCGCAGGCCCTGACAGGACCGCACCTGCTGGCTGGAAATCCTGTACCGCGAAGCGCCGGTGCAGGTCAGAATCAAAAAGGAGGAAAACGCATGAAACTCTTCCGCAGAGGCAGGCGGTCCGGGGCTCCGGCACCCCGCCCCCCTGAACCTGAAAAGGAGCCTGCTGCCGGCTTCCCCTCCGGGGAGGGCTCCTCTCCCGCCCCCTCGGAGAAGATCCCTGTCCCCCGGGGGCTTGCGGACTTCGCTCTCCGCACCATGCCCCTGGCTCTGGGGCATGGGCAGGAGAACACTCTGTACTCGCCCGTATCCCTCTGGCTTCATCTCTCCATGCTGTCCGTCTGCACCGGCGGGACCTGCAGGGACCGCATTCTGGATGTACTGGGGGCGGACAGCGAACAGGCCCGGACCGTGGCCGGCGGTCTGGACAGGTGCGGGGATGCCCTCAGCTTTGCCGCCTCCCTCTGGACATCTGACCGCATTCCCGCCTCCGCGTTCCACGGGGATACCCTGAACATCCTCGCGGACTCCTTCCATGCGGACACACATCCGGTTCCCATGGGCACCGTCCAGGCGGAAAGAGCCGTAGCAGACTGGATCCGGGAGAAAACCGGCATGTCCGCCGGCTCCCGTCTGACCCGGCCGGACACGGTCCTTCTTCTCCTCTCCGCCATGCACTACAGAGCTCCCTGGGTGGAGCCGTTCAGCCCCGGCAGTACTGCCACTGACCGCTTCTTCTGTGCAGACGGCCGCACGGAGAAGATCCCCTTCATGCACAGGACAGGGTACAGCCACTGGCGGCAGGAGGAGACCTGGACCGCCGCCTCCCTTCCCCTGAATCCAGGCACCCTGACCTTTGTACTTCCGTCCGAGGGGTGCCGCCCGGAAGACCTGCTGAACAGCCCCGACATCCTGCGGGCAGCGGCCGGAGGAGACGGCTTCCATCTGACCCGTGTCCGCTGGTCTGTACCCCGGTTTGAAAGCCGGAGCAGTCTGAGTCTCAGCAGCCTGCTGGAGAAACTGGGCTGCGGCATTCTCTTCCAGGACGGCGCAGACTTCCATCCCCTCTCTTCCCTCCCCATTGCTCTCAGCGATATCCGCCAGGACGCGCAGATAACCGTCAATGAGCAGGGGGCCGAGGCTTCCGCCATCTCTTTGAGCAACGCCCTCCTGGGATTCCCTTCCACGCCGAAAAACATGGTTCTCAGCCGTCCGTTTCTCTTCCTTCTGTCCCTGGACGGCATCCCCCTGATGTGCGGTGTCTTCAGGCGCCCCTGATGGTGGATCAGCGGCACATTTCCCCGGCTGGACTTCCCGCCGGACCGCCCCGTTATAACAGGTATGACCGGTCATGAGACCGACATTCTGAAAGGAGAACGCCATGAAACAGGTTCCAGACAGACCGGCATCCGGTCAGACCTCTTCCCGGTCGAAGGTGCCGGCATCCCCGCCCTCTGAAAAGCCCGCCGTACCCCAGGGGCTCCAGGACTTCGCTCTCCACACCATGCCCATGGTCCTGGCCGGGGGGAACGGGGAAAACTCCCTGTACTCCCCCGTCTCCCTCTGGATTCTTCTCTCCATGCTGACCGTCTGTACCGGGAGAAAGAGCAGGGGATCTCTGCTGAAGGCCATGGGAGCAGACAGTGCCCGCATCGCCAGGCAGCAGGGCAGCGCCGTCATCGATGTCCTGGACGGCTGCGGGGACACTCTCAGATTTGCCTCCTCCCTCTGGTTCTCTGACCGGATCTCCGGCAGCAGGCTCAACGAGCTCGCCCTGAACGACCTTGCACGCACCTTCCATGCAGACAGCAGATCGATGCCCACGGTCACAGAGGCAGCAGAAATGACCGTCGCAGCATGGTACATGGAGAGGACTGGCATTGTGACTTCTTTCACCGTCCCGGCGGAAGCGGATCTGATGGTCCTCACCGCCATGTACTACAAGGCGCCGTGGTCGTCTCCCTTCCAGCCTGACAGGACCTCACCCGACCGTTTCTTCTGTGCAGACGGGCATGCGGCAGAAACGATGTACATGCACAGGACTGTCAGCGGTCCCTGGAAGGAGGGGGAGAACTGGACCGCCGCCTCCCTGTCCCTGAAACCCGGCACCCTGACTTTTGTGCTGCCGGCCGAAGGATACCGCCCGGAGGACCTGCTGAACAGCCCCGGCGTTCTGCGGACAGTGACCGGAAAAGAGGGCTTCAAGTACGTCCCTGTGATCTGGTCCCTTCCCCGGTTCAGGTGCAGCAGCTTCTGGGACATGGAGCAGCTGCTGAAGGAACTGGGCTGCGGAACTCTCTTCCACAGCAGCATGGACTTCCGCCCCATTTGTTCTGTTCCCCTTGCGCTGGCAGGGATCATCCAGGATGTGAAGATGGAGGTCAACGAGGAAGGAGCCGAGGCATCGGCCCGGGGCATCGTCCTGTCAAAGGGTACCGGTGTGTACCACCCCGCCCCCAGGGAGATGAACCTGAACCGCCCGTTCCTGTTCTTCCTGTCCCTGGACGGCATCCC
>CAYYHY010000110.1:3345-8609 GCA_964471855.1 uncultured Oscillospiraceae bacterium | reverse complement strand
AGCGCCACCTTGCCAAGGTGGAGGTAGCGAGTTCGAGCCTCGTCACTCGCTCCAGCAAGAGGGCATCTGCTAAGCACAGATGTCCTTTTTTCCAATAACCCGAGCAAGCCGCTGCAGAAAGTGTTCCTGGCAGAACACGCCGTCCTGTGTCCTCCGCACATGCAGCAGCAAAAACCTGGTTTCCTTCGGTCCGTCCCCCGTACTTAGTGCCCCCTTTATTTTCGGCTCAGTGCCAGTTTAGAGATGAAGGGCCTCTGAACTTGGAGAAACGCGCGATTTCTTTCTCTTTTATGTCAAGAGAAAGCATTTTCCACTGCGTACAAATCCAACTCACGGGAGGCTATTTTCAGAATCATGGAGCTCATGGTTGCTACCCGCCGATGGGCGGATGAAATGGGACTCCAGAGAGAGTTCCGCTACTATCTGACTGCAGAACCGGTTGAAAACGGTCCCTTCTTCTGCGAGAACTACGGAGTAAAAATCGCTGCTGACTGCGGGGATGACGCAGCGGTTTCCGGAATCACACCCAGCGCCGAGCGGATTGACGAGCTGCTCAGCCTGCTTGTTAAAAACGAGGTCAGTCCTGCCACCCTCAGTGATGTGGTCGCCGACTGGCTGTGACCTGCTGCTTCTGTGCGGAGGAACAGCTCCCGGCACACCCCCTTGACCCTTTGAGACATCACGCCCTGGCCAGGGGCCGGGGCGTATTGTTTTGTCTGTCCTGCAAAAAGAGCGGCCTGCATGCACTGCATGCAGGCCGTTCTGCCGTATGTCAGCTCTGGGGCAGGGCGGCCACGGCCGCCTCAATGGCGTCCTCCTCCGCCTGCATGGCCTTCAGGGTCATGTCCAGCAGCTTGTCCAGATCCCAGCCCAGCTCCTGGGCCCCCTGGCGGATGACGTCCCGGGAGCAGCCGGCTGCGAACTTTTTGTCCTTGAACTTCTTCTTCAGGGATTTGAGCTCCATGTCCTTGGTGCTCTTCGAGGGCCGCATGAGAGCGGCGGCGCCGATGAGACCGGTCAGCTCGTCGGAGGCGTAGAGCACCTTCTCCATCTCGTGCTCCGGCTTGATGTCCGTGCAGATGCCCCAGCCGTGGCTGGCGGTGGAGCGGATGATGTCCTCATCCAGCCCGGCCTCCCGCATGAGCTCCTGGGATTTGATGCAGTGCTCCTCCGGCCACTGCTCAAAGTCCAGGTCGTGGAGCAGGCCCACATTGGACCAGTACGCCTCCTCGTCCCCGTAGCCCAGTTCCCGGGCGAACCAGCCCATGACGTGCTCCACGGTGATGGCGTGGCGGAGGTGGAAGGGTTCCCTGTTGTATTTCGTGAGCAGTTCCCAGGCCTGCTCCCTTGTAATAGGCATGAAAGTCAGCTCCTGACTTAGAAAAATGGGAAACGGCATGAACCGTTTCCCATGATTTTATCTTTTCCGTCAAAAGCTGTCAATACGCAACCACGATGCCGCCGTCGTCTGCATAGACGGTGGTGACCCCCCGGCCCTCCATCATGAGGATCTCCTTGAACTGGCACTTCTCCTCCAGCATCTGCCGCACCTGGGCGGCCCGCTGGGGGCAGTTCACCTGGCACAGCCCCGCTGTCTTCCCCACGTGCTTCGGGTCGGCTGCAATCCGGTCCACCAGCTTCCCCAGGGCCTGCTTCACCGTCAGGGCCTGGCTCAGACGGCAGATCTCCCCCTCCGGGGTGGCCCCCAGCAGGAGCTTGATGCGCAGGGCTCCGGTGATCACCGCCTGCAGTCTGGTCAGCCGGCCGTTCTTGCGCAGATTCTCCAGGTTCTCCAGCACAAACACGGTCTGCTGCTCGTAGATGTACTTCTCTGTCTCCCGGATCACCTGGTCCCAGG
Organism: uncultured Oscillospiraceae bacterium; assembly: GCA_964471855.1. Lineage (GTDB taxonomy): Bacteria > Bacillota > Clostridia > Oscillospirales > Oscillospiraceae > Lawsonibacter. Next base: position 6,751 of record CAYYHY010000110.1, on the reverse strand, counting down.
GGAGACCGGACTCCGCCAGCTCCTTTACCTTCAGCGCCACCAGCGCCTCTCCGCAGACGGCGGTGCAGGTATTGAAGACATAGATCTTGGCATCCGGCACATCCTCCAGCATCAGCTTCCGGGCCTGGACTGCACTGTTGTGGGAACCGCTGAGCATGGCGGAGAGAGTAACCACGTAGACCTCGTCTGCCCCCTGGAAGGCATCCAGGTAGGCCTGGGGAGAGGGACATGCGGTCTGGGTCCCGGTCTCGCTCTCCTTCATGGCCTTCAGCAGCCCGGACGGCTCAAAGTTCTCGTCGTCCACAAAGGCCTGGCCGTTTGTGTAAAGGGTGAGGGGAACTTGCTCAAAGCACGGGCTGCGGAGCATCTCCGGAGTCAGGTCGGCGCCGCTGTCCACCACGATTTTGAAACTCATCTTCCTCAGCTCCTAACATGGTTTTAAAAACTACATTCCGCCATCCAGTATAACAGTTTAAAAGCCCCCTGTAAAGGGGGTTTTTTAAGATTTTCAGCCCGTCCGGCAGTTTTTCCTCAGGGCTGTCCCCCGTCCCCTGTGTCTTCCGACGCGGTCTGCTCCGCCTCTGCCTCCAGCTCGGCCAGGATCTTCCGGTCCTCCTTTGAACTGAGGTCCAGCTTTTCATAGAGGTCCGGCCGGCGCTGCCGGGTGCGCAGCAGGGACATCTTCCGTCTCCAGCGGGCCACATTGGCGTGGTTGCCGGAGAGGAGGACGGAGGGGACCGTCCGGCCGTGCCACACCTCCGGCCGGGAGTACTGGGGGGCCTCCAGGGTGCCGGCCCAGTGGGACTCGTTCTCATAGCACTCCGGGTCCGAGAGGACCCCGGGCACCAGGCGGAACACCGCATCCGCCACCGCCATGGCGGGGATCTCCCCTCCGGTAACCACAAAGTCGCCGATGGAGATCTCCTCGTCCACGCACTCCTCGATGAACCGCTCGTCGATGCCCTCGTAGTGGCCGCAGACCAGGATCAGGCGGCTGTATTCACTGGCCAGCCGCCGGGCGTCCGCCTGGGTGAAGGGCTTCCCCGCCGGGGACATGTAGATGGTGTGGACCCGCTCCCCCGCCTCCCGGCAGATGTGCTCCCAGCAGCGGTAGAGGGGGTCCGCCTGCATGACGGCGCCCCGGCCGCCCCCGTAGGGGTAGTCGTCCACCTGCCGCTGTTTATTAATTGTGTAGTCCCGGATCTGGTGGCACTCCGCACGGATGTAGCCCCGCTCCTGGCCCCGGCCCAGGACGGACTCGCAGAGCATGTCCCCCACCACGTCGGGGAAGAGAGTCATAATGTCAATCCAGTACATGGTCCTTCTCCTTCCGGCGGCCTCTCCTGTGAAGTCCCGCTGTATTCACGGATGCGGCCGCAGGCCGGCGCTGCCCGCCAGGGCCGCCCTGGCCATCTCCTTCAGGCCCTGCTCCGCATGCTCAAAGAACATCTGAAAGGCGCTGCAGAAGCGGTTGCGGGGGCTGCTGCTCCGGGGGTCCAGCCAGTCGTTCTTGCAGCCGCCATTGCACAGGCGGCGCCAGCGGCAGGAGGCGCACTCCGCCGGCTTCACGGTGCCCCAGGCGAGAAACTCCTCTGCCTTCTCCCCCCGGGCCATCTCCTCCAGGCTCTGCTCTCCCAGCTTTCCCATGCACCACTCGTCGGTGCAGTAGAAGTCGCAGGGGTACACCCGGCCGTCCGCCTCCACCACAAAGTAGGACCCGCAGAGACCGGCGGCGGCACAGCTGCCTGGGCACTCCCCCATGAGGATGCGCAGGCAGTCCTCAAAGAAGCGCACGCTCACATACTCCCCCCGGAGCCAGTCGGAGCGCCACAGGTCATAGATCCGGCACAGGAAGCGGCCGTAGGCCTCGGGGGACAGGGACCAGGGAAACTGCCCCCGGGGGGCATCCGGGGGATCCGTGCATGCAATAAACTGAAGGCAGGAAAAGCCCAGCTTCTTCAGCTCCCGCCAGGCCTTCTCCGGACTTCTGGCGCACTGGCCGGTCACCACGCAGAGGGCGTTGGTCTCCACCCCGCTGCGCAGCAGGAGCTCCGCCGTCTTCCGCACCCGGTTCCAGGTGCCCTCTCCCCGGGCGTCCCGGCGGTGCAGGTTGTGCACCTCCTTGAAGCCGTCCACGGAGAGGCCGGTCAGGTACCCGTTGTCCTTTAAGAATTCCGCCCACTCCCGGTCGATGAGCATCCCGTTGGTCTGAAGGGAGAAATTCAGGTTCACCCGGGCAGGACACAGGGCTCTGGCTCTGTCTGTAAAGGCGCGGAAGAAGTCCAGCCCCGCCAGGGTGGGCTCCCCTCCCTGAAAGAGGATGCTGACGCTGCCCCCGGGATCCACCAGGTCAAAGCCCTCCCGCAGCATCCGCTCCGCGGTCTCCAGGGTCATGAAACCCTCCGCCTTCTCCCTTCTGCCTTCCGCCGCGGGGCGGTAGAAGCAGTAGGCGCAGCGCAGGCTGCAGGCGCCGGAGGCCGGCTTGACCAGAAAGCTCACATTTCGCATGTTCCGGCCTCCCCTCAGGCATGGGCGTACTGCCATGCGTTCCAGATGCTGATGGCGATGATGACAGCCATGAGGATGTCCAGCAGCCGGGACACCGCCCGGTTGTCCATCCGCCGGTTGAGTATCCGGCCCACGATCCCTCCGCCGATGCCCCCGCAGGCCATGAGCACCAGGTGCTGCCACTGGAAGGGGGGCACGCTGGAGGTGACGATGGCGGCCAGGAGGCTGGCCAGCTGGCTGAAGAGGATGATATACAGGCTGTTGGCCGCAGCTGTTTTGGTATCCATGCTGAAGAAGTAGCAGAGCACCACCAGGTTGATGGGTCCCCCGCCGATGCCCAGGAAACTGGAGACAATGCCCAGCACCAGGCCGATGGCCACGCAGACCGCTGCACTGCTGATCCGGTGCATCCGGATCTTATCCTTGTTCAGGTTGAACAGCAGGGTGCCCAGGGTGATCACCGCCAGGCAGCCCGCCTGCACGGAGCCCACCATGTTCCGGTTCTCGAACATCCCCTGGACCAGGCCGAAGAGCTCCTTGCCCAGCAGGCCCCCCAGGGCGGCGCCGATTGCCAGGGGCGTCCCCGTCCGCATCTCCACCCGGTGCTCCCCCGCCAGCATGGACCTGCCTACGGAGTAGCAGCTCATGCAGAGAACCGTGCAGCCGGACAGGAAACTGATGGTGGCCACCGACTCCAGGTGGAACATGTCCAGCACCGGCTTGATAATGACGCCGCCCCCGATGCCGCAGATGGCCCCTGCGATGCTGGCGAGAAAACTGACAATGAAAAACACCATGGGGCATCCTCCCTGTCGGACCGCCGTATCCGGCTTCTTCTGTCCGGTGATGGGAGAAATTGTACCACAGAATGCCAGAAATGGGAATACCCGGAAGCCCC
>CAYYHY010000110.1:0-3245 GCA_964471855.1 uncultured Oscillospiraceae bacterium | reverse complement strand
GGGGCGAAGCCGAATTTTTCGATATCCTCCGGCACCCCCTCCCCGGAGAGGACGAAGGCGGTGTCGATTCCTGCGTTGACCCCGCAGGCGATGTCCGTGTAGATCCGGTCCCCGATGAGCAGGGTCTCCTCCTTTGTACAGCCGCAGCGCTCCACGGAGAGGAGCGCCATCTCCGGCTCCGGCTTGCCGATGAACTTCGGCCGCCGGCCGGTGGCCCGGAAGAGCATCTCGCAGACGCTGCCGCAGTCTGGGACGGAGCCCCAGGCGGTGGGACACACCCAGTCCGGGTTGGTAGCCAGGAACTTCACCCCCCGGGTCAGGAGGATGCAGGCGTCCTCCAGCTTCTGGAAGGTCAGCTCCGTGTCAAAGCCGCAGATCAGGAGGGTGATCCCCTCCTCCAGCCGGTCCGTAATATGGAGCCCCGCCTCCTGCAGCTGCTGCCGGAAGGTGCGGGTGCCGAAGGCGTAGATAAACTCCCGGTCCAGACCGTGCTTCCGCAGGTACCAGATCAGGGCGTCCACGGAGGTGAGGAAGTCCTCCGCCGTGGTCCCCTCGATGCCCATGTTCAGCAGCCGCTCCACATAGGCCCCCACTCCCCGGGAGGAGTTGTTGGTTACGAACAGGTACCGTCCGCCCCGCTCCCTCACCCGGCGGAGAAAGTCCAGGGTGCCGTCAAACAGGTGGTTTCCCAGGTAGATGGTCCCGTCCATGTCCAGCAGGAACAGTTTCTTCTTCTTCAGGTCCGTCTTCCGTCCCTCCTCTCCGGCTGACAGGAATCCCCCGCCGGTGCTGCCCTGCGGGGGATGGAAGTTTTCATATGCGGGCCACTCCGGAGCGGCGGGCGGCCTCCGCCACGGCTGAGGCCACGGCCGGTCCCACCCGGGGGTCGAAGGCCTCGGGGATGATGTAGTCCTCCCGGAGCTCCGCGTCGGAGATGAGACCGGCCAGGGCATGGGCCGCAGCCATCTTCATCTCCTCGTTGATGTCGCTGGCCCGCACATCGAAGGCACCCCGGAAGATCCCGGGGAAGGCCAGGACGTTGTTGATCTGGTTCGGGTAGTCGCTGCGGCCGGTGGATACGATCCGGGCTCCCCCCGCCTTTGCGTCCTCAGGGAAGATCTCGGGGGTGGGGTTGGCGCAGGCAAAGACAATGGCGTCCCGGTTCATGGTCCGCACCATCTCCGTGGTCACGGTGCCGGGGGCGGAGACGCCGATGAACACGTCGGCGCCTTTGATGACATCCGCCAGGGATCCCGCCTTCTTCTCCCGGTTGGTGACCTGTGCCATCTCCTCCTTGATCCAGTTGAGCCCCTGCCGGCCCTCGTAGATGGCGCCCTTCCGGTCGCACATGGTGATGTCCTGGAAGCCGGCGGAGAGCATCAGCTTTACAATGGAGACGGCGGCGGCCCCGGCCCCGGAGGTGACAACCTTCACGTCCTCCGGCTTCTTTCCCACGATCTTCAGGGCGTTGGTGAGCCCGGCCAGGGTGATGATGGCCGTGCCGTGCTGGTCGTCGTGGAAGATGGGGATGTCGCACTTCTCCTTCAGCTTCCGCTCGATCTCAAAGCAGCGGGGAGCGGCAATGTCCTCCAGGTTGATGCCTCCGAAGGAGCCGGAGATGAGGTACACCGTGTTTACAAACTCGTCCACATCTTTGGTCCGCACGCACAGCGGGAACGCATCCACGTTTCCGAAGGTCTTGAACAGCACGCACTTGCCCTCCATGACCGGCATGCCGGCCTCGGGACCGATGTCCCCCAGGCCCAGCACCGCGGAGCCGTCGGTAATGACGGCGCACAGGTTGTGGCGGCGGGTCAGGTCGTAGCTCCTGCTGATGTCCTTCTGAATCTCCAGGCAGGGCTGCGCCACCCCGGGGGTATAGGCCAGTGCGAGGGCCTCCCTGCTGTCCGCAGGGACAGTGGCTTTTACTTCAATCTTGCCCTTCCACTGCTCGTGGAGGCGCAGAGATTCCTTTGCATAGTCCATAATCAATGGTTCCTCCTCGTGGAAAACGTCAGTGCTGCGGGGACCGGGGATCAGGTCTCGAAGGGGAAGCGGAAGGGGAGCTTCAGGGTATCCCGGACCGCAAGGATCTCCTTCTGGACGGCCTCGCCTACCGGCACGCCCTTGTCCTTCCGCTCCAGCCACACCTCGTACTCCTTCTCTCCTGCGGTGTAGATGCGGTCACAGCCGGGGGCCTTCTCGGACGCCCGCAGAGCCCGGCAGATGTCCCCCGCCGTTTTGCGGAAGGTGTCCAGTCCCATGAAGAACTCGGGATTGACTACAAAGAAGAAGTGACCCAGGTGGTACATCTGGGGTTTTCCGTCGGCGGAGAGTCCTGTGAGGGCCTTCATGAAGGGGCCCCCCGCCAGGGCGGCGGAGAGGATCTCCACCACGGCGGCGTAGCCGTAGCCCTTGTATCCGCACATCTCGTCCCCGGGACCTCCCCCAAGAGGCGCCAGGGCGGCCTCGCCCTGGGTCAGGGCCTTGAGGATGGCGCTGGAATCCGTGAGCACGCTCCCGTCCCGGGCCACCACCATCCCGGCCGGGGTGTCCTTGCCCTCCCGGGCGTAGTACTCAATCTTGCCCCGCTGGACAATGGAGGTGGCGCAGTCCAGACAGAAGGGGAAGGGCTCGTCGGTGGGGAATGCAAAGGTCAGGGGATTGGTCCCCATCATGTTCTCCACGCCGAAGGTGGGGGCGATGGAGGGTCTGGCGTTGGTGCCGGTGATGCCGATCATCCCCGCCCTGGTGGCCATGGTGGCCCAGTAGCCGGCGATGCCGTAGTGGGTGGAGTTGCAGATGGTCCCTCCGGCCATGCCGTATTTTGCGGCCTTGTCTATGAGCATCTCCATCATCCTGTGGCTGGCCACCATGCCCATGCCGTCATGGGCGTCCATCACCACAGTGGTGGGGGTATCCTTCAGAATCTCAATCTCGGTCACCGGCTTCAGGGTGCCGTTGATGATCCGGTCAATGTAGATGGGCTTGAAGCGGTTGCAGCCGTGGCTCTCAATGCCCCGGCGGTCCGACTCCAGCAGCACGTCGGCGCAGATCGCTGCGTCCTCCTCCGGCACGCCGTAGCCTTTGAATGCTTCTATGAGGAAGCTGTTCATCAGCTCCCAGGGCACATAGGGTCTTGTTTCCATGGTTTTTCTCCTCTCAGAAACAGTTTCTGGGAACGCTGACCTGCATTCCTGCAAAAAAAGACACAGCAGGGCCGGAGTGCTCCGGCTGCCGCTGCA
>CAYYHY010000109.1:0-8732 GCA_964471855.1 uncultured Oscillospiraceae bacterium | reverse complement strand
GAAGAGGAAATGACCCGTCCTCCGGAACTGATGTAAACACTCCACAGTCCGGCCGGGCAGCAGACGGGGCCCCTCCCGTCCGGTCCCGGCAGCCGGTTCTGAGGTGCCCCGGGGGGACCCGGAGAAGGCAGCGGCTCTGCCGCCGCAGAGGAAAGGCCTGTTTAAGCGGTGTCTGCCCGGGCACCTGGACAGCATGGAGCACTTCCGGACACCGGCAGGAGAGCACGGCGCTGCAGGAAAGCGGACGCCTCCGGCTCCCAGCCATGAACCGGGCAGGACAGCCGGGAATAAAACTGAGGTGTTCCAGGGTCTGTACGGGGAGGTGATGAACCCTCTCCTGCAGCAGACGGAGACCGCCGGCAGAATCTGTCTGGATTCAGGCAGGGCCTGTGTCCCGGTGCCAGGCCGGGTGATCCCAGCTGCGGCTGCCACAGGTATCTCTCCCCGGAAGGGAAGAGAAGGGTTCGGGAAGCTGGTCCTGACCCGGGGGTCCGTCTTCCCCTGTTCCCCGGCTGCCGGAGATTCTGACCGCCCTCCCCCGGGGCAGACTGTGGCGCCAGGGTGCCCCTCTGCAGGACGGACTGCCGTCCGGCTGCGGCTTCTTACTCTGTGCCTCTCGGTGCTACATGGACCACGTCATCCAGGGAGGCGCGGCCGTCCAGGCTCCCCGCCATCTCCAGCAGGGTGCTGCGGTTCGGGAAGTCCGCCGTGTCCCCGTCTGTGCACTGCAGGGTCACCGGCCGCCAGCAGCCTGTCAGGTCCTGGGCCGCAGCAAAGCGGAAGGACCAGCCGAAGAGCGTCATGTCGAAGGCCGCCAGGTCGATGTACTGGCCGCCGGTCCGGGAACACAGCAGACGCAGCTGCTGTGCCGGGTCCTCCAGTTCCGCCGGTCTCAGGGCGATGTCCGGGGCATCCGGCGCCGGCAGGATGGCTGCGGAGAAGTCCACGTAGGCGTCCAGCTTTGCGGATACAGGGGCCCAGGCCGCCGCCGCCGCAAGGACGAGGGGATCGGAGAAGGAGCAGAGCAGCGCCTGTCCGTTCTCCCCGCTGAGGACCTCCGCAGCGGCTGTGTCTCTCCTGAGAAGGGTGAAGCGGCTGTCCCAGTCAGAGACGGAGGCCAGTTCCTCCCCCTCTCCGCTCCGGTACATCTGCTGCCTCTCCGCAAGGAAGACATCCAGATCCTCAAACCGGCCCTCTGAGAGATACGGGAGCATGGACGCCTCCAGCGTCTCCTGGATCTCCGGGGTCACAGGTTCCCGGGCCAGGCGCTCCTGTTCCCTTTCCTCCTCTGTCACGCTGTCCCCTGCCTCCGGCTCCGCCGGGCGGAGCAGACCGCCCAGCCGGTCGGACACGATCCCCTTCTGCTCCTGTCTGCGGCTCAATGCCGTCACACAGACCGCGGCCGCCAGCAGGGCCAGGGCCGTCACCACAGCGGCGGCCGCCGCAAGAGTGCGGCTGTTCTTCATGTCTCCTCATCCTCCTCAATATCCAGACCGGCGTCCCTGTCCTCAGGGGCGCCTTCCCAGTCTGTGCCGTCTTCCTCCGGCTCCCCGTCCGGGGAGCTGTTCATGTCCGGACCGATCCGGAACTCGTGGCTGACAATCCGCTCCTCCGCCATGCGCTTGAGCATCAGGTCGTACTCCCGGTCCAGCCACTGCACCACCCCGACCCCGGGGGTCTGGACGGTGCTGTCCTTTACTATGCAGTAGACAATCTCCCCGAAGGGGCGGTAGATCAGGTCCGTAGGGGTGAACCTGGGCACCAGCTTCCGGTCCCTGCGCACGCTCACCGAGGGGGCCTGCAGTCCCCCCGGGAGAAGACTGAACTCCTTCCGGGTCCGGGACACCGTCTCCTCCTCCTTCTCGTACATGCCGAACTGCTCGGAGTAGTAGCGGGCGTCGTCCTTTGAGGCCCCGGGGAAGATGATGATGTTCCGTGCGTTGGTGGAGACCAGCTCCACAAAGTTCTTCCCGTCCCGGCCCCCGCCCATGGCCATCTGCGCCCTGGCCTGGGTGGCCAGGTGGCAGGCAACCCGGTAGGACCGGCCCTGGGTCAGCAGATCCCCGAATCCGGGGGTGCAGTAGGTCTGAAACTCGTCAATATAGAGGCAGTGGGCCCTCCTGGTGTCCTCGTTTCCCGGCCGCCGGAAGACGGCGCTCTGAAACTGGAGGATCAGGAAGTAGCCGAGAAACCTGCCCAGCTCCCGCAGCAGCCCCTGGGCCGTGGAGATGCAGATGACGCCCCCCTCCGCCAGATGCCGCTCGAAGTCAATCTCGCTGCGCTCCCCCTTTACCCAGTCCGGGTTGAGGACCCGGCGCAGATAGGGACTGGCTGTGATCTTCGCCACCTGGGCCCGGATCCCGGAGGCGTTCTCGTAGACCTTGGAGCGCTCCTTGAAGTACTCCCCTGTAAACCAGGCTGCGATGTCCGCATTCTCCTTCTGCTCCGCCTCCGGCGCCGGTATCCTTGAAAACTTTGCCATCAGGTCCGTCCCCATCCGCTTGCTGTTGGAGATGAAGGCATCCAGGGTAATGAAGTTGGCGTAGTAACCGTCCCGCCCCTCCGCCCGGTCCAGCCGTTTCAGGACTTTCAGGGAGTTTCGCAGCAGCTGCTCGTGGAGGTCCTTGAAGTACTGGGGCGCATCCGGATTGAGCATGAGGAAGGTCGTCACCGCGTTCTCGATAATGTCCGCCTCATTTCCCGCCAGAGGATTGAAGTGGGGGCAGTTGTCCACCGAGGGATCGAGGTAGATGTACTCCCGCCCTGCGGCCTCCGCCATCATGGCCACCTCCCTGGCCAGGTCCCCCTTGGGCTCCAGGACCGTGACCCCGGTCTCCAGGTTGAGGATGTCCTGCCGGACCATGGGGAGGATAACCTGGGAGGTCTTGCCGCTGCCGGTGGGACCCAGGATCAGCATGTGGAGGTACCGGTCCTTTGCCGGCAGAATGACTCTGGCATCCCCGGCTCCGGACTCCAGCTTCTCCTTGGACTGGCAGATCACTACGTCCCCCTTCTCCAGCTTCTGCTCAGGCTCCGTTCCCTCCCCTGTCAGATGCCAGCTGCGCAGACGGCCGAAGACCTCTTTCCAGAGCCGGGAGCGGCTGAGCACCGCCAGACCGGTCCCCAGAACCGCAAGGCACATGAGGTCCAGAATGCGGGAGGACAGGGCGGCCCCCGGTGCGATGCGCCGCAGGGCGCAGCCGGGAAGCAGAGCAGCCCAGACGCAGCCCTCCCCCAGGCAGAGGCAGAGAAGCCGGAAGTTCTTCTCCTCCCCCTTCCCGGCCGCATGCCACACAGGGCTGCAGAGCAGCAGAACCAGAACGGCCGCAGGCAGGGGTCTGGAGAACAGGACCTCCCCCAGGACCGCAGCCGCAAGGAGCAGAGCGGTCACCTTCTGCCCCGCAGCCGCATGCGCTGTCATCTTCTCCCACAGGGTCCGGACAGCCCTCCTCCACCCCGTCATCACTCTCTTCATCTTCCCCCGCTCCGCCCGGTGCGGAGCAGGTCTCCCTCCTTTCTCATTCCCTCCGGACCTGGTCCGGGTGCAGTCTTTCCCTGCTGCTTCCCGTACTATGCGAGGGAGCGGATCCGTATTCCGCCCGGAGAAAGAATTTCCGGAAAATCCTCAAATTTTTTTCGCCCCCGCCGGCTGCCGGGAACTCCTCTTCAAACCCCGCCTGCACGGCGTCTCCCGCCCGGTCTCCGGCGGACATGCAGAAACCCCCGGTCCGGGGACCGCAGGGCAGAAAGAAAGCCGGCGGTCTGCAGAACTCTGTCTGCGGCCGCCGGCTCTGTGCCGGTGTGTTCCACGTGGAACATTTTATATCTGTCCCCTGCTCCGCAGCGGTCAGACCGGATACGTCAGGGAGTCCCGGAAGGCCTCCCACTCATCCGGGTGCCGTACAAAGTACAGGGGACACTCCTTGCCAGTCACGTCGAAGTGGCGGATGATGTCCTCCTTCTCCAGCCCGTATGTTTCGATGAGCCAGTTGAGAAGCTTCCGCAGCGAATCCAGGGTCTCCTCCGTAAACTTCCCGCTGCTGTCCGGGTGGCAGCATTCCACGGCGATGGTGTCCTTGTTCCGGTTGTTGGAGCAGTAGGAGATCTCGTCCAGGGGAACGCACTGGATCACCGTCCCGTCCATGCCGATGAGGAAGTGGCTGCTGGCGTATGTGTCATGGCTGTCCGCCAGGCCGGCGAAGTAGCTGCGGTTCTGTTCCGCCGTCGTCCCCGGGTTGCCGACGTAGTGGACCACCACGCCGTTCACCTTCTGAAGCGGCGTCCCCGGTCTGGAGTACCGGTTGACAGGGATCAGATCCTGCACAATCCAGCCGGGCACTTCCGGGACAGCGCCGGTCTGTTCTTTTGAAGATGCGGGAAATCCTGCCGGTCCCGGATCTCCGCTGCTGTCCTGCCTGCCGGGGGAACCCGGTCCCCCCAGGAGGACCCGTATCCCGGTCAGGACTGCCGTCAGCACCAGAAACACCGCCAGTACGGCAGAGAGGCGGGATCCCCAGCCCGATGTCCCCCTGTACCTGCGCCGCCGGCGGTTCCGGTCCGACTGCACAGGCATCATGCCTGTGTCCCCGTCCCCGGACCGCGGTCCTCTTCTCTTTCCAGACCTGGGCTCTTCTTTCCGGTCCCGGTCCTGTTCCCAGTCGTACATCTCCGGCTGCGGCATCGTTTCACCCTTCTTTCGAAATCTCCGGAAGGGAAAGTCCCCTTCCATGCTGACAGCCATACTGTCTCATGAAAGGGGACACGAAGTCACACATGAACTTGTATCGAATCTGTTAATTCATCTCCCCATAGCCGGCGTAGCACCCCATCCGGATGTCGTAGTACACGCCGAACACGCTTCTGCCTCTGGAGAAAAGCAGGACGATCTGGTCCTGGGCCGTAATGAGCTGCACATCGGTGTCTTCGTCAATACGCACCATGTCGGTAACAGCCTCCGTGACCCGGGACCCGCTGTCTTTCCCGCCGGCAGCGGGGTTCTTTCCGTCCTCCTGCTCCAGGGCAGACCCGGTCCCGGACCTGTCTGCCACCAGGTACTGGGACACGACATAGAACATCTGCTCGAAATCCTCTGCGTCTGTGAATATGCTGCTGCCTGCCAGATATATCCGCCTCAGATAGGCCGCCAGCTCGCAGGTGCTGTCAGAGCGGTCTTCTCCGGTCATGACAGTCTCCAGGTCGTTCTGGACCTGCTGGAGCGCCCGGTTCCGCTCGTCCTCCGCAATCTCCCCCTTGTCCGCCGTCTCAATGACTGTGCTGAAGCAGTTCCGTGTTCCCTCTGATACAGCCATGCTGACAGTGACAGGCACCCTCTCCCCGGAGTCGAACACAGCGGCCGCGGGGAAATCCGACAGGAAGAGATCTTCGCCGTGGGACGGGAACCTGCCGGAGCTGTCTGCGTTGGATTCCAGCGAGCGGCACATCTCCTCCGCATCCAGCTCCAGGCTGCAGCCGGCGGGACAGCAGGACCGCATGAGGATCAGAAGGGGCATGTCCGCATCCCCCGCAGGGATCTCCGTTATCTCCCCCGCTTCGCCCACTGCAAAGCTTGTCTGCGGCTCTGTCAGGAGCTGAATCTCCTCATCGGTCAGGGGTCTGAGCTGTTCGCTGCCGTACAGCGGCCAGGGATAGAAGCGGACCTCCTCTGCCGTCCGGCCCAGCACGGAAGGAACAGGAATCTCTCCGGCGGACTGAACCTGCCCGGCCTGCGGCTCCACAACGGCGCGGGCTGCAAACCCGACTCCTGCGGCGCCGGCCAGAAGGATGGCGGCAGACAGAAGCACAAACCGCAGTGTTCTCATTCGCTCCTCCTCCCCTCCGGATCAGACAGGGGAAACTCCAGGGTCACCAGGGTCCCCTCGCCCTTCACGCTGTCTATGTCCATGCTGCCTCCGTGCACCTTTACAATCTCCTGGCAGAGGGAGAGCCCCAGTCCGGCTCCTCCCGCCTTTCTGGCCCGGCTCTTGTCTACCATGTAGAAGGGCTGGGTTATTTTGTCCAGTTCCTCCCTGGGGATGCCGGTGCCGTAGTCCCGCACCAGGATGCGCACCCTGTCCCCCTCCGTCCGGGCGGCCAGCACCACCGTGCCGCTGCTGCTGCCGGCCTTCCTCGCATTGTCCAGCAGGTTGTAAAGCAGCGACTTGAAGAGCTCCTGGTCCATGTCGATCTGGACATCCGGGCAGTCTGTCACCAGACGCAGTCCCGACTGGTCCATGAGGGGCTTCATGCTCGTCTCCACCTCTTCCACCGTGGCGGACAGGGAGGCGGGGGACATCTGGATCCGGGAACTCCCCAGGGTCGTCAGCTCCAGCAGCTTTCCGGACAGAGACCGGAGCCGCTTCGCCTCCTCCGAGATGATCTGGGCATACTCCACGCGCCTGTCGTCCGGCACGTCCTTCGGCAGATAGAGCAGGTCTGCAAACCCCAGGATGCTGGTCAGCGGCGTCTTCATCTCGTGGGCCAGGTTGCCGATGAAGACCCTCCGGTCCTCCGCCACCTGCTCCAGCTGTGTCACCCGCTCCTCCACGGCATCCGCCATCAGGTTCATGTCCCGGGCCAGGCCTGCCAGTTCGTCATTCCCCCGCACCTGGATGCGCTGGTCGTACTGGCCCTCCGCAATCCGCTTTGCGTTCCGGTCCAGCCTGGCCAGGGGGCGCAGCAGAACCAGGACGAGGATCAGGAGAAGACCGGCCCCCGCCAGACTGGAGAGCAGACAGAGGGTGACCGTGGTCACCGCCTGCCGGTTCAGCTGCATCTGCAGATCCCCCACATAGTAGGCGGCGCCCAGCCGGCAGGAGAGGCCCTCCAGACGGACGGGCATGGCCACCACCAGGTACCAGGCGTTTTCCTCTGCCCCGGACCTCAGCTCATATACAGCGGCCTCCGGGTCCTCCGCCGGCGGATCCGGCAGAGTCTCCATCCCCTCCGGCATGTCCTCATATATCTTCTCCCCTGCATCCGTGAGCAGCACGATTCCGGAGAGGTACCGGTCCAGCGCCTGCTGCTGCAGGACCTTCTCCGCAGACTGTTTCGTCTCCTCATCCCCCAGCTGCACGGTGCCCATCTGGAGCCGGCTGCTGATGACCCCTGTGCGCAGCATGCCGGCCAGATACTGGTGCTGGGCAACCGCCCGGCTCTCCTCCCGGTCCCACAGGGCATCGCTGCCGTTCTTCAGCAGCAGGATGGAAACCACAGAGGCGGACAGAACCATCAGGGCAAGGGTGGAGACGAAGATCTTCTGCCACAGCTTCATGAGTACTTTTCCAGCCGGTAGCCGACCCTCGGGAGGGTGACGAGATGGCCGGCCAGATCCAGCTTCTGGCGCAGCCTCTGCACGTGGATGTCCACTGTCCTGCTCTCCCCTGCAAACTCATAGCCCCAGACCATGGAGAGCAGCTTCTCCCGGCTCAGAGCCAGGTTCTGATTCTGGAGAAACACCTTGAGCAGGTCGAACTCCTTCGGACTCAGGGCCACCGGCTTCCCGTTCAGCGTCACGCTGTGGCTGTCTACATTCTGCCGGATCCCCCCGTACTCCAGTACCGTCTCCGTCTTCCGGTATCTCCTCAGCACAACTTCCACGCGGGCCAGGAGTTCCAGCGGCTCGAAGGGCTTGGTGATGTAGTCCTCGGCGCCGAGGCGCAGCCCCCGCACCTTGTCCGCCACCTCCTGCAGCGCCGAGAGGAAGATGACCGGCACGTGCATGTTCCGGATCTGTGTCAGAACAGAGAAGCCGTCCAGACCGGGCAGCATGATATCCAGCAGGACGAGGTCGTAGCGGCCGGTCTGGACCATGTCAGCCACCTCTGTCCCGTCTGCACAGATGCTGCTGGTGTGGCCGCCCAGAGACAGCGTCGCAGATATCATCTGGGCAATATGCTCCTCATCTTCCACAACAAGCACATTCGCCATAGGGCACCTCCTGTATCGCAGATCCGCCGCACCGGGCTCTCGTGTTCCGCCATTCTATCACAGCCCCTCCCCCTGCGCAAGGCGCCGGTCAGCGTGGGTTCAGCTCCACTGACAGGGAACTGCGGCATCTCCCCATCGTCCATTATAACGGGAGAAGGTCCCGGCGGGGAAGGATTCCTGCAGTTCCGGCTTGAGCCGGCCGGTGCGGAGCAGACCGCACACCCTTCTGCAGCCCCTCCAGCCCCTCTCTCCCAGCGGGTTCAGCGCCGTCTCACAGTAGACGCGAACTCCCATGCGTGCTATACTTGGATTGGTTTTGGACACCGCTGTCCTTAAACCCTGCGGGCGCACGCAGATACAGAATGCTGTCCGCCAGGAACAGCTCAGAATCTGGCTGCATGCAGCAGCCGCACCTGCCCGGCTGACCGGCCTCCAGTCCCTGTACTGGCTCGTTGCCGCGGTGAAACAAAGCCCTGCAGCTGTCAGACAGGGAGAAGGAGGTATCCAGTTTTCTGCATTCACTGCCATTTTTTGATCATACATGTGAGGAGCGTCACTATGAGAAGGAGACTTCTGTCAGTACTGCTCGTCATGAGCATGCTGCTTGCCCTGTTCCCTCTCCAGTGCTTCGCTGCGGATGCAGCCGCAGAGAAACCCGAAGACAATCGGAACGGGATTATAACCTCGGCTTCCTTCCGGCCTGTAGCTGCTGGAACTGGAACCATCACGGAGGGCACACCCAACTGCATGTGGGTCAGCTTTGCCAAAGGGAAGACTCCAGAGGAGTACACTGTAACCTACCAGCA
>CAYYHY010000108.1:0-8760 GCA_964471855.1 uncultured Oscillospiraceae bacterium | reverse complement strand
GAGGGACTGCGCCGCAGCAGTTTGGGTCAGATGGACAGGAACTTCATGCCGAGACTGCTGATGCTGGAGGTGGCGTCCTCCACGATGCCGGAGGCCCACTCCTGGGTCTTCTCATTGCGCAGAGCAGTGTCGGCGGTAATCTTCCAGTGGGGCTCGTCAAAGTAGAAGTACATGACGTGGTAGCCCTTGGTGGAACTGCCGTCGTTCTTGACGATGCCGGTGTCTCCCTCTTTGCGGTCCTCGTCCAGCACCCAGTCGGTGAATTCCTCCACATAGCCGGAGGAGGTCGTGACGTCACGGATGATGCCGCCGTTGACAGCGGAACCCATGTCGGCGCTGTGGGCGACAGCCAGGGCGCCGAAGGACTCGGCGGTCTTTTCCCCGCTCTCCCACTCGTCCAGGAGCTTCTTCGCCTCTTCCTCTGCGGCGGCATACTGCTCCTCGGTGGGCTCCTCTGCATCCTCGTCCTGCTCAGCAGCCACAAGGATGTGGCGGACGCTGCGGGCGGGGTCCTCAACCAGCTCGCGGCCCTCCCAGCGGACCACATAGTAGCTGTACTGGTCGCTGCCCTCGCTCTCGGCCAGCTCGGAGTCATTCGCCTTGCGGGCGGAGTCCATGACCCACTCGCTGTAGCTGGTATTCACGGAGCTGCCCAGGATCTTGGAGGAGACGGCGCTGGAGGAGAGTTCGTCCTCGTATTCATCCGCCAGGGACTGGGGATCTTCCCCTGCGTCCAGCCGGGACTTGATGTCGTCGGCGATGGCCTTCTTCGCGGTCTTGGCCTCTTCCAGGGCGGCCTCCTTCTCCTCGTCGGTCATCTCGATGGTGTTGCCCTCGTCGTCCGTGGTGGATACGGAGGCCAGGAGGCTGTAATAGGTAAGAGTATAGGTGTCCAGGGAATCCTTGTTCTCGTCGTAGTAGGTCTGCAGGTCCTCGTCGGTGATCTCGAAGCCCTCGCTGACGTGGGACTGGTAGGCGCTGGCGAGAATCTCCCGCTCCATGATGGACTTCAGCTTGCCGTAGGTCATGTAGGTGCCGTAGTAGGCGCGGATGAAGGCGGAGCGGCTCCTGAAGCCGTTGTTCTTCCAGGCCTCCTCAATGGAGTCCAGATTCTCCTGGAGCTGGCGCTGATGCCCCTCGTCCAGGGTGAACCCCTCCTTTTCCGCCTCGTCGGCGGCAGCGGAGACGCTGGTCAGATCGCTGATGGCGGAGTTCACCAGGGTGTCGTACATGGTGGTTCCGGCTGTCTCGTCCACAACCTGGTCTCTGGGGTCTGACTCGGTCAGGATGCCGTAGGCGGAGTACATGTTCTTGTAGGTGCTGTAGTAGTACTGAACATCCGCGGCGGAGAACCGGTGGCCGTTGATGGTGACAGCAGGCACGTTGCGCTGGATGATGCCGCTCCCCCAGGCCAGGGCAAAGACAGCGAGGACCGCGCAGACAACGCCGGCGGTAATGTACAAGATTCTGCTCCGCCTGGCCTGCTTCTCGGCCTCCTTGCGGCGCTTGTCCCGCTTTTCGCGGGTGCTGAGTACCGGCGTCTCAGCGACTGGACCGGCATTCTTCCTGGATTCGCTCAAGTTGTGTCATTCCTCTCGTATAATCGGTCCCGGCGGGACCGGTGTTTCGTCGTATCCGCTATTATATGCAAAAGGCGCAGGGAGTGCAAGGGGCATGTTCAGAAAATGGACGGGGCTGCTGTCAGCTGGAAGACCCGGGGGAGGTGTGCCCGCCCGGCAGCAGGGTGAACCGGTACAGCATGCCCGGCCGTCCCGGACCGCCTGTGAGGCAGCGTCCGGCGGTGCTCGCATATCCGTTCTGCTGCAGGATGTTCAGCAGGTGGTTTACGGCGCGGACAGAGATGTGCATCTTCTCTGCCAGCTCCGGGACGGAAAACGTATCCTTTCCCGTCTGCTCCAGAAGACGGGAGAGGGAGGAGGCCTTCTGCAGGTCGATGCCGGTGTGCTGCATGAGTCCGAACAGGATGTCGTCTCCGGTGACGGGACCGCCGTCCTCCGGCTCCGGCGGCTCTGTGTGCCGGACGATGAATCCCCTCTCGCCGGGATGCTTCACGGCCTCCTGGAGGGCCAGTTCCGCATCCGCCAGGGCCTGTCCGGGGGTGCCGAAGCCGGCCCCCAGGGCAGCATCGAACATGCAGGTGGTGCATATGCTCTGGAGGAAGGGAAGATCCCGGAGGCTGCTGCCGCAGCAGTCTGACAGGACTTTCCTGGAGGTGAAGAGAATGTAGTGGCGTTCGGACTGCTGGATCAGTGCGGCCCCCGTCTTCTCGGCGAAATCGTGCAGACAGGCGGCTGCCTGCCACTCCTCCCGGGCCCTGCGGTAGGACTGCCGCTCCGGGCCGGCCAGGTCCCCGCTGGGGGACAGATGGAGGCAGAGCACGGCGCAGGTGTCCTCCGGTTCCCCCCGGGTCATGCGGCAGGTCTGGACCATGCGGCTGACAGCCAGGCAGATGTCCTCCTCCGAGGGAAGGACGCAGACGGCGGGGATGTTCTCCTCCCGGAGACGGTCCCGCATCCCGGGCAGGGATGTGACGCAGCCCGCAGTCAGACCGGAGAGGAAGAGGGAGCGGTGCAGGTCCATGCGCTCTGTGCTGTCGCAGCCCCCGGGGAGTATCTGTACGCCCCCGGAGGAGATGCCGGTCTGTGCGAAGGCGGGCTGCAGGCCGCCGGACAGGGAGCTGTCGATGCTGACCCTGCGGATATCCGTCCCCGCGGCAGACAGGTGCAGAAGGGCGGCCAGGAGGGAGGACCTGCCGGGGGATATGCAGTCACAGGGGCTGATGTCAGTCTGGCTGATCTCTGCGGGCAGAGGGCAGCAGAGAAGGACGCCGTCGGCTGCGGCCCGCAGTTCCAGCAGGCGCCCCATGAGCTCGGCGCTGCTGAGCTGTTCCTCGCAGACGCAGAACAGGGGACGGATCTCCGGGAAGCCGGTCTCTGCCGCACGTACAACAAGTTCCATCCACTCGTCAGGTCCGGCGAACCCGAGCCGGAGCGGTTCCTGCTCCATGGTGGTGTACCCCTTTTCTTCCAGGGGACTGTCCGCCTGAGAGGTACAGTCCCTTTCCTGATGATTATAAGTTTACCGGTTTGGCCGCCGCTGTGCAAGGGGGAAAGTCCTGGACCGGAGGATTTTCCGTCCTCCGGCGCCGGGGGGCGGACCTGTCATCCGTGCTCCCGGAGAAAGCTGACAGCGGCCGCGGCCGTGGGAGGACAGCCGGGGAGGGAGATCTCCGCTCCGGCGCAGCAGCTGCCGAACCCCAGCCCCTCCAGGGTGCAGCCCTTCCAGCCCTGGCCGATGTACACGGGCACGGAGGTGTTTCCAGAGGTGTAGAGAGCCCGGACCAGGGAGGCATAGCAGGCGGAGCAGGCGCTGTTCTCCCGCACATTCCGGGTCAGCCTCCCGGCCAGCCCCGGGGGCTTCGGGAAGGCGGGGGCCGAGGCGGGGTCGTTGAGGGTGATGATGTCCTCCGGCCGGAGAGCCGTGCTGCCGGCGCCCCACTGCTCCGCCAGGGAGATGTAGGGCACGTCCTCCAGCTCCAGACCCATGAGGCTGCAGCCGTAGGTGTCCAGCTGCACCTGGTCGGTCCCCATGTACATGCGGTCTGTCTGGACGGGGTTTCCCCCCTCCTCAAAGTTCAGGTCGCCGCAGATGCTGTCCACGATGGTCAGGTCCGGCTTCAGAGCCGCGGCCAGGGCCGCGATGGGGCGGTTCAGCCCCTCGGTGTGGAAGCGGCGCTTCTCCCGGTCGGGGATGCAGCCCTTGCTGTTCTTCAGAGCGCAGGTCATGAGGGTCTGGCAGTGGCCCTTCAGCACGGGGAGGCTGATGAGGAAGTCCGCATCCAGGGCGCGGCAGCAGATCTCCATCTCCCGCATGGGGGTCCTGACCTTCCGGGTGCGGTCCTTCTTCAGATCGTAAAAAGGCACGCCGTACTCCTGACAGACTCTGTCATAGCCGCAGGACTGGAAGGCACGCCGGGTGTTCTCTCCCACCCAGGAGCCCTCGATGATGCTGATGTTCCGGAACCCCCGGCTCTGGAAGTAGGAGATGCAGCCGGAGAGCACGCCGGGGTGGGTGGTGGCGCCGCTTTCCGGGGTGCTGGAGGTGACCAGGTTGGGCTTGAGGGCGATGGAGGCGCTCCTGGGCAGACCGTCGGCCGGGTGTCCCGCCTCCAGGAGGGCCACGGTCATGGCGTGGGCGTCTCGGCCGTAGATTTCGTATATCTGTGCCACGGACAGGCTCCTTTCTGCCGCAGAGTGAAGCTGCGTGCTGCTATTTTAACCCGGCGGGCAGGATTCCGTCAACCGGAAGAAACGGGAGGTTCGGCCGGGAGCCGGGTTTTCCGCCTTGACAGGGGGGATTCCGGAATCTAGAATGGCTGTACTTAACAGGAGAGAAGGCAGGTCATGGACATTCACTATCTGGACAGTGCGGCCACCACCCGGGTATGTCCGGAGGCGGTGCAGGCTGCGGCGGAGGCCATGACGGAGAACTGGGGCAACCCGTCCTCCCGCTACGCCGCCGGCACGAAGGCTGCGGCCTCCATGAAGCAGTGGCGGGGGGATGTGGCCGGGGCCCTGGGCTGCGCCCCGGGGGAGCTGTACTTTACCTCCTGCGGCACCGAGGGGGACAACTGGGCCATCCTGGGCGCCTGCCAGCTGAACCGGAGGCGGGGGAAGCACATTGTGACCACCGCCGTGGAGCACGCGGCGGTGCTGGAGACCTGCCGGTATCTGGAGCAGCAGGGATATGAGGTGACCCGGCTGATGCCGGACAGGAACGGGAACATCTCCGTCACGGATCTGGAGAAGGCCCTGCGGCCGGATACGGTCCTGGTGTCCATGATGCTGGTAAACAACGAGACAGGGAACATCTTTCCGGTGGCGGAGGCGGTGCAGGCCCTGCGCCGCTCCGGCTCCCCCGCCCTCTTCCACTGCGATGCGGTCCAGGGTTTCCTGAAGGTTCCCTTCTCCGCAGGGAAGCTGGGGGCCGACCTGATTACAGTCAGCGGACACAAGGTCCACGCACCCAAGGGGGTGGGGGCCCTGTATGTCCGGAAGGGCGTCCGCCTTCCCCCTCTGCTCCACGGCGGCGGCCAGGAGGAGGGGATGCGGTCCGGTACGGAGGCCACCGCCCAGATTGCAGCCTTTGCGGCCGCTGTGCGCACCGGGGCGGCCGCATTCCGGGAGGACAGCAGCAGGATGGCCCGGCTGAAGGACCATGCGGTCCGGGTTCTGCAGGAGAAGGTGCCGGACCTGAAGTGCATCGGGGACGGCCAGGCGCCCCATATCCTGGCGGTGACCATGCCCGGGTTCAAGAGCGAGGTGGTGGTGCGCTTTCTCAGCGACCGGGGCATATACGTATCCTCCGGCTCCGCCTGCCACAGGGGGAAGCCCAGCCACGTATACCGGGCCCTGGGTCTGCCGAAGCCCTGGCTGGACGGGGCCCTGCGCATCAGCTTCTCCAGCGAGACCACCCGGGAGGACGTGGACGCCCTGGCGGAGGGTCTGCAGGAGGCGCACAGGCAGCTCTTCACCACCCTGTCCTGAGGGCAGAGGACGGATACAGTACAGACAGAGACAGGAATGGACCCGGAACTCTCCCTGCATGGGGAGGGGACCGGGCCCTTTTCTGCTTATTTCGGCGCCTTCCGGATCAGGGCTGCGAAGAAGCCCTCGTAGAGGCTGTCCGGGCAGATGCTGAGGGTGCCGGGGATCCGGACCGGCAGGCGGGGAGCCCCGGGGAAGGCGTCCTCCGGGATGGGGCACACCGAGGCCCCGGCGGAGGGGAGCACCTCCTTCAGGATCTCCTCATTCTCCCCCGCCAGCACGGAGCAGGTGGAGTACACCATCCGGCATCCGGGCTTCAGCAGGGTCAGGGCCTTGCGCAGCAGCTCCCGCTGGAACCGGCGGCTGCGGGTGTACAGATCTTCGGTGAAGCTGCTGCGGCCGGACCCCTGGGTTCCGCTGCCGCTGCAGGGGGTGTCCAGGAGCACGGCGTCAAAGGAGAAGAGATTGTCCAGCCTGCGGGCGTCGGAGACCAGGACGGTGACCCGCCCCGCCCCCTGGCGGCCCAGGTTGTAGCGGAGCCGGTCGGCCCGGATCCGGTTCTTCTCGCAGGCGGTGATGGCCGCCTTCCCTCCGGTCAGGGCTGCCATCTGGGTGGTCTTGCCCCCGGGGGCGGCGGCCATGTCCAGGATGCTCTCCCCCGGCTTCGGGTCAAGGACAAGGGCGGGGATCATGGAGGAGAGGTTCTGGAGGTAGATGTGCCCCTGGGTGTACAGATCCATCTCCCGCAGCTGCGCCTCCCGGACCTCCGGCAGGACCAGGGCCTCCGGACTCCAGGGCACGGGCTCCCAGGAGATGCCCGCCCGGGTCAGTTCGTTCTGCACCGCCTCCGGGCTGCTCTTCAGGGTGTTGACCCGCAGGGTTACCGAGCGCCGGCACCGGTACCCCTCCTCGATGCGGCCGGCGGTCTCCGCCCCGTACTGCTCCAGCAGCAGGGAGTGGAGCAGGTCCGGTACTGTGAACTCCTGCATCACCGTGCAGGCACGATCTCGATCCAGTATCCGTCCGGATCCTCAATGAAGTAGATGCCCATGGAGGGGTTTTCAAAGCAGATGCAGCCCATGGCGGCGTGCTTCCTGTGGAGCTCCTCAAAGCCGTCTGCGTGGAAGGCCAGGTGGAACTCGCACTCCCCCAGGTCGTAGGGCTCCGTGCGGTCCCGCATCCAGGTGAGCTCCAGCTGGAAGGGGCTGTCCGCCTCGTCCTTCAGGTACACCAGCTTGAAGGAGCCGTCGGCGGCCTCCTTCTCCCGGGCCACGGAGAGGTTCAGGGCCTCCCGGTAGAAGGCCAGGGACCGGTCCAGATCCAGCACGTTGAAGTTGAAGTGGTTGAAGATGATCATGGGCGCTCCTTTCTGTCAGCGGCGGCGGAAAGCTTCGTCCGCCTTCCTGTCAAGTTCGGTCCGGAGGTTCCAGGCGGGAATCCGGGTGCAGGCAGGAGACGGCGCAGACCGGGGCGGAATCCCGCCCTGCGCAGGAGAATTATACCACAGAGGGAGCCGCAGGCGCAAATGGAAGACGCAGGGGGACAGACCCCTCCCGGCCGGCCGGGACCAGCACAAACCGGACTTTCAGGCTTCTGGAAGTATCTGGAAGAAAAGCCCCCGGAATGGTCCGCTTTTGGAAAAAACGGCCGGATTTTGCCTGTTTCTGTCTGTAATCGTGAGGAAAAACGAAAACAGGGGGGAGAATTTCTGCCGGGCTGTTTACAACGATGAGAATTAGTGCTAAACTGCTGAATGCCGGATTATGGACAGCCCGGAGGAGGCGCTCCCCGGCATTTGGTCTCCGGACCCGCGGCCCAGAACCCGCCGGTCCACCAAATAAGGAAGAAAGCAGGGATTACCTATGGTTAGGAAATTCAAAACCATGGACGGCAACAATGCGGCAGCATATGTAAGCTACGCATTTACTGAGGTGGCGGGCATCTACCCCATCACGCCGTCCAGCCCCATGGCAGACTACGTTGACCAGTGGGCTGCCCAGGGTCAGAAGAACATCTTCGGCAACACCGTCAAGGTCATCGAGATGCAGTCCGAGGCGGGCGCATCCGGCACCGTGCACGGCTCCCTGAACGCGGGCGCACTGACCACCACCTACACCGCATCCCAGGGCCTGCTGCTGATGATCCCCAACATGTACAAGATTGCCGGCGAGCTGCTCCCCGGCGTATTCCATGTCTCTGCCCGTACCGTAGCCTCCCACGCCCTGAACATCTTCGGCGACCACTCCGACGTCATGGCCTGCCGCCAGACCGGCTTTGCCATGCTGGCAGAGGGCAACGTGCAGGAGGTCATGGACCTGGGTCCTGTGGCGCACCTGGCTGCCATCAAGGGCCGCGTTCCCTTCCTGAACTTCTTCGACGGGTTCCGCACCTCCCATGAGATCCAGAAGGTCGCCGTATGGGACTACAAGGATCTGGCCGAGATGGTGGACATGGACGCCGTGGCCGCCTTCCGCGCCCGCGCCCTGAACCCCGAGCATCCCACCATGCGCGGCTCCCATGAGAACGGGGACATCTTCTTCCAGAACCGCGAGGCCAGCAACTCCTACTACGAGGCTCTGCCGGAGATCGTTGAGGAGTACATGGGCAAGATCAACGCCAAGCTGGGCACCAACTACCAGCTGTTCAACTACTACGGCGCACCCGATGCGGACCGGGTCATCATCGCCATGGGCTCCATCTGCGACGTGGCCGAGGAAGTCATCGACTACCTGAACGCCCACGGCGAGAAGGTGGGCCTGATCAAGGTCCGTCTGTACCGGCCCTTCAGCGCGGAGCGGCTCATCGCGGCCATCCCCGAGACTGCAAAGAAGATTGCAGTTCTGGACCGCACCAAGGAGCCCGGCGCTCTGGGCGATCCCCTGTACATGGACGTTGTCACCGCCCTGGCCGGCGCCGGCATCACCGACCGGACCGTGGTGGGCGGCCGCTACGGCCTGGGCTCCAAGGACACTCCCCCCAGCAGCGTGTTTGCTGTCTATGAGGAGCTGGCCAAGGACGCACCGAAGACCCGGTTTACCATCGGCATCGTGGACGATGTCACCGGTCTCTCCCTGCCCGAGCACGAGTGCCCCAACACCGCAGCAGAGGGCACCATCGAGTGCAAGTTCTGGGGTATCGGCGGCGACGGCACCGTGGGCGCCAACAAGAACTCCATCAAGATCATCGGCGACCA
>CAYYHY010000107.1:0-8928 GCA_964471855.1 uncultured Oscillospiraceae bacterium | reverse complement strand
AGCGACCACTTGTTGGAGCCGGTGATGCGCACGCTGCGGAACTCTCCGGCTGCGGAGGGGTCCCCCTGGATCCGGACGAGGCGGTTGCCCGGGGTGCGGCCGGTAAGGGGGAAGGAGCTGTCCTCCGGAGCCTCGTCCAGCAGGCAGCGGAGCGTCTTCCCCACATAGGCCGCGTGCTTCTCCTCGGAGATGCGGTCCTGAAGGGCGGTGAGCCGGTTGAAGTTTGCCAGCTTCTCCGCTCTGGGCATGGGGTCCTCCATCCGGGCCGCCGGGGTTCCCGCCCGGGGGGAGAAGATGAAGGTAAAGAGGGCGTCAAACCGCACCTCCTCCAGCACCCGGAGGGTGTCCTCAAATTCCTCGGTGGTCTCCCCGGGGAACCCGACAATAATGTCAGACGTGAGCACGATGTCAGGAATCAGGGACCGGAGATCCCGGATCTTCTCCAGGTACTCCGCCCGGGTGTGCTTCCGGTTCATGGCCCTGAGGATTCTGTCATTCCCCGCCTGGAAGGGCAGGTGCAGGGCCGGGGCCACCTTGCTGCAGCGGGCCATGGTCTCGAACAGCCTGTGGGTCGCGTCCTTGGGGTGGGAGGTCATGAAGCGGATCAGGAAATCCCCGGGTATGGCGCTGACCTGCTCCAGCAGTCCGGAGAAGTCCAGGGGCGTCTCCAGGTCCTTCCCGTAGGAGTTCACGTTCTGACCCAGCAGGGTGATGTCCCGGTACCCCTCCTGGACAAGCCCCTCAATCTCCTGCAGGATGTCCTCCGGCTTCCGGGAGCGCTCCCGGCCCCTGACGTAGGGGACAATGCAGTAGGAGCAGAAGTTGTTGCACCCGTACATGATGGACACCCAGGCCTTGGTGTGCTTCTGCCGCACCACCGGGATGCCCTCGGCGATGGTCCCCGGCTCGTCCTCCACCTGGAAGGTGCGGCCGGCGAAGTTCAGCCGCTCCCACAGCATCTCCGGAAATCTCCACAGGGCCTGGGGACCGAAGACCAGGTCCACATGCCGGTAGGACTGGCGGATCTTCTCCGCCATGCCGGGCTGCTGCACCATGCAGCCGCACATGCAGATGATCTGCTCCGGGTGGCGGCGCTTGGTGTGCACCAGGGCCCCGGTGTTCCCCAGAGCCCGCTGCTCCGCGTGTTCCCGGATGGCGCAGGTGTTTACAAGGATGAGCCTGGCCTGCTCCGGGTCATCGGTGAAGCCGTAGCCCATGGCGGCCAGGTAGCCCCGCAGGCGCTCGGAGTCCGCCTCGTTCTGCTGGCACCCGTAGGTGACCACACAGGCCAGGGGCGTCTCCTCCCAGCCGGCTGTCAGTTCAGCAATCCTGGCGCAGTACTCCATCTGTCTGTCCATGTCTGCCTGCGGGACGGCTGCAGTTTTTTTCTCCATATCCGCTGATCCTCCGGGTGCCGCCCTTCCGGGCGCTGTTTTCCCCTGCATGATACCATTTTCGGAGCATATGCACAAGAGCCGCGGAACACATGCCCCCCGGCGGCAAAGTCATTGCCTTTCCAGCCCTCCTGTGATAAAATGAACAGAAGACTGCCCGGCTCCGGGCCTGAGAGGAGACTCCCCTGTGAGAAAGCTTGTAATCGAGCGCGCCGCAGTAAAAAACAACCTGTCCGTGATCCAGAAGCGGACGGGGGGAGCCGCCATCTGCGCTGTCCTGTCCGGCAGCGGAGCCGGCGAGGGCGTTGTCCCCATGGCCAGACTCCTGCGGGACATGGGGATCGGTCACTTCGCCGTTTCTGAGATCCAGGACCTTGAACAGCTCCGCATGGCCGGGTTTGTGGACGAGGAGATTCTCATGCTCCGCTCCACCACGGATGCCGAGGAGCTGGAGCAGCTGCTGGACCTGAACGCCGTGTGCACCATCTCCTCCGTCGACTCCGGCATGGCCCTCAACGCCCAGGCGGCCCGCCGCTCCACCGTCGCCGCCGCCCGCATCCAGATCGATACGGGTCTGGGCTTCGGCGGTTTCCTGGCGGGGGAGCCCGAGAAGATCCTCCTGGCCTACCGCTCTCTTCCCAATGTCGCCCTGGAGGGGGTCTGCACCCAGATCCACTTCGGGAAGCACGGGGACTCCGCCTCCCGCGCACAGCTGGAGCAGTTCCGGGGAGTCCTGGACACCATCCAGAAGGCCGGATACGAGACCGGTACGGTGCACGCCGCAGGCTGCCTCACCCTCCCCCGCAGCGAGGAGTTCCACTTCGACGGGGTGGTGGCCGCCACCGACATCATGGGACGCTGCCCCCGCACCAGGGGCGACGGGCTGGTCACCGTGGGGTACGGGGAGACGCCGGTCACCGAGGTGCGCTGGCTCCCCAAGGGTCACACGGTGGGGGGAGACAGACCTGTCAGACTCCGCCGCTCCACCCGGATCGCTGTCATTCAGGTGGGCTTCATGAACGGGTTCGGCATGCAGCAGCCTGAAAACTCCAGCCTGGCGGGGTGCATCCGCAGCTGGCAGGAGCGGCGCCATGTGTTTGTCCATATCCGCGGTCAGGCTGTCCCCGTCCTGGGCAGCATCGGCGCCAACGAGACGGTGCTCAATGTGACCGGGCTCAAGTGCTCCGCCGGCGATCTGGCTACCTTTGACATAGACCCCATGTTTGCCAGCGGCTTTGTCCCGGAGTACCGCTGAGCCGCAGCTCCAGCCGGCCGGCGCCGGCAAGGTTTCTTAAGGAAGGTTATTATCATGTCCCAGAGTTTCCAGCCGCTGCTCTTCGGCGGCGACATCAACGTATACAGTGTGGCCCGGGCCTTCCACGAGGCCTACGGGGTCCGCAGCGTGGCGTTCGGCAAGTACCCGTCCTTCCCCTGCAGGGGGAGCGCTATCATCGACTACCGGGTCTGCCCGGAGAACGAGAGCGACGAGGCCTTCCTCCGGAACGTCCGCACTGTGGCGGAGGAGTTCAGTGACCGCACTGTCATTCTGCTGGGATGCGGGGACAGCTACGTGCAGATGGCCGCCCGCTACAGGGACCAGCTGCCCTCCAACGTGGTCGCGCCCTATATCCAGGAGGACCTGCTGAACACCCTCATCAACAAGGAGAAGTTCTACCAGCTGTGCGACCGGCACGGGATTCCCCACCCCCCTACCTTCATATACGACAGATCCATGGGACATGACTTCACCCTCCCCTGGGGCGCCCCCTACATAGCCAAGCCCGCCGACTCCGTGGCCTACTGGGCCTGCGGAGATGCCTCCCTGGCCAAGGTGTACGTCTGCCAGACCTGGGAGGAGCTCCTCCAGAGCCTGGACAAGGTCTATGCCGCCGGCTATCAGGACCACATGATCCTCCAGGAGTTCATCCCCGGCAACGACAGCTACATGCGGGTGCTCACCAGCTACTCCGACCGGAACGGCAGGGTCACCTCCATGTGCCTGGGCCACGTCCTGCTGGAGGAGCACTCCCTCCACGGCATCGGCAACCACGCCGTCATCATTACGGAATACGACGAGACCCTGCAGATGCAGATCCGGGATCTGCTGGAGAGCCTCCACTTCGTGGGCTTCTCCAACTTCGACATCAAGTACGACCAGCGGGACCACACCTACAAGGTCTTTGAGATCAACTGCCGGCAGGGCCGCAGCAACTACTACGTGACCGGCGCCGGCTGCAATATCGCCCGGCTGGTGGTGGAGGACCGGATCGAGGGGAAGGATCTCCCCTTCCAGATTGTAAAGACCAGATCCCTCTGGCGCATGATCCCCCTCAATACGGCCTACAAGTTCACGCCGAAGAAATACCACGAGGAGATGCGGGCCCTGGTGAAGGCCGGGGCCGACCACCACTCCCTTGTCTACTCCGGGGATGCCTCCCTGAAGCGCCGCCTGCGGGTTGTCAAAAACCACCTGGGCAACATGAAGCGCTTCAGCCAGTACAACAAGGTCCCGGAGGACTGAACATACACTTCACACCGGAGATTTTTTGAAATGCCCGACTACAGACTCGGTGTCCTGGGCGGCATGGGCCCCCAGGCAACCATCACCTTCTACCAGTTCATCATTGACCGCACCGATGCCCGCACCGACCAGGAGCATGTAAATGCCGTCATCCTCTCGGACACGGGCATGCCTGACCGGACTCAGGCGATTCTGTCCGGAGACACCCGGGAGGCCCGCCAGCGGCTGCTGGCGGACGCCAGGCTGCTGGAGAACGCCGGCTGCACGGCCATCGCCGTCCCCTGCAACACCTCCCACTTCTTTCTGGATGACATCCAGAAGGAGATCGGCATCCCCATCATCCACATGATACGGGAGACGGCCCGTCTTGTCGCCCGGCTGGGCTGCCACAGGCCCGGCATTCTGGCCACAGACGGCACCATACAGACCGGTCTCTATCAGAAGGAGTTCGCCGCCCTGGGCATTCAGGCCGCCGTACCCGGACCGGAGGCCCAGAAGCTCGTCATGTCCCTCATCTATGATGACATCAAGGCGGGCTACGAGGGCAGCATGAAGAAATTCGACACGGTCCACCAGGATCTGATCCGCCAGGGCTGCGACTGCGGCGTGCTGGCCTGTACGGAACTCTCCGTTTTCTCCGTACAGCGCAGGCTGCCCCGGTTCTACATCGACGCCATGGCGGTTCTGGCTGACTGCTCCATCCGGGCCTGCCACAGGCCGCTGCACAAAACCTACGGAGACGTGCACGAACGGCTGCCGGCCTGACTGCACCGGCAGCCAAATCTTCCGCTCGAGGTGCTTTTATGAGTATCCCTGTCCTCACCATCCGGAGCTATGTCTCTCTCCTGGAATCCAGGGGACTTCTGGCTCAGCCCGTACCTGAAACGCTCGATCTGGATCTCCCTGTCTCCCTGGTGTCCTATGACTCCAGGGAGACTGTGCCCGGGACCCTTTTCATCTGCAAGGGGGCCCACTTCAAACCGGAGTTTCTCCGCTCCGCCGTGGAGAAGGGCGCCATTGCCTGCGTCAGTCTGACCGACTTCCCGGATGCGGGCATCCCCTGCATCCTCGTCAATGACATGCGGGCCTCCATCGCCCCCCTCGCCGACCTGTACTACGACCACCCCTCCGGGAAGCTCAACGTCATCGGCATTACCGGCACCAAGGGGAAGTCCTCCACCGCCTACTACCTGAACTACATACTCAATGACTACATGGCGGCGGAGCACGGGCATGACACCGGCATCATCTCCTCGATCGAAACCTATGACGGAAAGCAGCGCTTTGAGTCCCACCTGACCACCCCGGATGCGGTGGACCTCCAGCGCCACTTCGCCAACGCGGTGGACTCCGGCATGGAATGGCTCACCATGGAGGTGTCCAGCCAGGCGCTGAAGTATCACCGCTCCCTCTGCACCCAGTTTGCAGCCGCCTGCTTCCTGAACATCGGGGACGACCACATATCCCCCATTGAACACCCGGACTTCGAGGACTACTTCACCTCCAAGCTGAGGATCTTCTCCCAGGCCGGCATCAACTGCGTCAACCTGGACTGCGACCACGCCGACCGGGTCCTGGAGGCGGCCGAGGCCACGGGAAAGCCGTACATAACCTTCTCCCAGAAGGACCGGCAGGCGGATGTCTTCGGCTCCCAGATCCGCAAGCGGGGCAGCGACATCCTGTTCCGGGTCCGGACCCCCCGCTACTTCCGGGAGTTCCGGCTCACCATGCCCGGTCTCTTCAATGTGGAGAATGCCCTGGCTGCCATCGCTGTCTGCGAGGCGCTGAACATCCCGGAGCACCATGTGTACGTCGGTCTGATGAAGGCCCGGGTACCCGGCCGCATGGAGGTGTACAGCAACTCGGACTCCTCCGTCACCGCCATTGTGGACTACGCCCACAACCGCATGTCCTTCGAGAACCTGTTCCGGTCCACCGTGGAGGAGTACCCCGGACACCGCATAGTGGCGGTCTTCGGCTGCCCCGGGAAGAAGGCCCTGGAGCGGCGGCGGGACCTGGCCGAGGTCGCCGGCCGGTATTCAGACCACGTATACATTACGGAGGAGGACTCCGGGGAGGAAGACACCCTTTCCATCTGCCGCGAGATCGCGGAGAATGTCAAGAGCCAGGGCTGCGAATACTCCATTGAGCCGGACCGGGGCGAGGCCATCCGCCAGGCTGTCCTCGGCTGCTGGAACCGGGGGAGCCGCCCCTCTGTCCTGCTGATCACCGGCAAGGGTGCGGAGACGCGGCAGAAGCGGGGCACCGAGTACATCACGACCCCTTCGGATGTGGACTTCACCCAGTCTGCACTCCGGGAGTATGACGTGATTCACGGGCTGGACGGGCTGGAGAAGGTCCGCTCTCTGCTGTCCATTCTCCCCATCCTCAAGCGGGCGGAAGGTCAGACCGTGGTCGTAAAATACGGGGGCTCCGCCATCGAGGCGGAAGCGGAGGAGGACACCACCCTTCAGAATGTGGCTGCCCTGCGCATGGTCGGCGTCCGGGTTGTGCTGGTCCACGGGGGAGGGAAGCATATCACCGCCCTCATGGACAAACTGCAGGTGCCCACCACCTTCGTCAACGGCTACCGTGTAACAGACGAGGCCGCCCTGGACGCTGCGGAGCTGGCTCTGACCGCCCGGGTCAACAAGTCCATTGTGGCTGACCTGCAGAAGCTGGAGGTCAACGCAGTGGGAATCTCCGGCAAGGACGGCAGGCTCATTACAGGCACGGTCATGAACCCGGAACTGGGACGGGTCGGCACCATTACAAAAGTGGACACCCGGGTCCTCACGGCTCTCCTGGATGCAGGCTTTCTGCCTGTTGTCTCCCCCATCGCCATGGGAGAGGACGGGATGGGTCTCAACTGCAATGCAGATGACGCAGCCCGTGCAGTGGCCGAGGCGCTCCACGCGGACAGGCTCATCTTCCTGACCGATACCGCCGGCATCCTCATTGACAGCAGCAACTCCAAAACCAGTCTGCCCCGCATGGACACCCGCCGGGCTGAGGAGCTCATAGACGCCGGCCTGATCGGCGGCGGCATGGTTCCCAAGGTTCAGGGCTGCATCCACGCAGTCCGCCACGGCGTAGGCGAGGTATCCATCCTGGACGGCCGGGTGGAGCACGCCCTGCTTCTCAGCATGCTGCACCAGCGGGTGCAGGGCACCACCATTACAGCCTGACGGACGGGTTTTCGTACGAGAAATTGCTGTTGCTTTTTCAATTCAGCTCCCTTATAATGGAAGCACGACCGGATTTGTTCCAATTCTGCAAAAACTTCTATGGAGGTACACCAGATGAAAGATCTGTATGTTGTGAACTGCTGCCGTACCGCAATAGGCTCTTTCGGCGGATCCCTCAAGGGTGTTTCTGCCGTTGACCTGGGCGCCATCGTGGTGAAGGAAGCTCTGAAGCGCGCCAATGTGGATCCTGCCAACGTCGACGAGGTCATGCTCGGCTGCATCCTCACCGGTGCCCAGGGCCAGAACGTAGCCCGCCAGGTCTCCGTCAAGGCCGGCATCCCCTACTCCGTCCCCGCCTACACTGTCGGCATGGTCTGCGGTTCCGGCATGAAGGCTGTCATCGAAGCTGCCCGCTCCATTCTGGCCGGCGACTCTGAGATCGTCGTCTGCGGCGGCACCGAGAACATGAGCGCTGCTCCCTTCGCCTCCATGGAGTCCCGCTGGGGCGCCCGCATGGGTGACAAGACCTTCGTGGACACCATGATCAAGGACGGACTGTGGGATGCGTTCAACGACTACCACATGGGCACCACCGCTGAGAACATCAGCGACGTGTGGGGCATCAGCCGCCGTGAGCAGGACGAGTTCGCAGCTGCCTCTCAGCAGAAGACCGAGGCCGCCCAGGCTGCCGGAAAGTTCGACGATGAGATCGTCCCTGTCCCTGTCAAGGTGAAGAAGCAGATTGTGGAGTTCAAGAAGGACGAGTTCCCCCGCGCCGGTGTCACCGCTGACGGCATTGCCAAGCTCCGCGGCGCATTCCCCGTAGGACCCGAGTCCCCCAACCCCCAGGTCGTCCACACCTTCGAGCCCACCGGAATCCAGGATTCCCCCGACAAGGGCACCCAGCGTGTAACCGCGGCCAACGCCTCCGGCATCAACGACGGTGCCGCTGCAATCGTGCTGGCCTCCGGCGAAGCGGTCGAGAAGTACGGCCTCAAGCCCATGGCCAAGCTGATCAGCTGGGGCCAGGGCGGTGTTGATCCCAAGATCATGGGCGTAGGTCCCGTGCCCGCAACCCGTGCTGCCCTGAAGAAGGCCGGTCTGACCATGGACGACATTGACCTCATCGAGGCCAACGAGGCCTTCGCAGCGCAGTCCATCGCTGTGGGCCGCGAGCTGGGCTTTGACCCTGCCAAGCTGAATGTCAACGGCGGCGCTCTCGCTCTTGGTCACCCCGTAGGCGCTTCCGGCGCCCGCATCATCGTCACTCTGCTCCACGAGATGCAGAAGCGGCCCGACTGCAAGAAGGGTCTGGCCACTCTGTGCATCGGCGGCGGCATGGGTGTTGCCACCATCTACGAGAAGTGCTGATTCCAGCCAGATGATCAAAGGGTTCCGGGAACAACCCGGAACCCTTTTCTGTCTCTGTTCAGCTGTCAGGTGAATTCACAATTGTTCCACGTGGAACATTCCTGCTGTTTCCCCTGCAGCCTGAGGCTCAGGCATGCACGCCAATCACGTGCTTCCGCCTTTACGCCCAGCGGTTCTCCTCGGTCCGTTTCCTTATTGTTCCACGTGGAACATCCGGCGTGGCTTCCTCTCCTTCCTGTAGGCAAGCCAGCCTGTCCCCAGGGCAGAGAACTCCACGGATCGGTCCTTCCCGTACACTCCCTCTGCATTGTTCCACGTGGAACATTCCTGCTGTTTCCCCCTGTAGACCTGAGGCTCAAGCATGCATGACAATCATGCGCTTCCGTCTTTACACACCAGGTGGATCTTCTCGGTCCGTTTCCTTATTGTTCCACGTGGAACATTCGGCGTGGCT
>CAYYHY010000106.1:0-8943 GCA_964471855.1 uncultured Oscillospiraceae bacterium | reverse complement strand
ATTGGAACATCATCCATTGCAGGCGGCGCTCTCCTCTCGGCTGCAAGCAGCCGAGTATCCCCGCGCCGCTCTCTTGACAAAGAGATCGCCCTTTACTAACGCCTCGCCGAACCTGCTGAAAAACCCTGCCAGCCCGGAAAAGAAGCTGCCGACCGCGGAGGTGATTTTTTTCATAAGTTCCCTCTCAATTGCAAGATATGCAGGCGGTCCCGGTCAGGCCGCAGACCAGGACCGGGGCCGCCCCCGTTCAGATTTCTGTACCTTCCGTCAGCGGTCAGCCGATCGGTGCATTCACGCCTTCGACCAGCTGATCCAGAGCCGCCTGGATGGCGGTGTCGTCAGAGCCGATGGTGCCCTGGGCGATCTGCTCGCCGAAGGAGGCGACAGGATCCCAGTACTTGCCGCCGGCAGTCTGCACTTCGCCCACAGCGGAAGCAGCCACCAGACCGGCAACGCCCTTGTTGGCAGTGACTTCCTCATTGGCGCCGGCATTGATGTTGGTGGGAGCCAGCTGGCGGGCCTCGTAGCGGGCCACCTGGGACTCCTCATTAGTCAGGAACTCTGCCAGGAGGACTGCCCAGCCGGTATTCTCGGCATGGGGGTTGACGCCGATCAGCTTGCTGCTGGTGACGCCGCGGCACGGCACAGCCTCGCCGTTGATGTCCATGGCGGGCAGAGCGCAGGTTGCGTAGTTCTCGCCGAAGTTCTCAGCAACATTCTCCGTATCCCATGTGCCGGTAATGACAGCAGCCAGGTTGCCGGCGGAGATGGCGGCGGACAGGCCGTTGTCGGGAACAGCCATGAAGCCGTCATGTCCGGCGATCTTCCTGAATTTCTTTGCAACCTTCCCATTATTTCCGCGAATATATCTCCGCCAGTTACGCGGTCAATATTTTCAAAAACAGGGTCAGGAGGCAGTGCCTTCCTGACCCTGTTATTATTCACCGCTGTCAGGAGTAGGAGCTGTCCCCTCAACCTTTCCGGCGGCTTCCCGTTCCCTGCGGAGCTGTTCTTCCCTCTCCCGCTGCAGGGTCTTGTTGTTCTTCCTGCCTTTCGGCCGGCCGCCGGGGTGCTTCGGCTTGACTGCAGGCTCCTGATCTGACCCGCCGCCTGCCGCTGCAGCCGTGCTCCCGCCGGGTGTTCCCTGCATTGAAAGAATGCCTGTAGCTTCCGTGCATACCCGGTATGCGAAACACGTTCAGCCGGACAGTGGAAATCTGCCCTTCAAATATGGTACAACATGAACCAGAGCACCTTCTGCTCTGAAAGGCAGGTAATCATGCGTCACGATCTTAACCTCAAGTACCTGGAGTACTTTGTCCGCACGGCGGCCATCGGCTCCTTCAACAAGGCGGCCCAGTCCCTGTACATCTCCCAGCCTCATCTGGGGAAGATCATACGGGAACTGGAGGACTTCTTCGGGGTACCCCTGTTCTTCCGCAGCAACCACGGGGTGACCCTGACCCCTGAGGGGCGCCGGGTGCTGAAGCTGGCGTCCGACATCCTCAGCACGCTGGACGGCATCCAGTTCCGTTCCGAGGGGGATTCCGAGGAATCGCCCCACCTCTCTGTCTCCATGACCCGCTTCTCCTGCATCATGGAGAGCTTTACCGAAGTCGTCCTCCGGCACCAGGACCACAGCTCCTTCATTCACCGCCTCTACGAGGGGGTTCCCGAGGACGTGTGTCAGGACGTGCTCTCCGGCCGGAGCGACGTGGGGGTACTCCACTTCACCCGCAGCAACCATGACAGGATGGTCCGGAAGTTCACCTCCCGCGGGCTGAGCTACCACCTGCTGGCCAGCGTGGAGCCTCATATTATCCTGTCCAGGAACCACCCCCTCCTGCTGGAAGGCGGCCCCGTGACCCTGGGCAGCCTGGCGCCCTACGGCTTCATCCGCTACCTGGGCCAGTACGATGATCTCTTCCCCGACCTGTTCAGCCAGGAGGGGGAGCAGGAGCCTGCGAAGGCCATCTACGTGTCCACCCGGGGAGCCATGCTGCATCTCATCGCAGAGAGCAGCATGTACAGCGTGGGGATCAGCGACTGCAGCGGCTCCAGCCGCACGGTAGCTGTGCCCATCGGGGAGCCGGCCCCGAACCTGATGTTCGAGTTCGGCTATATCACCATCCGCGGTCTCCCTCTTTCGGAGATCTCCATGGAGTTCATTGAGGAGGTGCGCAGCCGCATAGGCGGCCGGAAGCGTGAAGCGCTGTAGCTCAGCGCTATATCCCCTGTAAGAATCGCGGTCTATGCAGGGGCGCAGGCGCCAGTTAGAATACCGCCTGAGGGACAGGAAGTGAGTTGCCCCGGCCCGGGAAACGGGGGTCAGATCCGGGCGGCCGCCCGGCTGAAGTCACAGACCTGACTCGAAAGGAGGAACGACTGTCTATGAACAGCTCAAACATGCACCGCAAGGAATTCACCTCTGAACTGGTACGCCGTACCGGTCTCTCCCGCCACGACGCCGAGGCGCTGGTCAGCACCTTCCTGCAGATCATGCGGGACACCTGGGCGGAGAACCGCTCCGTGTGCTTCAAGGGGTTCGGAGCCTTCTACATCCGCAACTCCGGCCGCCGCATCGCCCGCAACCTGCAGACCATGGAGGACCTGGTCCTCCCGCCCGGCCGCAAGCTTGTCTTCAAGCCCGGCAAGGAGATCCGGGCCATGGTGAACTCCCTCCCCCAGTGCCCCGACGAGGAGCCTGAGGAGGACATCTGACTTATGCCGCATCCCCGGGGCTCCGCCAGCGCAGGTCCCGGGGATGTCCCTCCTGCAGTGCCGGCAGGAACCGTTGCCTCAAAGGACTCTGATGTGGTATGATTGCCGGAGAACTGCAGCGGGAGGGAACAGCCATGGAACTTCTTTCTGCCTCCTCGCCGGAGGAGGCAGTCCGCAGCCTGTACGGGCGCGATACATTTATAAAAAGCACACAGCCGGTCTCCGGCGGCGACATCAACGAGGCCTGCTGCCTCACGCTCTCCACCGGGACCCGGCTCTTCTGCAAGCGGAACCGCCGGCGCGGGGCATCCTTCTTCCAGGCTGAGGCGGAAGGACTTGCCGCGCTGCGCAGCCCCGGGGTCATCGGGGTTCCCCGCCCCCTGGCTCTGGGGGAGGCCGCATCCGGACGGGATGCGTTCCTGCTCCTGGAGTGGATGCAGCCGGGGAGGAAGATCCGCGGGTACTGGGAGACCTTCGGTCACGAGCTGGCCGCCCTCCACCGGGCTGACTGCTCCTCTTTCACCGCTCCCGGTGCCCCCTTCGGCTTCCGCCATGACAACTATATCGGAGCCACACCTCAGAAGAACACCCCATGCGGGCGGTGGTCCGACTTCTTCCGGGACTGTCGCCTGATGCCCCAGCTGCAGGCCGCCGGCCGCTGGTTTGACCCCGCACTCCGCAGGGCGGCCTCCAGACTGATGGACAGGATCGGGGACCTGCTTCCGGAACCGGAATTCCCCTCCCTCCTCCACGGGGACCTGTGGGGCGGGAACTGCGACTGCGGTCCGGACGGGAAGGTCTGGATCTACGATCCGGCTGTTTATGCCGGGCACCATGAGGCAGAACTGGCCATGACCGAGCTCTTCGGCAGTCTTCCATCTGCGTTCTACGGTGCCTATCACGAGGTGATTCCGGCTCTCAGCGGGTACGGGGAGCGGCGGGACCTGTACAACCTGTACCATCTTCTCAACCACCTGAACCTCTTCGGAGGGGCCTGGTACGGTTCGGTCCGCAGCATCATCCTCCGTTTCGGACGGTAGGACTGCGCACGCAGGAAGGACTGGGACAGCCGTCTTCCGGGCCGGCTGCCTTCCCCGGCGCTGCATCCCTGTCCGGGACACTGAACTTCGGCAGCAGTTCCAGCCGGGACCTGCTGCCTTCTCCTTTATCATCCCCGCCGGGACAGACGGTCTGTTTCGAGAGCGGAAGACAGGGGTTCAGCCGGCATCTCTGTACCGGTCTCTGATTCCCGCTCCAGGCGGACTCCGCAGGGCGGTCTTCTCAGACAGATGCGAAAGCTGAATCATCCGGCCTGCCATGGTCTGCAGCCAGTGCTGCAGCAAGAGGAAAGGAGCAGCGGCTGTGGTCAGAATCTTCAAAAACACGCAGAAAAACGGCAGCAGTTCCAGGAGGGGACTGCTGCCTGCTTTTATGGGCCTGATCGGCGGGGACAGCTGCGGGACCGCCGTCCCTTCCATCATCCGAGGCTTTCTGGATCTCCAGCTCTCCGCTCTGACATGCCCGCGCCCCGGCTGCGGCAGCAGGTTTGAGGGGTACTGCGCCTCCTACGACCGGGGCTTTACCGAGTATGTCCCGAATCCGGCGGCCGCCAGACGCGCAGCTGCCAGTCTGACCGGGCTTCTGGATTCGCTCCCGGTTCCAGGGAAGCCTGCTGCTGTCTCTGCTCCCCCGGAGTGTCCCGCAGGCGTCAGTTCCGGGGACGAGGTCTCAGAACAGCTCCGGGCCTGCGTGGACAGCTGCCTGGAGGACGAAAGGACCGGTGACGCCTGCCGCAGGCTTGGAGCCGCCATCCAGGACAGAGCGGAAGAATCCGGTCTGCTCTCCGGCGCGTCCGCCGGCGGGGACTGTCTGGAATATCCGGACAGCTATATCGAGGCCGTCAGGAAGGAGTGCATCCGTCTGTGCGGACTCCTCAACGGCTACATCGGGCGCTGCGCCAGCGGGGAGACCCGCGGAGGCTTCCTCATGACAGCACGGATTCCGGTCCCCCGCCTGCAGTGCAGGGAACGTGACTGCCGCGCCACAGACGCCTGCATGCCAGCTCTCTTCATCCCCTACTCGACGATGAGCGTACCCCTGGTGGTGCTCATGGTCAGCTGCCGGGTCCTTCTGCACTGGACCTTCAGCCGCATCAGCGGGGTCTTCCATGTCTCGGAGGACACGGTGAGGCGGTATGTCAGAGACTGGAACACCTGCATGGACAGATTCCTGGATGCCGTCCATGCTGTCTTCGACGGCGGCCTTCCCCGTACCCAGCTGGCTGCTGTCTGCCTCCTGGGTGCAGTGGACTTTGCGGCTTTTGCGGCATCATACTTCCACAGCAGCGGAACCCGCATGTCCTTCCTGCAGCAGCACAGAAACCCGGACAACGAAACTGTGCCCCTGTCCGAGAGGCGGGAGAATCTCCGGCGCTCATCGGAGACCTGCTGATCTGTGCCTTTCCGTCCGCCGGCAGCAGGAACCGGTGCATCTGCTGTCCCCAGGGTACACAGGGGGACCGCTGTCCGCATCCCGTCGGGGCTGCACACTCTGTGCAGGTTTACCATGGCATGAGGCTGCCCTATACTGACATTGCCGCTGCAGAGAAAGAAGGTGATGTCATGAGAGCCTCTGCTTCGTCATGCCCTGACAGGGCCGGCCAGACGTCCGGCAGAATCCCGCCTGCGCAGACACATGTCTCTGAACCAGGGACACGGTTCAGCTGCCGGAACTGCAGACCTCCTCCCCCGCCCGGCCGGAAATACGGAACATGAGAGGAGGTTATTGCATTGTCGACAGATATCAGCGTGTACAGAGACAATGTGGAGAAGGCCGTGGTCCTCACAGCCGCCGGACTTGCCGTCAGGGAGCGGACAATGGAGAAAAACAGGGGAAAATACCCCGGGAACGGTCTTCTCCGCCGGGGAATGGACCTGCTGCTCCGTACCGGTCTGGAATCCGGCGGCCTCACCGGTTTCCCGGACTGGGCTGACGAGTCTGCCTTCTTCAGGGAGTTCCTTCAGCGTCCCCCGGCAGAATGGTTCGATGAATGGACTGAGGAGGTCCGGAACAGCCTCGCCCCTGAGGACCTCATCTTCGGGGACCTGGATCCCCTGTGCGAGCGCCGGTGCTTTGCCCCTTCCGCCGACTGCTGTACGCTGCTGGAGCGCTGCAGGGTCCGCGGTACAGAACCGCGGGGGCATCTGGAAGACTGCGTGGATGAGCTCCAGTACTTTCACAGGATGCGGAGCCTGGGGCAGGAAGGCTACACCTCTGTCCGCCGCTTCCTGATTGAGCATCCGGTTGTCACCGAGACAGAGGCGTGCAGCGCCGTCTTCCTCCTGGGCCAGACAGGGGAACTTCTCAGAGAAGCATACGAGCCGCTGGCCGCCCCGGAGGGGTGCCGGTACTTCCGCTGTCCCTCATGCGGGTGGGCCATGCTGCAGAGGCCGGACGGGAGCACCGTCTGCTGCACCGGGTCCTGCCGCCTGCCGGGCCGGCCGGGCAGAGATGCCATCCCTGCAGATTCCGGACACTTCAGGCGCCTCAAGAAGGGGATCATGCGCTTCATTGCCCTTCCCGGCAGAGGAGAGATTCAGCTTGCCAGGAAATGTGAGGAACTTCACCTCACGTACGAACTGTGGCCCGAAATGGACATATACGACCTGTCCGTCCAGATCCCGGGAGCCGGAGACACGTGGTGGGCCGTGGACGTCAAGGCCTACAGGCATCCCGGACAGCTGGTCCGCCACATCCGGGAACATCCCTTTCCGCAGGGCAGCTATGCCCAGGGTTTCTTCGCCGTCCCGGATGAACTCGCCGGAAGCAGGAGGTACGTCACCCAGGTGAACAGCGCCATCAGGACCCTGCAGGGTCAGGAGAAGATAAAATGCGTAACCGTCAGCAGTCTGGAAAGGCAGCTGAAGAAGGCCGCCTCAGCATCAGGAAAGGAGGGTTTCTGACATGGGCGCTCTGAAAGACCTGTACAGAAACTCCCCCGGCATGGGCAGCGCCTTTAAAAACAGGAACATGAGCCTGTGGGAGTTTGCTGCGGTGGAGGCAGTCCTGTGGCTTCTGCACAGGACCTCCCCCGGCTCCGATGCCTGGGACGCCTGCTTCATGCTTTGCAGGTACCAGATCATCGGCACAGACAGTCCCTCTCCGGAGGACGCCATGCTGGCCGCAGCAGCGGGACCCCTGGACCGGTTCCGGTACAGAGAGGTCTGGCGCAGGAGCCTCGACAGATACCGGGGGGCGGAATATGAGGGTCTGCGCGTATTCGACCTGGTCGAGGAAGGAGACAGGCTGAAAGTCAGGGTGACGGACAGCCAGGTCTATCCAATTGCAAACCGCCTGGCGGAGTGGCGGCACCTCTGGGAGGATGAGCCTGATCCGCGGCCGGATCTGCGGCCGGCGCAGGCCGGTGCGGAACTGACAGCAGACATGTCCCGGGGGCCTGCAGTCCTGCGGATCCCCGCCGCGCTGCCGGTTTCTGCAGTTTCCGCCGGTACCCCCGGCAGACCGAAAGGTGCACGTCCCCCTCTGCGCATACCTGTCAGTTCCCTGCTGGAGACAGCGGAGCGCATGGCCCGCCAGGACCCGGGCGACTGCAGTCTCCGGATTCTTAAGAACACAGTCCTCAGGAAGGTGACCAGCACCTCTGCCAGCGGGTGTCTCGAACTTGACGTCTCAGGCACCGTACACGTGGCCGGCATGGTGGGCACCGGCAAGAGCACGCTGCTCCGGGTCCTCTGTGTCTGGTGCCAGGAACAGGGAAAGCACATTGCTGCCGTCCTCCCCACGGTGACAGATGTCCTGCGGCTGGACGAATATCTGCACAGATTCGGCGTCAGCAGCGTCCCCCTGATCGGACGCACCGGCCGTGAAAAATACATCGACCGGTTGTGTGATGAAGACACCTTCCTTCTCTCCCGGCGTATTTCCCGCATGCTCACTCCCCTCTGCCCCCTGGAGAGCCTCGGGGACAGCAGCAGCCCTGTCCCGCCCTTCGGCCGGGAGCCGTGCCTCAGCCTGCACAGGGACGGAGAGACTTTCTGCTGTCCCTGGTTTGACGGATGCTGCGGGACTGAGATGATCCGGACGGCAGCCTCCGCCCCTGTTGTCATCACCACGCCGGCCGGATATGCCCGGATCAGAACCGGCCGGAACAGGGAACTGTATCTGCAGACTGTCCTCCGCCATGTCGACCTGGTGGTTTTCGATGAGGCAGACAGCGTCCAGAGGGCCCTTGACGTCCAGTTCCTTCCCAAAATCAGCTTTGACGACTGCATCGGCGCCTGTCCGAAGGAGGTCGCCGGCTACATGTCCAGGCGCAGCCCGGACCGGTACCGCGACGAGGATGTGAACAGCTTCATGGCCCTATACAGCCGGACACCCGGCATCATGCGCTGCCTGGTGAACTCGTTCCACGACTGCATGGAGACCTGGAGCGCTGTTAAGCGGAACAGGGCGGCATCC
Organism: uncultured Oscillospiraceae bacterium; assembly: GCA_964471855.1. GTDB lineage: Bacteria > Bacillota > Clostridia > Oscillospirales > Oscillospiraceae > Lawsonibacter. The sequence goes on along the minus strand of CAYYHY010000106.1, from coordinate 744 downwards.
AGCTTCAGTCTGATCTCAAGCCTCGACAAACCCGTCACAGGGCAGAGCAGCTCTGCGTCTGCTTTTCCCCTCAGCAGCGACGCCCTCAAAGAGCTTGAGGCGGCCGCCGCCAGCTTCGAATTTTCCAGGAGGGAGCACTCCCCGCTCTGGCGTGCCGTGGCCTGCTCCTGCGACGGAGATGACACATATTTCCTGCGGGAATGGGCAAAAAAGTACGGTGCTGACCTGGCCAGTGACGGCCTTGCCTGGCTGGAAACCCGGCTTCTGCTGATCATCCGCATCATTTTCCTGCAGGACTTTCTGGAAAGGCTGGGCAGCGCCTATGAGCGTTCACACACAGACGGCGCCGGCGGGGACCGCATGCAGTCTGTTCTTGCCGGCTCTTTCAGCGGCCAGCAGAAGATCCTCCCCTCTCCGCCCTGCGGATACCTGACAGGGGTCATGCTTGCAGACGGAGACGATCTGATCCTTTTCCGGCAGACCGCATTCGGACGCAGTCTGATGAACGACCTTCCATACCTCCGCTTCGATGAGAACGGTCAGCCGGCAGGTCCTCATGCCCTTCTTCTGTCCGGCTCCAGCTGGGCGCCGGGGTCTCTCATGTTCCATGTCAGCCGCCCTGTGAACTATATCCTCGCCACAGCTCTGCCGGAAAAGGACCGTTTCCTGGCCGGTTCAAAGCTGTACGGCCCCCTCACGAAGGCGCGGGTCTCCGGGTCGCAGGGAGAAGAGCGGGACAAATCC